>NZ_JAMYPL010000017.1:0-151037 GCF_040320355.1 Mesorhizobium sp. M0715 | reverse complement strand
TCAGCCAGACGGTGAAGCGTGTGAAGTTGCTTCGTCCGCCATCTCCCCACGGTGGGCCGTTGTCGAAAGCCATGCGCTGCGGCAGCCCATAGCGGCGAAAGGCGGCAATCAGGTGGGGTTTGACCGTTTCGCCGGTCTCGTTGATGCAAGCCTGCAGCACGACGGAGAAGCGCGAATGGTCGTCGAGCGCGGTCAGCGGATGCAGCCGGCCGCCCTGCCGCAACGCGACATGGCCCTTGAAGTCCATCTGCCACAGATCGTTGGGGGCGGCATGCTCGAAGCGCCCGAACGGCTTGGCTCCACCCCCGAGCAAACCCAGCTCGACGCCATTGCGGTGCAGGATCCCGGTCACCGTGGAAGGTGCAGGCGAACCGGTTCCCTCGCGCCGCAGGACCTTGGAGATCTTGCGTCCGCCCCAGGCCGGGTGCGCCCGGCGCATGCCAAGAACCGCCGCCTCGACTGCATCCGGGCTGCGCGCCGGGCTCGTCGCTGGACGGCGCGATTGCTCCGCAAGCCCGGCTTCGCCATAGGCGCGATACCGCGCGATCAACTTGTGACCACAGGTTCGGCCAACCCCGAAACGACGACAAAGCGCACTGACATTGCTGCCATCCTGCACCGCAAGACGCACAAACTCCAACTTCCCATCCATCACGCTGGTGTTCCCAAATGGCATCGCGAACCTCCCGGCGCAAAGCACGCCAAACTGTTCGCGATGTCCTCGCACACCTGTTCGCGATGTCTCCGGTCCAAACATAGGGGAGTAGGGGAGTAGGGGAGTAGGGGAGTAGGGGAGTAGGGGAGTAGGGGAGTAGGGGAGTAGGGTGTGTGTTCCGCAGGTACAATCTGCCCCTACTGCCTTATTCTCCCCACTCCCCTAGAGCAATCAAATGCCTTCACCGGCAAGTTCCTCCGAAATCGTGCCGACCTGGTCCTGGGCGCTGCGCATCATCGGATAGATGGCCAGCACCTTTTGCCAGGCCTCGAGCGCCGATTGCTTGTGGCCGGTCAACGCCATGATCTGCGCCAGGCCGGACAGCGCACCGAAATGGCGCGGCTCGAGCTGCAGCGTATGGTCGATGTCGGACATCGACTTGCCGTAGTTCTTCATCATGAAATGCACGGTGGCACGCCGGTTCCAGCCTTCGGCATAGGTCGGCTGCAAAGTCACCACCTGGTCGAGGAAATCGAGCGCGACGTCGAATTTCTGGCTTTCGACGGCTTTTTGCGACCATTGCATCATCAGGTCGATCGAGGCGCTGCCGGATTGCGACCACTCGCTCCAGATGTTGCCGGCGATGCGCTCGGCCGCCTTTTCGTTGCGCTCGCGTTTCAGATCGCTGAACAACTGGTCGAGGCGGGCTTGTTTCGTCGTTGCGGCGGGCGGGGCGTCCTGAGTGGCCGGCGGCGCGACAGCATCATCCGCCCATGCCGGGCCATAAATGGCGCCGGAAACAAGCAGAGATGTCAAAAATGCAAAAAGAATCCGCATCACCGGACTCTAGTCCCGGGCGGCGGAACGTCAAACTGAATTTGGCGTGAAAAGGCCGGCAGGCGGCAACAAGCATCAAATGGGCGGAGGCAACAGCCTCCTGCCCGAAAGCTCAGCCCTGGCGTGCCTTGTAGCGCGGGGCGGTCTTGTTGATGATGTAGACGCGGCCCTTGCGGCGAACCAGCTGGTTGTCGCGGTGACGCGCCTTCAGCGCCTTGAGCGAATTCTTGATCTTCATGGTCTTGCCTGTCGGTGTGGACCCGGTCCGGGTCGAAATTTTAAGGCGCGCCAGAAGACGCGCCTTTGAACTGTGGGTGGCTCATAAACGAGGAGCCTTGTCCCTGTCAACCGCAAGCGTGCTCCATTGCGGCTGTGAATCATCCCTGTCATCAATTATCCGCCATGTCGGCCTGGCGCATTGCGCGGCCCTGGGCCGGCTGGGATGATGCGGTCGCCGTGAAGTGATTTGGAGAGAACCATGCGCCGAATGTTCCTGTCCGCCTGCCTTGTCCTGCTGGCGGGAGCCTCGGTTGCGCGCGCGCAGGAATGCGACCGCAGCGACGACAGCCAGCAGATGATGAACATCTGTGCCGGCGAAGACTATCAGGCGGCCGACGCCAAGCTTAACAAGGCCTATCAGGATCTCACCAGCTCGGATGATGCCGGCGGCAAGAGATTGCTGCAGGTGGCGCAACGCGCCTGGATCGCTTTTCGCGATGCCGAGTGCGCGCATTCCACCGCCGCCAGCGAAGGCGGATCGATCCATTCGATGGAAGTTTCGCAATGCCTGACCAGATTGACCAATGATCGCGTCAAGCAGCTCGCTGCCGCGGCCAATTGCGAGAAAGGCGATGTGAGTTGCGCCACTCCAGGCGAGGACGAGAGCGACGACGTGCAGTAGGCAACCTTATGAGGCGCGACGGCTGATCCGAGTGAAATGGCCCATCTTGCGGCCGGGCCGCGCTTCGGCCTTGCCGTAGAGATGCAGCATCAGATCGGGCTCGGCGAGAAGCTCAGGGACGCGCAGCACATCGTCGCCGATCAGGTTCTCCATCACGCAGTCGGAGTGGCGGTCCGGGCTGCCGAGCGGCAGGCCGGCGATGGCGCGGATATGCTGCTCGAACTGCGAAACGATACAGGCGGCTTCCGTCCAATGGCCGGAATTGTGCACGCGCGGCGCGATCTCGTTGGCCAGCAGCGAGCCGTCCGCCAGCACGAAGAACTCGACGCCGATGACACCGACATAGTTCAGCGCCGACAATATCGTCGATGCCGCCATTCGGGCTGCTGTCGCGGTTTCGGGCCTTACGCCGGCCGGCAAGGTCGACGTATGGAGAATGCCATTGCGGTGGACATTCTCGGCCGGATCGTAGGCGACGACCGCACCGTCCAGCCCACGCGCCGCGATCACCGAGATCTCGCGCTCGAACGGCACGAAGGCCTCCAGGATCAGCGGCACATTGCCCATCGTCTCGCAGGTGCCGGCAAAACCGCCTGCTTCCATGTTGCTGAAGACGCGCTGGCCCTTGCCGTCATAGCCCATGCGCCGCGTCTTCAGGATGCCGCTGCCGTCGAACGCTTTCAGCGCCGCCGTAAGCTCGTCATCATTGTCGACGGCGTGGAAATCGGCGGTGGCAATGCCGATGCCGTTGAGGAATGTTTTTTCGTCCACCCGGTCCTGCGCCACTTCCAGCGCACGCGCCGGCGGATAGACCGGAACCTTGGCCGCCAGCGCGCTGGCCGCCGCGACCGGGACGTTCTCGAACTCGTAGGTGATGACGGAACTCGACGCTGTCAGTTCGGCAAGGGCGGCCGGGTCGTCATAGGCAGCTGTTATTTGCCGGTTGGCGACCTGTGCCGCGGGGCAATCCGCTTGCGGCTCCAGCACCACGGTGCGGTAGCCGAGGCGGGCGGCGGCAACAGCCAGCATGCGGCCGAGTTGGCCGCCGCCAATGATGCCGATCGTCGATCCGGCGGGCAGGCTCACGGCGTATCCGTCGGTTCTGCCGCGACCTTGGCGGTCTGCGCGGCGCGCCAGGCATCCAGACGGACGGCAAGGCTATCATCGTTCAGGGCCAGCACGGCAGCGGCCAGAAGGGCTGCGTTGGCGGCGCCGGCCTTGCCGATGGCCAGCGTGCCCACGGGAATGCCGGCCGGCATCTGGACAATGGACAGCAGCGAATCCTGCCCGGAAAGCGCTTTCGATTCCACCGGCACACCGAACACCGGCAGCGGCGTCATCGCCGCCGTCATGCCGGGCAGGTGCGCCGCACCGCCGGCGCCGGCGATGATCACCTTGTAACCGGCCGCCTTGGCGCCTTTGGCGAAATCATAGAGCCGGTCCGGTGTGCGATGCGCGGAAATGATCAGCCGCTTGTGCGGGATGCCTAGTGCTTCCAGCGTTTCGGCGGCATGACGCATCGTCGCCCAGTCGGACTGGCTGCCCATGATGATGGCGACGTCGGCGCGTTGATCGTCCAAGTCCGTGTTCCCCGGCGACAAAGGCGCGCCTTAGCGGAATTCGCGCGAGGCCGCAAGGATAGGCGGCCGCCGCTTCGGTCCGGCAAGACGGAAACCAGCCGTTCAGATGCCGTCGCGCTCGGCCTCTGGCGTCGAGACCAGCAACGCCGAAGCCGCGTTGGCAGCGGTGACCGCCGCGTGCATGGTCTCTCCTCGGGCAAGTCCCGCGGCCAGCGCGCCAACGAATTCATCGCCGGCGCCATGCGTGCTGGCGACCTTGACCGGGACGGCCAGCAGCGCAAAGGCCTCGCCGGTCTGGTCGCAACAGGCGACGCCCTCGCCGCCCGCCGTGACAATTGCCACCGGATAAAGATCGGCCAGCAGCCGTGCGGCTTGCGCGGCCCCGTCCAGCGTCTCGACCACTGCTGTGCCAGCCAGGAATTCCGCCTCGATTGCGTTGACCACCAATATGTCGACCAGGGCGATCAACTCGTCGGAGAGTTTGCGCGCGGGGGCCGCGTTGAGCACGACGCGGCCGCCCCGTGCTTTGACGGCGCGTGCGGCGGCAATGTTGCCGGCTTCCGGCACTTCGTTCTGTAACAAAAGCACTGCCGTTTGGGCCATCACATCGGAAGCAGAGGCAATGTCGGCATGGCCCAGTGTCAGATTGCTGCCTGAGACGATCACCGCGCCATAGTCGCCGCCCGCGTCGAAGATCGCCACGCTCATGCCGGAGCTGGCGCCAGCGGCCACCCGCACGAAGCGGTGGTCGACCAGCGCGCGATCGAGATTGGCCAGCAACGCCCGCCCGAAATCATCGTCGCCGACGGCGCCGATCATCGCCGCGCGCACGCCGGCCCGCGCCGCCGAGACAGCCTGGTTGCCGCCCTTGCCGCCGCATTTCGGGTGCCAGGCATGGCCGGTCACCGTCTCGCCCTTGCGTGGGCGGTCGGGCGCGTCGACCATGATGTCGTAGTGCAAGCTGCCGAACACGGTGACCAGCGGCGATGTCGTCATGAGCCCCGGTCTTTTCGTTTCGATGTCACCGCCGACATGGTGCGGCCGAGGTTGCGCTCCGCCGCCTGATAATCGCGCTGCGCCACCGCCACGAACAGCGCGTCGAGGATGTTGAGCTGGGCAATGCGCGCCGCTGCGTTCTCGCCCATCAGCGGCGAGCCTTGCGCGGTCGAGCAAAGCACGATGTCGGCGACCGCAGCCAGCGGCGAGTTGTCGTAGTTGGTGATGGCCAGCGTGCGGGCACCGTTCTTGCGGGCCAGCTGGATGGCGTCGATGACGGCCGACGTGTTGCCCGAATGCGAGAAGCCGACGGCGATGTCGTCGCCGCCGAGCAGCGAGGCCGACATCAGCATCATATGCGAATCATCATAGACCGATGCGCGGATGCCGATGCGCAGAAACTTGTGCGAGACATCGCGGGCAATCTGCGCCGAGCCGCCGACGCCATAAAAATCCCGGCTCTTCGCACGGTAGAGAAGATCGGCGGCGCGGTCGAAATCCTCGATATCGAGGATCGCCAGCGTTTCCTCCAGCGCCTGGATGGAGGTGCGGAACACCTTCTGCACGATCTCGGCCGAACTGTCGTCGGACGACAGTTCCTGGTGCATCTCGGCGGTCGGCAGGCGACTGTATTCATAGACGGCGGTGCGGAAGTCGCGATAGCCGGAAAAGCCTAGCTTCTTGGCGATCTTGACCACCATCGCCTCGGACACGCCAGACTCTTCGGCGATCTGCTTCAGCGGAATGCTCTCGTCGAAGCCGCGCCGGCCGAAGACGGTTTCCACCACCTTCGCCTCCAACGGGGTGAGATGCGGCATCATCATGCGGATGCGTGGTCCTACCGCTTTCAGGTCCAGCCCGCTCAAGGTCATCCACGCCCCCTCGTCACGCGATCGATAAGCATCGCGGCGAGGATTATAAGACCAGTTGCCAGAAGCTGATAGAAGGACTGGACGTTCATCAGCGTCAAACCGTTGCGCATGGCGCCGAGGATGATAGCGCCCAGGATGGTGCCGACGATGCTGCCCTTGCCGCCCATCAGCGAGGCGCCGCCGATGGCGGCAGCCGCGATGGCGTCGAGTTCCCAGAGATTGCCGAGGATGGGCTCGGCGGCGCCGAGCCGGCCGATCAGGATCTGCGCGGCAAGCGCTGCCAGCAGGCCTGAGATCATGTAGGCGGCGATCTTGGTGCGGGCAATCGGCACGCCGGCGATGTAGGCCGCCTCCTCGTTGCCGCCGACGGCAAGCAGATATTCGCCGAAGGGCGTCTTCTTCAAAACGACCCAGGCGACGACAGCCACGCAGGCGACGATGACGACCGCCAGAGGCAGTCCAAACAGCGATCCGTTGAAGATGGCGCGGAACCCCGCGGGCAGGCCCAGAACCGGATTGCCGCCGGTGTAGATCAGTGCCAGCGCCCGGTAGGTGCTGAGCGTCCCCAATGTGACGATGAAGGGCTGCAGCCCGACATAGGCGACGAGCACGCCGTTGACGAGGCCGCAGGCAAGGCCAATGGCGAAGCCGGCGGCGATGGCCAGCGGAAACGGCACGCCGGCGACCATCATAGAGGCCGAGATGACGGCCGAGAGCGCTGCCGTCGGCCCGACCGACAGGTCGATGCCGCCGGAGATGATGACAAGCGTCATGCCCAGCGCCAGACAGGCATTGATGCTCGACTGCTGCAGGATGTTGATCAGGTTGCGCTCGGCGAAGAAGCCAGGCACCAGCGCGCCGAAGACGGTGAGGATCACGACAAGACCGATCAGCGTGCCGGCGTCGCGCATGGAAACCCCGCGCACGAATTCGGCCCGCGGCCGCACCAGAGTGGTATCCGACATATCCGTCACCTACTGCCTTGCCTGCTGTGCGGCCGGCGTTTGCGTTTGCGGGATGGCGTGCGCCGCGATCGCCTGTTCGCTGATATCGTCTCTGTGGAGTTCGGCCGCGATCGTGCCGTCGCGCATGACCAGCACGCGGTCGGCAAGCCGGATCACTTCGGGGAGCTCGGAGGAGACGACGATCACGGCATGGCCCTCGGCGGCGAGTTCCTCGATCAGATGATAGATCTCCGCCTTGGCGCCGACATCGATGCCGCGCGTCGGTTCGTCGAACAAGAGGATGCGGGTTCCCGCCGCCAGCCAGCGGCTGATGATCGCCTTCTGCTGGTTGCCGCCGCTGAACAGGCGAATCGGCCGGTCGAGCAGAAACGGCCGCAGGTTGACACGGCTCATCTTCTCGACGGCCACGTGTTTCAACCTGGCGTGATCGATGAGACCGCGCGGCGCGAACACGGCCATCGAGGCGAGCGCCATATTGCAGGTGATCGAGCGCAGCGGCACGATGCCTTCGCGTTTGCGCTCCTCCGGCACCAGTCCGACGCCGGCGGCAATCGCATCGCGCGGGCTGGCGAAGCGCGCCGCCTTGCCGTCGATTGCAATCGTCCCGGCCGTGGCGCGATCGGCGCCGGCCAAGAGCCGCAAAAGTTCAGTGCGGCCGGAACCGACCAGGCCGGCAATGCCCAGCACCTCGCCGCAATGCAGATTGAACGACACGTTGCGCACCTTCGTCGCCGAAGAGAGGCCACGCGCGCTCAGCATGACCTTGTTCGTGGCATGGGAATTATGGTGTTCCTGCGCCAGTTCGCGGCCGACCATCATCGCCACGACCGCTTTCTCCGACAGGTCTTTCAGATCGACGGAATCGACGACGACGCCATCGCGCATGATGGTGGCGCGCCGGCAGATGCCGAACACCTCGTCCAGCTTGTGCGAGACATAGACGACCGCGACGCCGTCGCGGGCGAGGCCGGTGATGACTTGCGCCAGCCGTTCGAATTCGCTCGGCGTCAGGCTCGATGTCGGCTCGTCCATGGCGACGATGCGGGCGCGATCGAGCAGCGCGCGAGCGATCTCGACGATCTGCCGCTGCGCCACCTTCAGGGTACCAAGGGGTGCCGCCGGATCGATGGAGGGATCAATGGCCGCAAGAGCATCCGCAGCACGGCGCTCTTGCTCGCGCCGGGCGACGAAGATACCGCCGCGCGTCAGCGGATGGCCGAGGAACATGTTCTGGGCGACGCTGAGGCGCGGTACCTGCTGCAATTCCTGATGGATCATGGCGACGCCCGCAGCGCGTGCGGCGACCGGGTTGGCGAGTGTAACCGGCTTGCCGTCGATGAGGATGCTTCCCGCTGTCGGCCTGTAGACGCCAGACAGGACGCGCAGCAGCGTCGACTTGCCGGCGCCGTTTTCGCCGAGCAGGCCGTGGATTTCACCGGCCCCGACCGAGAGTGACACCTCGTGGAGCGCCCGTACGGCCGGAAACAGCTTGGAAATGCCCTTGAATTGCAGCCGGGGTGACATCGGGTTCTATCTCCGGGCAAGAGTGCCGGCCGGCAGCGAATTGCTCTGGCCGGCACCCGCCGATTAGCCTTATTGGCCCGCTGCCGCGTCCTCGAGCAGGGCCTTGCGCGCGCCGGTGCCGGAATAGCGGTCGGCATTGTCCTTGGTGATCAGCGCCTGCGGCGTGGCGACAACGCGCGGCAGCTTCTGTCCCGCGACGAGACGCAGAGCTGTTTCCAACGCCACTTCGCCGGTCAGCACCGGGAAGCTGTCGACCGTGCCGGTCAGTTCGCCGGCCCGTATGGAGGCGTAGGCATCGGAAATGCCGTCGGTGCCGAAGACCGCAACCTTGTCCTGCAGGCCGGCGGCCTTGACAGCCTCGACGATGCCGAGCGCCATGCCGTCATTGTTGGCATAGAAGCCGATCAGGTCGGGGTGCTGCTGCAGGATGTTGGTGGCCGCGTCATAGGAGGCTTGGCGGTCCCAGTTGCCGGGAACGCTGGCGACAACCTCGAATTTGCCCCCCTCGGTGATGGTCGACTTGAAGCCGTCGGTGCGCTGCACGGCGGCATAGACGCCAGCCTGACCTTCGACGATGGCGACCTTGCCGCCATTCGGACGATTCTTGATGAACCATTTGGCGACGCGCACGCCATTGTCGCGTTGGACATTGCCGACATAATGCTCGGCCTGCGGGATGACGGCGTCATTGACGTTGACCACCGGCACGTTGGCGGCCTTGGCCTGCTCCATGATCGGCTGCAGATTGGCATCCGTCTGCGGCGAGACGAGCAGCACGTTGTAGCCCTGCGTCACCAAGCCTTCGGCGATGGTGAGCTGGCCGAGCTGGTCGCCCTCGCTCTGCGCTGCCTGATAGACGACGGGAACGCCGACCTTGGCGCCGAATGCCGTGTAGCCCTCGCCCAGCGAGCGCCAGTATTCATTGGTCAGCGTCTTGGAGACCGCGCCTGCCTTGGTGCCTTCGGGCAGCTTGGGGAACGCGCCGAATTTAGCCTCGACCTGCGACCAGTCGATGCGGTCCTTTTCCGTGTCGGAATTGAGCGGCGCGAGGTCGGCGGCAAAGGCAGAGCCGATCGAGAGCGCCATCAGTGCGGCGGTAGCGGTGGCAAGCAGAAGTTTCATTGTATTCCTCCCTGGTTGAAAACGGTGATGGCGCGGATGCCTCAGCTATCCGGCCCGAGCATGATTTCCTGGATGATGGCCTGCGACGTCACCGCGTCCTGGCTGTCCATGGCGGCGGACAGGCGATTGTCCTGCTCCAGCCGGTCGACGACGCGCAGCATGCGCTTGACGGTGGCGATGTTGACTTCGCACTCGCGCACCGGATCGAGCCCGGTCATATCGGGGAACGTGTCGAAATAGATGGCGCCGGCGTAACCGTCGCGGCGAATCTGCCTGAGCAGCTCGATGGTCTGCAGCGTGTGCACCGCGCCGACCATCAGGCCGTCGTCGCGCTTGGCGTAGCCGTCGTTCAGGTGCACGCCGAGCAGCTTGCTGTGACGCGCCACCAGGGCCGCGGCAAAGGCCGGCTGTTCGTCGGCGTAGAGCACATGAGCGAAATCGAGCGTGACGCCGAGATTGGGCAGGCCCACATCGCGGATCGCCAGCAAGGTCGTCGCCGCATCCGGCATCAGGCTGTAAGAGCGTGGTTCGTTCGGTTTGTATTCAAGGCTGATCTGACAGTCGGGATCATGTGTCGCAACTTCACGAATCCCATCAATTTCGTGTTGCCAAAGCGTTGAATAGTCGGCCTGGAAGGCGTAGTCGAAGCCATCTTGGCCGAGCCACAGCGTCATCAGGCTGGCGCCGGCCTCACGCACGGCATCGATGCCGGCCTTGGTCAGGTCGATGGCCTCGCGGCGCACCGCCGGATCCGGATTGGTGAAGGCGCCGAGCTTGAAGGCGGGGTTGGAGTAGTAGCGCATGGCAAAGCCATTGATGGAAAGCCCGAGATCGCCCAGTTTCAGGGTGATTTCCGTGGGCTTTTCACCGGCGTGGTCAGGAAAGTTGAGGTCGAGATCGGTAAGCCCCTCGACCTTGGCGGCGCGCGCCGCCATCTGCAGCAGCGACGGCTTGCCGGTAAGATCGGGCCACTCGGCCTGCGGTCGCGAGGCAAAGGAATTCAGGCGCGTGGCGAAACGGTTGGCTGTCATGAGCGATCCTTCATCGTCATGACTTCACATAAATATAGATATTTGTAAAGTTATTGTTGAAAAGTTGTGAAGCAGCCGCCAAGCTGGACCCGCCAAGGCGCGCAGAGGGAGCCGCGCGCAGAGGGAGCCGGCAGTTTCCTGGCCGGTGCCGTGGAGAGCCCGTCAGGGCAGTAGGCGCATGGATGGCGCGTGCTGGTTACGGCCGGCGCATTTCAGGTAGCGATTCGCCGGGTGTTCAATCTGGCCAGCGTAAGACGCCGGACGAATCCTTGCGGGAGACTTTCATCGCATCGGCCGGGCGGTCCTTGGCGGTCAATATGGCGCGCAGCCGTTCGGCGACGATCTCGGCCTCGCCGGGATGAAGATTGCAGGGGTCGAGGAAGAAATGGCCGCGCTCCACCTCGTGGTTGCGCACGATAATCGGCGGCGAGCCCGTCGCCAATGCCGAGGTGAGACCGGCCGCCGTGAACCGGCTTTCGGGCAGTACAAAAATCTGAAGCCGATCCAGAGGGTTGGCGGTCGGATCCGGGATGATCTGCGCGATGACGCCCGGCAGCCCGTGCAACGTGTCCTTCCACAGGTTGAGCGCGGCGTCTTCGCGGCGGCGGATGCCGGCATGGTCGCGCTTTTCCCAGGCTTCCAGTGCGGCCATGGTGCCGGCGATGCTTTCCTTGCCGACCTTCATGGCGCGGGCGACGCCGCGGTTCTGCAGATAAGCGGCGCGAACCAGATCCTTGCGGCCGGTGACGATGCCGCTGGTCGGCCCGCTCAGGAATTTGTGGCCGCTGTAGATGACAATGTCGGCGCCGCGCGCGAGGAAGTCGCGCAGATCATACTCTGAAGCCGCATCCACGATCACCGGGACACCCCTGGCGTGGCAGATCTCGCAGAATTCCTCCAGCGACAGCATGCCATACTGCACGGTGTGGTGCGCAACGACATAGAGGCCCGCCGCCGTGCGGTCGTTGATCGCGTCGCGCACATGATAGTCCTGCGTCACGCTGACCGTGCCGGCCGGCACGACCCTGGCGCCCGCCAGCCGGACCGACTGGTCGATCGGCGCACCATAGTTGACGATGTGGCCGAGCTGGACGATGACCTCCGACTTGAGACCTTCCGTGTTATCAGGCAGCCGCTCGATGGCGAGCAGATTGGTCCCCGTCATCGCACCGGCGATCGCCATGGTGATGCCGCTGGCGCAGCAGGCAGTGATGAAACCGGTTTCGCCGCCGGTCAGGCGCGCGACGATCGTGCTTGCGGCGCGTTGCAGGTCATCCATTTCCACCCATTGCGAGGCCATTTCCGCCATGGCGCTGATCGCTTCGGGGACAATGATCGACGCGCCGAGCGCGGTCATCGTGCCGGAGACATTGATGATCGGGCGAAGGCCGAGCCGTTCGCGGATGGTGGTGTTGGAGCCGTCGGTGGAAGTGGTTTTCATCTCTCGGATTCCATTCTTCTAAAGGTCAGGCGGCGATCTCGACAACCGCCTCGATTTCAACGGTGATGTTTCCAGGCAAGGAGCCGACGCCGATCGCCGAGCGGGCATGGCCGCCGATATTGTCGAACACATCGGCAAACAGGTCGGAACAGCCATTGACCACTTTCGGGTGGTCGCTGAAGGTCGGTATGGCGTTGACGAAGCCGAGCAGCTTGACGACGCGCACGATCCGGCCAAGGTCGCCGGTGGCTGCGTGCATGACGGCAAGCAGATTGAGGCCGGTGAGGCGGGCATGGCCATAAGCCTGCTCGACGGTGACATCGTCTCCTACCTTGCCGGTGAACAGTTTGCCATCGGTGCGCAGCGGTCCCTGGCCGGACAGGAAGATCAGCCGGCCGCTTTCGGCATGGGTGACGAAGTTGGCGATCGGGGTCGGCGGCTCGGGCAGCGTCAGGCCCAACGCGGCGAGCCGGATATAAGGCGTCATGAAAGAAGGCTCCTTACGACAGCGTTCGCTGTCCCGTTCTAGAAATGCGAGGCGCGGAAGCGTGCCAGGAAGGTGCGCAGGCGCTCATTGTCGGTGTCGGCTGCCAGGATTTCGGCGGGTGGACCCGCCGCGCTGACGCCGCCATCGGCCATGAAGATGATGCGGCTCGAGGCATCTCGGGCAAAGGCCATTTCGTGCGTGACCATCACCATCGTCATGCCGTCCTCGGCCAGGCTGCGCACGACCTCAAGCACCTCGCCGACCAGTTCCGGGTCGAGCGCGGATGTTATCTCGTCGAGAAGCAGGATCTTCGGCCCCATGGCCACGGCGCGGGCAATGCCGACGCGCTGCTGCTGGCCGCCGGACAGTTCGGCGGGCAGGCTGTCGGCCTTGTGGGCTAGACCGACCCGGCCGAGCCAGTGTTCGGCGATGGTGCGCGCTTCGGCGTTGCTCTTGCCGCGCACCTTGGTGAGGCCAAGCATGATGTTGCCGGCGGCTGTCAGGTGCGGAAAGAGGTTGAAGCTCTGGAACACCATGCCGGTCTCGGCGCGCATCGCGGCGAGATCGCGTTCGCTGCGACGCTGGCGGGTTCCGGCTTCGCGAAAGCCGACCTCCTTGCCGTCGATGCGAATCGAACCACTGTCATAGCTTTCGAGAAAGTTGACGCAACGCAGCAGCGTGGTTTTGCCGCTGCCGGAGGGGCCGATGACCGTCACCACCTCCCCCTTCGCCACCTGCAGGCTGACCGAACGCAGGACCTGGACGGTCCCAAAGGCTTTGGAAACGTCCAGGACGTCGAGAAGGGCCGGGGTGTTTTTCGGACTTGTGGACATTGCTATTCCCGGATGAAGGAGAAACGCCGCTCGAGCCGCCGGCTGGCGAGCGAAAGGGCATAGTTGACCGCGAAGTAGATGAGCGCGCCGAGAATATAGAGCGGCATGGCCTCGTAGGTGCGGCCGATGACCTGGTTGATGGCCTGCATCAGGTCGGTGATGCCGAGCAGCGATACCAGCGCGCTGCCCTTGACCGCATCGGTGACGCCGTTGATCCAGGGCGGCAGGAAGCGCCTGAACGCCTGTGGGAAAATGACGTAGGCGAGCCGCTGGCGAAAGGTGAGTCCGATCGCCATCGCCGCCTCGGACTGCCCTTTCGGAATGGAGCCGACAGCACCTCTGAAATATTCGACGACCTGGGCTGTCTTGAACAGGGTCAGCGCCAGCACGGCGGCCCAGAACGACGGCAGATGAAGCCCGACGGCCGGCAGTCCGTAATAGACAAAGAAGATGAGCACCAGGATCGGGATGCCGCGGATGGTGTCGCTGAAGATGCGCACGGCCCATTGCAACGGCACCGGGCCATAGACCAGACCGACGCCCATGATCACGCCGGCAATCAGCGAAAACACCACGACCAGCAGGGATACCCACAGTGTCAGCGCAAAGCCCTGGGCGAGGAAAGGCAAGGCATAGGCGATCTGGGTCAGCATGTCAGCGCGCCGCCCTGAACCGGCGCTCGACAAGCCGAAGCGCAAAAAGCAAAATGTAGCCGGTCACCAGATACATCGCCGTGACCACGAGATAGACCTCGACGATGCGGAAGGTGTTGAAGTTGATCCACTGGGCGCCATAGGTCAGCTCCGGCACCGAAATGACCGAGGCGACGGAGGTGTCCTTGAACAGCGATATGAAGGTGTTGGACAATGCCGGCAAGGTGATGCGCAGCATGGTCGGCAGGCGCACGTTGAGCAGCCTTTGCCAGGGCGTCAGGCCGATTGCCTTGCCGGCGTCCAGCTGTCCGCGCGGAACGGCTTCGAGCCCGGAGCGAAACACCTCGACCAGATAGGCGCCGCTATAGAGCGACAGCGTGACGACGAACGAGGTCGGCGCGCTGTAGGCGATGTCGACCACTGTCGGCAGGCCGTAGAAGACGAGGTAGACGAGCAGGATCAGCGGCACGTTGCGGATGAATTCGACGTAGGCGGCGATGATGGTGCGCACGATGCGTCCGGCAGACACGTACCAGACCGCCAGAACCAGGCCGATGACGGTGCCGATGGCGATCGATATGACGGCGAGCTCGAGACTGAGCAGCAGTCCTCCCCACAGCTTGTCGAAGTGCCGCCAGATCAGGTTGAAATTAAGGGCATAGCCCATGCGTCCGCCTCAGTGCCGCAGGCTTAGAGCAGTTCACCGTTTCACGGAAACGGCGACCCGCTCTAACTCTTTGTTTTGGCGCAATTCCGGGCGGAAAACCGTTTCACACTTTTCCTGGAATTGCTCTAGGGAGGCGGAAGGGCGCTGGATACGCCCTTCCGCCCGGCAGGTCAGATGGCTGGGAAGCCGGGATGGCGCGCCGGCGGCTCCTGTCCGAAAAAGTCCTTGAAGGCGGCATCGTAGAGTGCGTTTTCGTGGCCGAACATGGCGATGGTGAAGGTCGAGTTGACGAAGGTCAGCCAGTCAAGGTCGCCTTGCCGGAGTGCCGCGCCATAAAGCATGCTCAGCCAGCTCTTGCCGGCGTCGAAATATCTGTCCGGATTGCGCGAGGCGAGCCAGCGCACCGTGGACAGATCGACGGCAGCGGCGTCGACGCGTTTCGATTCCAGTGCCTGCAGCACGTTGGCCTGGGTATCGATCTGCATAACCTGGCACTCGGGCAGCACCGAATGCACCTGCGCCTCGGCATCGACATTCTGCAGGATGGAGACGCGTGTCGCCGAGCCGCCGGCAAGCAGCTTGTCGAAGGTCTTGTTCTCGGCGGTCGGAAGGCTCAGCAGGGCGACGCCCTCGACGTAGTAAGGCCGGGAAAAATTGACCAGCTGCGAGCGCTGGGCGCTCATCGTCATGAACTGAATGGTGATGTCGACCTTGTTGGTGGTGACGTTGGGGATGCGCTGTGCCGGATCCTGCATCACGAACTCGACCTTGGTCGGATCGTCGAAAAGGCCCTTGGCAAGAATGCGCCCCATGGTGATGTCCATGCCGACGAGTTCGCCGGCATCGTTCTCGAAGTGCCACGGCGCATTGGTGCTGCCGGTGCCGACGATCAGCTTGCCGCGATCGAGCACGGTGCGCAGCAGGCTGTCGGGTGCTGCCTGGGCAGCGGCCTTTTGGGCATCGACGGTTACCGCCGCACCCACGACGCCGGCCGCGGCCAGTCCCGCCATTCCCAATTTCAGAAAATCACGTCTTCCGGATGTGTCGTTCACGGCGACCTCCTTTCGTTTGTGTTCCCCTTGCACAGGCAATACACGCGTCAGTGACGTCGAAGCGATTGTCTCTTACAAGAGACGAATGTATCCTGTACAGGACAGATACTAACACCGGGAATCAACAATGCAAGATGGCAATACCTCGGCACTTTCAGCCGGCGAGAAGATTTCGGGCTCCCGTGAAAAGGGGCTCAACCGGGTGCTCGAGATTCTGGAGTTTCTTCACACGACCCAGCGCGCGATCGGCATTGGCGACCTTGCCAAGGGCGTGAACGCGCCCCGCTCGACGACCTATACGCTGGTGCGGTCGCTGGTCGATGCGGGACTGCTGGAAATGGAAGGCGACGGCAATCGCGTCTATTTCGGCAAGAAGCTCTATCTCTACGGAATGGACTATGTGCGGGGCAACGACCTGTTGAGGCGGGGGCGCCAGGAGGTCGACAATCTGTCGCGCGAGACCGGCGAGACTTCCGAACTGTGCATGCTGCAGAGCGGCCGCTATACGATCGTCCATGCGAGTCCCGGCACCAGACCGTTCCGCATCAGTTCCGCCACCGGCTTGCAGATACCGCTGCCCTGGACAGCCTCGGGGCGGCTGCTTCTGGCGGGGCTGGAGAAGGCTGAGATCGAAGACATGGTGTCAAACGACGATCTCGTGCTGCCCGACGGGCGCAAACTGCGGCTTGACGATTTCGTCGCCGACATCGCAAAAGCGCAGGTCACCGGCCATTGCGTCACTTCGGGCCTTGTCGATGCCTATACGAAGTGCCTTGCCGCTCCGGTGTTTTCAGCGCCGGGCAAGGTCGAGGCGACGATGTGCCTGGTGGTCCCCATCGATACGTCCGAGGAGCGGACCGGCGAACTCATCGGCCTGCTGCGTGATCGTGCCGCAAAGCTTTCGATCGCCGGGTAGCGCGCGGGCGAGCGAATGCCAACTCACGCAATGATGTCGGGAATGATCTTGTCTTCCAGTGCCATCAGCCGATCCTTGAGGAACAGCTTCTTCTTCTTCATGCGCTGGATCTGCAGCGGATCGCAGGTCATGGCGATCATCGCGTTGATGGCGGCATCGAAATCGGCGTGTTCCTGCTTCAGGCGGGAAAATTCGAGGCGAATATCGGCCTGTTCCTGATCGGACATTCTCTACCGTCTGCACGTCTGCGGCGCCCAAAGCTGGGCCTGATTGGGCGGGGCCGGGTGTTTTGTCACCGGCGTGCAGCCCATATCACATTTCACAGTGTCGTGGAATGCTACCACGGATCATTCGACATCGCCCGCGGAAGGTGACACACTGTCACCGTGCCGTCACAGAAGCGAACCTGCGGTGGACGCGCCGTGACGGTTGCAATCGAGGAAAACCATGAAAGGGAGAACCAATCATGTCTCTTGCATCCCATCTTGATGAGTTGCAGCGGAAACACGGCGACATCGAACGTGAAATCGATGACGCGATGAATCATCCATCGGTCGACGACCTCGAAATCGTGAATCTCAAGCGACGCAAGCTGGCACTCAAGGACGAGATTGAAAAACTAAGAGGCAAACCGACCACGCATTGATACCCTCCTGACATAGCCGCCCAATATCCGCGGCCTCTTTTCCCGGCGGCACCACGCCGCCGGTGTGGAGGGTTTTGATTTCCAGCACCGGTCTGTCAGCCGAAGCTGGACTTGCACAGGCTCAATTTCCGCTTCGGCCGTCGCCCGTTTCGCCAGATCATCGATTGTTTCCTGGCCTCTGGTGGCGGACCGATTCCGGCCAGTGGCGACCTGTCGCCATTGACAAGCCATCTTTGCTCCTCCACCTCATGCCCGGACCTCAGCGCATCGGCCCGGGGCGTCGTTGTGCGTCCATGCAGGACACAAGATGCTCCAGAGACAAAAGGCTGCCGGCATGACCGGATATTTTTCCTCTCCTTTTCCCCGCCGTACGTCGGTCGGCGTCGATGTCGGCGGCGTGATCGTCGGCGGCGGCGCGCCTGTCGTCGTCCAATCGATGACCAACACCGACACGGCCGATATCGACCAGACCGTTGCGCAGGTCGCAGCCCTGCACCGGGCCGGGTCGGAGATCGTGCGCATCACCGTCGATCGCGACGAGAGCGCCGCCGCCGTGCCGCGCATTCATGAGCGGCTTCAGCGGCTGGGTATCCACGTGCCGCTGGTCGGCGATTTCCACTATATCGGCCACAAGCTTTTGGCCGATCATCCGGCCTGCGCCGAGGCGCTGGCCAAATACCGCATCAATCCGGGCAATGTCGGCTTCAAGGACAAGAAGGACCGCCAGTTCGCCGATATCGTCGAGATGGCGATCAAGCATGACAAGCCGGTACGCATCGGTGTCAACTGGGGCTCGCTCGACCAGGAGCTTTTGACCCGGCTGATGGACGACAACCAGGACAAGGGTTTCCCGCTGACGGCCCAGGAGGTGATGCGCGAGGCGATCGTGCAGTCGGCGATCCTGTCGGCCGAGATGGCGGAAGAGATCGGCCTTGGCCGCGAGAAAATCATCCTGTCGGCCAAGGTCAGCGGCGTGCAGGACCTGATCGCCGTCTATACCGAGCTCGCCACCCGCTCCAACCACGCGCTGCATCTCGGCCTGACCGAAGCCGGCATGGGCTCGAAGGGCATCGTCGCTTCGTCGGCCGCCATGGGCATCCTGCTCCAGCAAGGCATCGGCGACACCATCCGCATCTCGCTGACACCGGAGCCGAATGGCGACCGCACGCGCGAGGTGCAGGTGTCGCAGGAATTGCTGCAGACCATGGGGTTCAGGCAGTTCGTGCCGATCGTCGCCGCTTGCCCCGGCTGCGGCCGCACGACCTCGACCGTGTTCCAGGAACTTGCCCAGAACATCCAGGCGGATCTCAGGAAGAATATGCCGGTGTGGCGCGACAAATATCCCGGCGTCGAGAACCTCAAGGTCGCGGTGATGGGTTGCATCGTCAACGGCCCGGGCGAGTCCAAGCATGCCGACATCGGCATTTCGCTGCCCGGCACCGGCGAGACGCCGACCGCGCCTGTCTTCGTCGACGGCAAGAAGGCGGCGACGCTGCGCGGGCCGTCGATCGCCGCGGATTTCGAGAAAATGGTCGCCGACTATATCGAACAGCGGTTCGGTCGCGGCGGCAAGGCCGCGGCAGAGTAAGTCAAATGCAGCGTTTCCTATGGGCGACGCTGATCCTGCTGTACGGGCTGACCTGGTCGGCCCTTGTGCAGGCCGATCCGCCGCAATCCGCCAAGCAGCGGCTGATCGACAAAGTCTGCAATCTGATCCAGGCGCATGCCGACCAGAACGGCCTGTCCAGGGATTTCTTCGCCCGGCTGATCTGGAAGGAAAGCCGTTTCGATCCCAACGCCGTCAGTCCGGTCGGCGCCGAAGGCATTGCCCAGTTCATGCCGGGCACCGCCAAGATGCGCGGGCTTGCCAATTCCTTCGACATCAACCAGGCGATTCCGGCTTCGGCTAGATATCTCGCCGAAATGAAAACCGGCTACGGCAATCTCGGCCTGGCCGCCGCCGCCTACAATGCCGGCGAGAGCCGGGTGTCGCGCTGGCTCAGCTCCGGGGGGTTCCTGCCAATGGAGACCGAAAGCTATGTCTTAGACATCATGGGCGAACCAGCCGACAAGTTCACGGACCGGGCCTATGCTGGAAAAGTCGAGCCGCTCGACGCAAAGACGGATTTTGCCGTCGCTTGCCGAAAACTGCCGGTGATCATGTCGCGGACGGTGGCCATGGCTTCGATCAACATAAAGCCATGGGGCATCCAGGTGGCCGGCAATTTTCGCCGCAGTGCCGCGATCAACCAGTGGCTCAGGGTAAGGAGCCGGTTCCCGGCCCTGCTCAACGGGCATGATCCGGTGGTCAGCCGGGTGCGCACGCCGATCGGCCGGCGCGGCATCTACGCGGTCAGGATCGGTGTCGACCGCCGCGCCGATGCCAACGTTATTTGCCAGAAATTGCAAAGTGTCGGTGGGGCGTGCGTGGTGGTGCGCAACCGGTAATTTGGCCGCTGCCGGCGCGATGTTCTGTCTGAGAAAGGCATTTATAAGCGACAGCCGGAACGTCGCATCCAGCAAAGATTTCAGCTATAGCGGCCGCCATCTTTACTGGGCGGCGGCCCTGTCTTTGACGAGCAGCATGGGTCTCAACATGTTCGATGGATACATTATCTGCGGCACGCCGAGGAACGGAAGCACGCTGCTGTGCAAGCTTCTGGCATCCACGAAGACGACTGGCGATCCGCACTCATTCTATCGGCGGCAGGATGTGCTGGAGTGGGCTGAAGAGTGGAAGCTGCCCGATCGCGACACGATGAGTGAGCTCGACTTCAATGTCGCCTATCTCAACGCGGCGATCGCTGCGGGCAAGGGTGGAACCGGCCTCTTCGGCCTTCGCTTGATGCGCGAAAATCTGGATGAGCTTTCGACGATCCTCGACCGGATTTTCCCGAAACTGCCGTCGGACAGAGCGCGGTTCGAAAGAGCATTCGGCAATGTTCTCTACATACACCTCTCGCGGGAGGACAAGCTCGCGCAGGCTGTCTCCCTGATCAAGGCAGAGCAGACCGGTCTTTGGCATATCGCTCCCGACGGCACCGAGATCGAAAGGGTCGCGCCGCCGAAAGAGCCTCAATATGATTTCGAGCGGATCAAACGAGAGGTCACGGAACTCGAGACCTATGACGCGGCCTGGAACATTTGGTTCGCAGAGCAAGGCATATCCCCGCTGCGTGTCGGCTATGAGCGCCTTTCAGGCAATCCGGCCGCGACATTGCTAGGCATCTGCGAAGCCCTGAGGGTCCGAGCGCCTGACGAGGAGGATGTAAGCCCCGGCGTTGCAAAGCTTGCTGACGCGACAAGCCTCGACTGGATGCGCCGCTATCGTCTGGAGGCAGCAGCCGTCTGACGCATCCCATGGATGCAGCCTAGGCGGTCTTCGCCACGACCGTTTCGCTGAGCCAGGTGCCGATCTTGGTGCCGAGGCGGTCGGGCGAAACGGGCTTCGGCAGATAGTCGTCCATGCCTGATTCGATGCACTTGTCGCGATCACCCTTCAGCGCGTGCGCGGTGACGCCGATGATCGGGATGTGGGCGCCCGTCGAGACCTCCATCGCCCGGATGGCGCGGGTCGCCTCATAGCCGTTCATTTCGGGCATCGAGACATCCATCAGGATCAGCTTGGGGCGCAGCGCCCGGTACATCTCGACCGCCGTGCGGCCATTGCCGGCGATGCGGTAGCTCAAGCCCAACCCGCTGAGGATTTGGCCGAACACCAGCTGGTTCACGTCATTGTCCTCGGCAATGAGGATGTCGATCGGTCCGTTCGGCGCGGTTGTCGATTCCGGCGCTGCCGCGACCGGCATTGCCGGGCCGCGGATGACGGTGAAGGCGGGCGGCGCCGCCGGGGGAGCCTGCACGATCGGTTCGCGGACGAACCGCGCCTTGCCGACCTGCGAGCGGGCCTTCTGGATCACCGAGATGACCGTGCCGAGCAGCACCGCGGAGCGCGCCGGCTTGGTCAGGTGTGCTGCAATGCCGTAGTCGATGATCAGCTTGCCGAAATCGACCTGGTCGACCGAGGTCAGCAACACCACCGGGATGGAGGACAGCCGGCTGTCGGAAGCAATGGCTCTGGCGACGTCGGCGCCGTTCATGCCCGGCATTTGGTAGTCGAGGATGATGCAGTCGACGGCGGCGCCCAATTGAAAGGCGCGGTCGAGGAAAGCAAGCCCAACCGCGCCGCTTTCGGCGGCGGCGCAATCGAAGCTCCAGCTTCTGAGCTGCTCGAGCAGGATTTCGCGGTTGACCGGATTGTCGTCGATGACCAGCACGCGCGCGCCGGTGACGTCGACCGGCACGATCTCGTCGCGCGCCGCCGCCTGATGCGCGGCCAGCGGCACCGCGAACCAGAACACCGAGCCGCGGCCGATCTCGCTCTCGACACCGATCTTGCCTGCCATCAGGTCGACGAGGCGGGCGGCGATGGCGAGGCCCAGCCCCGTGCCCTCATGACGGCGGGTGGACGAGCCGTCCACCTGCGCGAATTTCTCGAATACATTCTGCAGTTTCTCGGCCGGTATGCCGATGCCGGTGTCTTCGACGCGGACCTTGAGCTGGACCACGTCGTTGACGATTTCGCCGCCGACATCGATCAGCACATGACCCTTTTCGGTGAACTTCACGGCATTGCCAAGCAGGTTGGTGATGATCTGCCGGAACCGGCCGGCGTCGCCGACGACATGGGCCGGCAGGCGCGGGTCGACACGCACGATCAGTTCGAGGTTCTTTTCGGCGACGCGCGCCGAGACCAGCGTCGCCACATCCTCGACCGCCTCGGAAAGGCGAAAGGGAGCAGGGTCGAGGGTGAGCTGGCCGGCATTGATCTTGGAGAAATCGAGGATGTCGTTGATGATGGTGAGCAACGCGTTGCCGGATTTGACGATGACGTCCGTGAAGGTCTTTTGGCGCGGGGTCAGATCGGTCTTCGCCAGCAGTTCGGCCATGCCGAGCACGCCGTTCATCGGCGTGCGGATTTCGTGGCTCATATTGGCCAGGAATTCCGATTTGGCGCGGTCGGCGGCCTCGGCCTTGAACAGGGATTCGGCGGATTCGGCAAAGGCGCGGCGGATTGCCACTTCCATCGGGCGGAAGATCCAGAAGGCGACGATGGCAAGTGCCGCGAACAGGATGCCGCTCGCCCACAGCAGCAGTCTGTCGCTTGAGGCATCGGCCAGGTGGCGCTCATCATCCATGGCGGTGCGGACGCGAACCAGCATAGGCTGGGCAAACAGGTCGTTCTGGTTGCGGATTTCGCGATAGCTCCACTCGTCGACCTTCTGCGCCACCGACATCAGGTTAAAATTGCGCACCATGTCGCGCGGCGACCAGAACAGATCGCCGTTGACGGAAGCGGACTGGAGTTCGTTGACGGTCTTGATCGACAGCCGCGGCTTGATCGCCGCAAGCTGGGCGGTCAGCGTCTCGATCTCGCCGGTCAGACGCTCCGAATGGCCGCGCGCCGATGTGGTCAGGGCATCGCGTGTCTCCGCCCGCCAGGCTGTGCCGGTCGTCTCGGCAAAGCTGGTCGCGTTGCGCAGGTCGCGGGTGAAGATGACGAGATTGCTGCTCAGCGCATCGATGTCGCGGCGAAAGGAATTGACGCGGTCAAGCGCAATCACGATGCCGGCGGAAGCCAGCGCGAAGATCAGCAACCCTGAAATATAGCGGATCCGGACCGACCGGATGAAGGACGAATATTCAGGCATGCGCAACCCCAACACATACGCACCATTTTAATGGCCGGGATTACGCTTCATTTACATTAAAATTTCGTTCGTGCGGGTAGGCAGGCCGTGCGAGCCGCCGGATGGACAGCACGCCTAGGCCGCTTCCACGACGAGGGCGCGGATGCGGCCACTCACCGGACCTTCCCCGAACCGTTTCCCAAGGGCATTCGCCACGTATCGCGTCGCCTCCTCCAGCGAGCCACCGCGCGCCTCGATCTCGGCCCGCAGGGGCGTGCCCTGGCAATAGGCCGCGGCCGCCTCATATGGCGAGGAAGCGGCGCTGACGGCATCCAGCGGCTCTATGGTGATGTCACGGAAGCCGGCGGCATGAAGGTCGGCGCGGATGACGTCCGCATCGTGATAGCCATGCGGCGTCCTTGCCATGAAGCGAGGCGGATCGGCCGGAAAGAAATGGCCGAGTGCCCGCGTCACTTCCTCGGCGAACTCGTTGTCTTCGATGGCACCCCAGACGTTGAACAGGAAATGCCCGCCCGGCCGCATCATCCGCCGCGCTTGCCCGTAGGCGCCCACCCGATCGGGGAAGAACATCGCGCCAAATTGGCAGACCACGGCGTCGAACCGGGCGTCCTCGAAGGGCAGTGCCTGGGCGTCGGCCTGCTGCCAGATGATACGAGGATCGTCCGACATCCGCGTGCGCGCGTGGTCGAGCATCGGCTGGTTAAGGTCGGTGGCCACGATGCGTGTTTGCGCCGGCAATCTTGCTGCCAGCGCACGCGTCACCACACCGGTGCCCGCCGCCACTTCGAGCACCGATTGCGGCCCGAGCTTCGACACTCTCTCCGCCAGATCCTGCGCATAGGGCTCGAAGATCAGCGGCACCATCGCCCGGTCGTAGACTTCGGGAATGGAACCGGTGAACAGCTTGTCGGTGGTCGACATGGCATCCCTCCAACTCTATCCGCACCGCGTGCTTGCCGTGCGGTGGCAAAGCGATGTCGATCCTCTGCCTCGGCAGGCTTCCGCTCAAGCTCTATTTCAGAACCGGCCGGCGGGGACGTGCGTGCGTCGATCAGCTCGATGTTCCGGCTGGCACAACCTCAGCTGTTACGCGCCGCCACGAACGTCGCCGCTTCCTTCAGCAATTGGGCATCGTCGCCATAGGGCTCAAGCAGTGCATGGGCCTGTTCGACGAGGCCGTGAAGCTGGCCGCGTGCCCAATTCGCACCATGCAAGGCCACCAGCGTCGCCTTGCCGGCGGCGGCGTCCTTGCCGGTCGCCTTGCCCATCTGGCTGGCATCGGCGGTCAAATCGAGCAGGTCGTCGGCAAGCTGGAAGGCAAGACCGATCGCCGAGCCGAATTCGGCCAGCCGCTCGCGGTCATCGGCTGGTGCACCGGCAATGAGTGCGCCTGCCTCGCAAGCGAAACGGATCAGCGCGCCGGTCTTCATCGCCTGCAGCCGGATGATGCCGGTCTCGTCCGGCGGCGCCTGTTCGGCTTCGAGGTCGAGCTTCTGGCCGCCGACCATGCCACCGGCTCCGGCCGCACGGGCAAGCGCCAGCACCAGGGCTACCCGCCGTTCCGCCGGCAGGGCGGTCGCCTCGCCAGCAATGATGTCGAAGGCCAGCGTCAGCAAGGCGTCGCCGGCCAGGATAGCGGTCGCTTCGTCGAAGGCTCTGTGCACGGTCGGCTGGCCACGGCGCAGATCGTCGTCGTCCATGGCGGGCAGATCGTCGTGTATCAGCGAATAGCAATGCACGCATTCAAGGGCTGCGGCGACGCGCAATGCCGCCTCGCCATCGGCGGAAAAAAGGGCGGCACTTTCCATGACCAGGAAAGGGCGCAGGCGCTTGCCGCCGTTCAGCACGCCGTGCCGCATCGCCGCCATCAAACGCTCAGGCCGCGCGATCTCGCCCGAAAGCGCACGGTCGTCGAGCAGCCGCCGCAGCAGCACCTCGACGGCGGCTGCCCGTCTGATCAGCGCCATTTCGAACGCCATTTGGTCGTCATTCGTCATGGCCCGGACCGGTAGCCGACACTCAGACGTTGCGCAAGAAGCCAAGCGCCATTATGCCGGGGCAGGGAGAAGCACGGGTTGGGCGGCTTGGCGGAACCGATCGTCGATCATGAAACCGAAAGACTGGACATGGCGACGAGATCGCGGGGCGTAAACCGCCGTGGTCTCAAGCGCTGGGTCCGGCGCGGCATCGTCGTGGCCGCGGTGCTGGCTTTGATTCCGGTCGTGCTGACGTTTCTGTACCTGCCATTCTTCGTGCATCCTGTCTCGACGCTGATGCTGAAGGACCTGGCGACGTTCTCCGGTTACGACCGCCGCTGGGTGTCGATCGACGACGTGTCGCCGGTGCTGGCCAATTCCGTCATCATGTCGGAGGACGGGCAGTTCTGCTTTCATCGTGGCGTCGATCTCGGCGAATTGCGGGGCGTCGTCGACGATGCGCTGGCCGGCGAAGCAACGCGCGGCGCCTCGACCATCACCATGCAGACGGTCAAGAACCTGTTTCTCTGGTCGCGGCCGCTGGGCTCGGTGCGCAAGGTGGTCGAATTGCCGCTGGCCGTCTATTTCGATGCGGTGATGTCGAAACGGCGCATTATGGAAATCTACCTCAACATCGCCGAGTGGGGGCCGGGCATCTACGGCATCGAGGCTGCGGCACAGCACCATTTCGGCGTTTCGGCAAAACAGCTGTCGCGACGGCAGGCCGCCTTGCTTGCGGTCTCCTTGCCAAATCCGATTGCCCGCAATCCGGCCAAACCCGGGCCTGGCTTGAGGCGGCTCGCCAATCTGATCGAGCGGCGCGCCGGCCGCTCCGGCGCCTATGTCGGTTGCCTCCGCTAGCCGATCCAAAAAAATTCGCGCCAGTGCTGGCCAAAACGGCACAGGGCGTGTATAGGCACCCGACTTTCTCAGATTCCGGCCCCGACATGGCCCTTTCACGAGGGCGGGCGGGGCTTTTTGACCATGTAGTGGAGCATATCCATGGCCGTTCCGAAACGAAAAACCTCTCCGTCCAAGCGCGGCATGCGCCGCTCGGCCGACGCCCTCAAGGCCCCGACCTATGTCGAGGACAAGAATTCCGGCGAAATGCGCCGTCCGCACCATATCGACCTGAAGACCGGCATGTATCGCGGTCGCCAGGTGTTGACCCCCAAGGAAAGTTGAGACCAGCTTTTTCAAAGGTTTGAATTTCCAAAAGGACCGGCCGGTGGCTGGTCCTTTTGCGTTTGGGCGGGCCGGCAGCGCAGGCGTGCACCGCCGACGTTGCAAATCCTTCGGCCGGCAATCGGCTGACATGGTTGTTGCGTGCGGTCTTCGACCGTGTTCAGCGCCGATGGCGAAACATCTTGACGACGTGGCTATGGCGCATTCTACAAAGGATCGCCCCCACATGGAGACGCCAGATGTTCGGTGCCATTCCGCTGCTGATCGTGCCTTTCGTGCTCTACAACCTCGGACTGCTGGGAATTTTCGGCAGCGGTGACGATCCGTGGGCGAGCGAGGTCTTCTCCTTCAGCATGATGTCGGGCGGCGTGTTCTCGATGACGCTGGGCGACCTGATGATACTGATCGGGCTGGTCTTCCTGTTCCTCGAAATGGCGAAGTCGGTGCGCACGACCAACGCCTCGATCATGGACCATCTTCTGTCGACGCTGGTGTTCGTGGCCTTCCTGGTCGAGTTCCTGCTGGTGAAGGGCGCCGCCCATTCCGTCTTCTTCACGCTGATGGTCATCGCGCTGTTCGATGTGCTGGCCGGATTCGCGGTGTCGATGCGATCGGCCAGCCGAGACATCAATCTGAATTAGTTCCTCAGCGAAGCGATTGGCAGAAACGCGCATCGCTTCGTCATCCCAGGGCCTCCGCGACGGAGCTTCGCTCCTACTTCGCCAAGCGATGACCAAAGTGGAGAGGATTCAGCCCGGATCGGCGGTGAAGCCGGCGGCCTCGATGCCGGCGATGGCCGCGGCTTCGTCATTGTCCGACGTGTCGCCTGAGATGCCGACGGCGCCGATGATGGCTCCGGCCTTGTCGCGGATCAGCACGCCGCCGACCACCGGCAGCACGCGTCCGCCCGAGACGTCCGAGATGCCGGCGACGAGATGCGGACGCTCCTTGGCGAAGGCCTCGACTTTGCGTGAGCCCATGCCGATGGCGAGCGCACCGTAGGCCTTGCCGGCCGACATTTGCGGGCGCAGGAACGAGGCGCCGTCCTGGCGCTGGAAGGCGACCAGATGCCCGCCGGCATCAAGCACCGAAACGCCGAGCGGCTTGAGCTTGAGATCGGCGCCCTTGGCAAAGGCGGCATCGATGATTTGCCTGGCTTTTTCGAGCGGCAGTGCGGTCATGGCAGTCTCCTGTTTGAAAACGCGTCGATCATCGACCGTCGACGGGCGAGATAACATCCCCGTTTCGGTTGAAATTGCTTCGCGTGAAGGGGCGGGATGGAAGCAGCTTTCACCGATACCATCAGGACAGGCATTAGCGCTTATGGCTCAAGGGGTGGCTGCTATTTTTTCTTGGCGCGGGCCGGCTTCTTGGCGGGTGCCGCCGGCGCATTGGCTAGGTCTTCGGCTTCCTTGGCGAGACGCAGCGCCCGCAGCTTGTTGGTCTTGGCCTGGCGGGCGTCGCTCTCGGCGACGTATTCGGCCATCGCCTTCTGGCGGACGGTTGCCGCCTCTTCCTGCTTCTTGAAACGCAGGTCGGCGCGCGCGCGGGCAGCATCCCGAGAGTTTTCAACCAAGACCTTATCCAATCCCGTAAATTGTGATTTTCCGCCTCTTCTAGCAGAGTCGGCCCCAAAACGGGAAAATAAGTTAATTACGCGGCTGTGCTGGCGGCGGGGGCCTTGCTGGCAACCACGGCCTCATAGGCGGCCTGCAAGGTCGCGCGGACAGAAGGACCCGCTGCAGTATCGAGCGGCATGCCGAGATGTTCATGGCGCAACTCGTCCATGAATTTGTCCCACATCGGCTGTCCGCCCTTTTCCAGAAGTTCGGCGCGGATCGACAGTTCTTCGCTGACCGGCAGCCAGACGCGGCCCCAGGCGCCGAGATGGGCCAGGATCGGCACCAGCGTGATCGCCATTTCGGTCAGGCTGTAGATCGCCTTCTGCTTGTGCGAGGGGTCGTCGGCTTTGGTCAGCATGCCCAGCTCCATCAGCCGCTTCAGCCGGTCGGCGAGGATGTTGGAGGCGATGCCTTCCATCGATCCGTTGAGCAGCTCGCGAAAATGACGCCTGCCGCCGAAGATCATGTCGCGAAGGATGATCAGGCTCCAGCGATCGCCGAAGACTTCCAGCGACAGGTTGATCGGACACCCGGACCGGCGATCCATGCTCATGAGATTTTTCTCCAAAACCGGTTGCATTATCGTATCGGTTTTATTATCGTGCAACCGATTGCAGAATGCAATCGGTATTGCAGGAGAGGAGGCCGCACCGTGACGACGACCGAACGCCCCGAAATCATATCCGAAACCTTTGGCGATCCGGCGAACCCGCCGCTGTTGCTGATCATGGGAGCGATGGCTTCGATGCTGTGGTGGCCGGAGGCGTTCTGCCGGAAACTGGCCGGTGCCGACCTGTTCGTGATCCGCTATGACAATCGCGACACCGGCCGTTCGACCAAATACAAGCCGGGAGAGCCGCCCTACACGTTCGATGATATGGCCGACGATGCAATGCGCGTTCTCGACGACCACGGCATCGGCAAGGCGAATGTCGTCGGCATGTCGATGGGCGGCATGATCGCGCAGCTTGTGGCGTTGAAACACCCGTCCCGTGTCGCATCGCTGACCGTCATCAGCAGCTCGCCCGTGGGAACCGACACTTCGCACCTTCCGCAGACGAGCGATGCCTATATCGAGCATTCGGCCGAGGGCGCCAAAGTCGATTGGTCGGACCGTGGCCAGGTGATCGATTTCACCGTCAGGGATGCGCGGGCGATCGCCAGCATCGCACATCCATTCGACGAGGCCCGGATGCGTGCCTTTGTCGAGCAGGATCACGACCGCTCCGGCGGCTTCCTGAGCGCGACCAACCATTTCATGCTCAAGGGCGGCGACGCCTGGAAGGGCCGCCTGCACGAGATCGCGGCGCCGCTGCTGGTCATCCATGGCACGGCTGATCCGATCTTTCCGGTCGAACATGGCGAGGCGCTGGCCGAGGCGGTCACAGGCGCGAAAATTCTCCGGTTCGGAGGCGGCGGCCACGAGCTGCACCCGGACGACTGGGAGGTGATTGTCGCAGGCATCGTCGCCCAGGCCCATGTCGCTTGAAGCGGCAAGCGGGCCTTGACGGGCCATGCTTGCCGCAGTGTCTGACCCTTGATGAGCAGCACGGCACCGGCCATCGATGAACCACGAAACAGATAAGCAAAAAATGTCCCTGACGCTTCATTTCCATCCGTTGGCCTCTTTCTGCTGGAAGCCGTTGATCGCGCTGTATGAGAACGTGACGCCGTTCACGCCAGTCATCGTCGATCTTGGCGATGCTGAATCGCGCGGGGCCTTCCTGAAGATTTCGCCGGCCGGCAAGATGCCGGCGCTGCGCGACGATGCGCGCGACCGCACGGTGCTGGAATCGACCATCGTTGTCGAATATCTGGCCGCGCATTATCCGGGGCCGATCGACCTCGTTCCCGCCGACATCGACTTGGCGCTGGCCGTCCGCCAGGCCGATCGCTTCTATGATTTTTATGTGCAGGAGCCGATGCAGAAGATCGTCGGCGACCGGTTGCGGCCACAGGACAAGACCGACCCGTTCGGCGTCGAGCAGGCCCGCGACCAGTTGCGCAATTCCTACGCCATCATCGAACAAGACATGCAGTCGAAGATCTGGGCGATGGGCGACACCTTCACCATGGCCGATTGCGCGGCGTCCCCGGCGCTGTTCTATGCCAACAAGGTCGAGCCGTTCGGCGACAAATACCCGGCCGTGAAGCGCTATCACGACCGGCTGGTGCACCGGCCGGCTTTCGCCCGGGTGATCGAGGAGGCGCAGCCCTACTTCAAGTTCTTCCCCTACAATAATGGCTGATCGGGATGCTGCACGATCTCGCCCCAGACGCTCGCCGATACGGTCGGTCAACTGACCGAGCCGCTGGCAATGACACTGAGAAGCTCAGGCTTCCCAGAACTGATCGAGCCAGATGTTGAGTTTGAGGAAGCCGGTGCCGCTCACCGTATAGACGCGCCTTGTTCCTTCCGGCTTGGCGTGGACCAGGCCGGCATCGAGCAGCACTTTCAGATGCTGCGAAACGGCTGGGCGCGACACCGGCAAGCCGGCGGCCAGTTCGGTGACGGTTTTCGGGCCGCGGCGAAGTTCTTCCAGAAGATGGCGCCGGTTGGGATCGGCAATCGCCATGAAGGCGTCGGAAAACATCATGCCTGTATTAGTGCGGCAAAGCCTTTCGAATCTCAACCGTCTGCTTCTGCTTTTCTTCTGGGATCAAGCCGCAATGCTTCCGGTGTCACCGAACGGTCGGCCGGCTGCGTCTTGAAGGCGTCACGATCGCCGATCGGCACCGGAGCGCGGCGGCTGATGCGCAGCAGCGTATAGCCCGCCAGGCAAAGATGCGCGAAGGCGGTCGCCAGGAACAGGCCTTCCGGGCGCATCCAGCCCATCAGGGCGGCGGCCAGCAAGGGTCCGATCATCGTGCCGAAGCCGTAGAGCAGCAGCAGGCCGCCCGACACCTTGACGAAATCCTCCGAGCGCGCGTGGTCGTTGGCATGCGCCACGGCGATCGAATAGAGCGTGTAGGCGAAGGCGCCATAGGCTGCGGTGAAGACGATGACGAAGACGCCGGAGCGTGGCTCGAACAGGAAGATCAGGAGCGCGAACAAGGCCGCGCCGAAAGCAGCGCCCGCCAGCACGAAACGCCGGTCGGTCTTGTCGGACATGCGCCCGGCGGGAAGCTGCATGGCGGCACCGGCAACGACCACAAGGCTCATCATCAGGGCGATCTCGGCCGTGGAGATGCCGATACGGGCGCCGTAGACCGCGCCAAGCGTGCCCCAGGCCCCGTTGGCGATGCCGATCAACACGCAGGCGACCGCCGAAACCGGCGAATTGGCATAAAGGCCTTTGACGTCGAGCGAGACATCCTGCAGCGGCTTGGGGTGGGAGGCGCTCGAGACCGCGGTCGGAATGAGCGACAGGCAAAACAGGATGCCGGTGATCATGAACAGCGACGCCGATTTCACGTCGCCGCCGGCGACGATCATCTGCCCGCCCATGATCGAGGCATAAGTGACCATCATGTAGAGGCCGAAGACGGTCCCGCGGTTCTCGTTGGTGGCCTTCTCGTTCAGCCAGCTTTCGATGACCATGAAGGCACCGGCCATGGTGAAGCCTGTGAAGGCGCGCAGCAGGATCCAGACATATTCGTTGATGATCAACCCGGTGAGCAGCGCCACGATGGCGCCGGATGCGGCAAAGGCGCCAAATGCGCGCACGTGGCCTGCGCGGCGCACGATGCGCGGTGCGAAGAAGCAGCCAGTGACGAAGCCGCCGGCCCACGCCGTGCCCATCAGGCCGAGCGATGCGGTCGAGAAACCTTCCAGTTGACCGCGCAGGGGCAAGAGCAGCCCATGCAATCCAGATGCCGCCAGCAGGAAAGCGGTGCCGCGAAGCAGCGAGAGGATCGGTCTGTAGGTTGCGAACATTGTTTGATCCGGCTCAGGTTTGGCGGGGACGCTGGGTCTGAAGACAGTCGCATTCGGGCTTTTCGGCGGCGGGCTTTGCGCCCGCGCGGCTATCCGCGGCGGAACAGTGCTTCGGCCGCGGATTTGGTGGTGTCCTTGGCCTTGAGTTCGGCTTCCAGGCGGGCGATTTCGTCGCGCAGGATGCCGATCCGCTCGGTCAAGTCGCTGACGGAAAGCAGTGACAGGTCCTGCCCGATCTCGTGCGGGCGCGCCTTCTTCTTGGGTTCGTCGTCGAAGATCGCCATCGTCGCTCCTCCTCCGCCAAGACCAGATTGGCCATTTGCCTGATTTGGCAATCAGCATACATAGGGCAGGGGCGTCGATGCAAACAGCCGATCGGATAACGGCGAGGAAAGACGGGAAATCTCATGGCGAGCGGACAGAAAATTCCGGCAAGGATGACGGCCATCGCGATCTCGGAGCCGGGTGGCCCTCGGGTGCTGAAGCCGGAAACACGCGACGTGCCGCAGCCCGGGCCCGGCGAGATCCTGATCAAGGTGCATGCCGCCGGCGTCAACCGGCCCGACGTCCAGCAGCGCAAAGGCGCCTATCCGCCACCACCCGGCGCATCCGACCTGCCGGGCCTCGAGGCGTCGGGTGAAGTGGCGGCCCTTGGCGACGACATATCACGCTGGCGCATTGGCGACCGCGTCTGTGCACTGACGCCCGGCGGCGGCTATGCCGAATATGTCAAGGTCCATGCCGGCAGCGTGCTGCCGTTGCCCGCCGGCTTCACCCATACCGAAGCCGCGGCAGTGCCGGAGAATTACTTCACCGTCTGGCACAATGTGTTCGAGCGTGGCGCCCTCAAGAAAGGCGAGACGCTGCTCGTCCATGGCGGCTCGTCCGGCATCGGCACGACAGCAATCCAGCTTGCCTCGGCCTTTGGCGCCTATGTCATCACCACCGCGGGCAGCAAGGAGAAATGCGACGCCTGCCTGAAGCTCGGCGCAGACCGGGCGATCAACTATCGCGAGGAGGATTTCGTCGCCGCAGTCAAGGAGGCGACGGGGGGCAAGGGCGCCAATGTCATCCTCGACATGGTCGGCGGCGACTATGTGGGGCGCAACTACGAGGCTGCTGCGGTTGAGGGCCGGATCGTCCAGATCGCCGTGCAGGCCGGTGCTGTCGCAAGCGCGGATTTTTCGAAGATCATGGTCAAGCGGCTTACCCACACCGGGTCGACGCTGAGGCCACGCACCGTCGAGTTCAAGGCGGCGATCGCGGCGGCGCTGGAAGCGCAGGTGTGGCCGTTGCTCGGCACGCGCAAGGTTGCTCCTGTCATGGACATGATCTTCCCGCTCAGCGAAGCATGGCGGGCGCATGAGCGGATGGAAGACGGCGAACATATCGGCAAGATCGTGCTCGACGTCGGCTAGGCCGTATCGATACTCGGCCGGCCTGCAGGCCGGCCGAGCGAGGTCCGCGCCCGTGGCTGCCTACAAGATGAACAGAAGCTTAATGCTGCAATGCAGCATTTGCATCATTGCTATGCAAAATCAGCCATTCAAGTCCTCATCGATGACGCCTATTTGAGCACCATCGAAACGAACATCATTTTGGAGGACTACCATGAACCCGATCCGCGCTTTCCGTAACTGGCGTATGTACACCGAGACCGTCCGCGAACTGAACCGTCTCAACGCACGTCAACTCAGCGATCTCGGCATCAACCGCGCCGACATCGAAAAGATCGCCCGCAGGGCCATCTGAATTCGAGCATGGTTCGCTGTAGGGTGGCTCACCGTTTCACGGAAACGCTGAACCGCTCTAGCTCCTGCCGATGCGACTCCGGACGGAAAACCGTTTCACGCTTTTCCCGGAATTGCTCTAAGGAGCGGACCTTGCCGTAGAAGCAAGAGCCGGAGCTGACGGTTTTGCCGTCGCCGGTTCCGAGCCCGCTGGACCCCGTCCGGCGGGTTTTGTCTTTTTGGGGCCATCAACCGCATGCGCTCGACAGCAATCTGAGGTTGACCTTCAACGGCCGCCCTTGCGCAAGGGAGGCCGCCAGCCGCGCCTCTGCGGGGTCGATCGAGAAACCTACTTCGACAAGTGGTTCAACTACAATGGACGGTGGACGCTCACCCAACTCTACGATCATGCCGTGACCGATCCGGTACCGCTCTCAATGGATTTCGTCAGTGCCAACAATCTGGACCCATACGATTCTGATGGCCTGCGCGCCACGAGCGAGACCGGCATCTGGTTCACCTATGTGCCGGACATGGACGGCTACGTAACGGTTTTCTGGCTATCGGACCGCGTAACCTATCGCCTGTTCAGACAATACCATCCGCGCGATGCGGACGGCTGGGCGAATGGTTGGCTCTCGGTGGAAGGGGTTGTCGGCATCTGGACGAACAATTCATTCGCAGGTCGCGACTACGTCGAAATTTCGAGCAGCAACGGCAATGCGCACGACACGCTACAAGCGAGCGGGGTCCTTTTCATTCACAACAGTACATACCCCGTCCAGGCAGGAAAACCGGTCCATGTGCTGATCGGAACGCGGTCGAAAATCTTTAGTGTTTGCGACGGAACGGGCATCAACTTGGGGGCCGGCGTTGTCGCGCGAATTGATCACCCCATTTCCATCTTCACGCGAGCGGGGCTGGAGCCATATTCGCCGTTCTACTGAACCTGGATGACAACTGGGCCGCTACCGTTTCGAGGCATTCGACCTCGGGTAAGGTGGAGCTGTCGGGCCGATACCGACAGGCCGGAAAGCCGACGCGCGATTTTTTGCGCCATCCGTCGAACAAGGGACGGCCGCGCTCCGGGCGATCTGACGGTCTTGGGAGCGCGCAGCGCACGCGGTGCGGTCTTGGCTCCAAAAACGTTGCGAAACGACCCGAGAGCGGTTATACAGACCGCGAATTTCCCATTTTGGTGGCTCTAAACCACCGCCCGCGCGGGAACGCGGGCGAACGAGAAGGATTTGTAAAATGGCCAATACGCTGCTGATGCCCAAGGCGACCGCTGTCTGGCTGGTCGACAATACCGCACTTTCCTTCGAGCAGATCGCGCAGTTCTGCGGGCTGCACCCGCTCGAGGTCAAGGCAATCGCCGACGGTGAATCGGCGCAAGGCATCAAGGGCATGGACCCGATCATGACCGGACAGCTGACCCGCGACGAGATCGCCCGTGCCGAGAAGGACCCGAACCAGCGCCTGAAGCTTTCGGACCCCAAGGTCCGGGTGCCCGAATCCAAGCGCAAGGGGCCGCGCTACACGCCGCTGTCGAAGCGCCAGGACCGGCCGAACGCGATTCTGTGGCTGGTGCGCAACCATCCCGAGCTCAAGGACGCGCAGATCTCGCGCCTCGTCGGCACCACCAAGTCGACGATCGAACAGATCCGTGAGCGCAAGCACTGGAATTCGGCCAATCTGCAGCCGATGGATCCTGTCACGTTGGGCCTCGCCTCGCAGATCGACCTCGACATGGAAGTCAATCGCGCCTCGCGCGGCCGCGAACAGGCGCAGCCGGTCGGCGACACGCTGCTGCCGGCGGCCTTGACCGAGCGGCTGGTGCCGGCTCCCGAGAAGCCCAAGGACGAGGATGCCGAACTCGACGCCAACGCCGTGTTCGCCAAGCTTTCGGCCTTGAAGTCGAAGAACACGGACAATGACGACGACGAGTGAGGTTGTCTGACATTCTAATAAAAGCCCGCTTCGAGCGGGCTTTTTATTGGGTCAACAACTCAGCTGCGCGCCGCGCGATCCGGCGCCATGCCATAATCTTCGCTGCGCTCCACCGCGCGGTAGAAGTCGGCAAGCTGCTTGCCGCGCTCGGGCTTGAAGATGCGGCCAGCGATGACCACGGAGGCGATGCGATCGATGCGGAAGGCGCGAAAATCGTCGCGCATCTCGCACCAGGCGACCAGCGTCCACACCTTGCCCCAAAACCACAGGCCGAGCGGGCGGATATCGCGGGCGGTGCCGCGGCCGGCCTCGTCGGAATAGTCGATGGTCAGCACCTGCCGTTTTTCGACCGCGCGCTCGATCAGGTCAATCGCCTCGCGAGCAGCGTCGCTGACCACCCACATCGGTGTGTGGATCTCAGTGCGGGCGATGCGGTCTTTCTCGGCATCGGGCAATACGGCGCCGATCTTGACCAGCGCCTCGTCGGCGGCCCTCGCCATGGCGGCACCGCCAAAGGCGCGCACCATGCGGGCGCCGGCGACCAGCGCGACGATCTCGTCACGCGTGAACATCAGCGGCGGAAGGTCGAAACCCTCCCTCATCATATAGCCAACGCCGGCCTCGCCGTCGATCGGCACTCCGGTCGACTGCAAATCGGCAATGTCGCGATAGATGGTTCGCTCGGAAACTTCGAGCCACGTGCCGAGCTTCTGGGCAGTGACCAGTCGGCCACCGCGCAGATGCTGCACGATCTGGAAGAGCCTGTCGGCGCGGCGCATCGTATGGTCCCTCGGCGTTGTCTCTATGCATGTCGCCCGAAACCGGTCCACCTCTGGGTGGCATGCATCGTGTTTTCGCGCATGCCGCTATCCCAAAACCGCAGAACACTTTTGGGCGGCATGTATCATGGCTTCAGCCCTTCGCGCTTGCGCTGCGCGGCGACGAACTCCGCGCCGAAGGACAGTTTCTTCGTCGTCGGTGTTTTCGCATCGAGCACGCGCCAGAATGGTGCCACGCCACTCAGCGTCATACCGCGCTGGAGGTCCTCGTTGGCGGCTTCGGCAACAGTGCGCAGATGATAGCCTATGGTGACCGGGCATGTCACTTCGGCGCCATGCTCTATGGCAAGTGCTGTACGCAGCGCACGCATATCCATCTCGACGCCTTCGGGAATCGAGCGGATGAAATCATCGACCTGGCGCGCCGTCGGCACCAGCATAGGCTGGCCTTCGACGACATCGGCCATCGTGCGCGGCGTCGGCCTCACGCCGTTGATGCCTGGTGTGCTCAGTCTGTCGTTCCAACTCTTCATCGATCGTCCTTTAACGCCAATGCGCAGTGTCCGAAGCTGGCACCATTGCACGCCCCTCCTGACAGCATACTGTCAGGAGGCTTCAGCGTACTCCTTGGCGAACAGCGTCCGCATCTGTGCGAGATCGCTGCCTCTTTCGGGGTAGAGCGCCTTCAGAAAGGCGAGTGCGAAGGTGCCTGGTGCCGAGCCCGGTGCGGAAACGATGTTGCCGTCGGCTACGGCATGCGGCACATCCTCGTAGTTCTCGGCACCGGCATAACCGGCTTCATGACCCTTGATCCACTCGCGGCCATTGCTGGTATGCCTGGCCTTCTCGAAAAGGCCGGCTCGGGCCAGCGCCAGCGTGCCGGCGCAGATGCCGCCGACCACGCCGCCGCGCGATGCAATGGCGGCAAGCAGGTCGCCTACATCAGGCGGTGCCTTGCCCGTCCACCGGTCGGAACCAATGACGGCAATGGCATAGAGATCGGCATTCTCGCCGGCGCCTGTTGCGCGATCGGGGATCAGCCGAAAGCCGCTAATGCCCGTCACCTGCTTGCCATCAGGCGTCAGCGACACGGCACGGGCGCCGAACCATTCGACCGCCGAGGCCGCCAGCAGCCCATACTCCCAGTCAGCGAAGCCTTCGATGAAAAGGAAACCGATTGTCTTTTGTTCGGGCATAAGCGCGCTCCGCGTGTCGACCTGTTACCCTGCTTGTTATCTGGGCGTTGACGCGCCCACATCCAATCGCCGGGTCGAAAAATTGGCTTCAATTGCCGCGAGAGCCACGGTCGGCGTACATGTCGGGCCAGCCGATATCCTTGCGAATGTCCGCCGGCAGCGAGTTCATGAACCGCTGGGTGCGGATCTCGTTGCGCATCGTCCGGATCTTGCCGACATAGTGCTGCATGCCGCGCAGAATGGTGTAACCGTTCATGGCTAAGTCTCCTCTCTCTGTGTAGAGGCACTATCGCATACCCCTCCTGACAGCAGTCTGTCAGGAGGATGTCAGGGCGCGAGACAATAGTTGCGGCCGGTGCGCGCGCCGCAGGCAAGGCATCGCTTCTCGCCGCATCGAGCGGTGCCTCAAGGCAGGTTTGCGACGTCCGATTGTTCATGGCGACGACGTTGTTTTCGGCGCCGCTGTTCAGCGTCCGGCGACGGACTGTCGGAATACGAGGCCTTCAGCGAGGTGACCGCAGGTCTGATATGAAGGGAGAAAATTCTTCCCCAACAGCAGGGAGACGACGATGAGCTTGCAACTGACAGGTATCCACCATCTGACCGCCATCACCGCCAATGCGCCTGGCAATCTTCATTTCTACACCAAGGTGCTGGGTCTGCGGCTGGTCAAGAAGACCGTAAACCAGGACGACACCTCGGCCTACCACCTCTTCTATGCCGACGGCGAAGCGACGCCGGGCACCGACCTTACCTTCTTCGACTGGCCGGTCGGCCGCGAGCGGCGCGGCACGCACAGCATCGTGCGGACCAGCCTCAGGGTCGGCAGCCGGGAGAGCCTTGCCTGGTGGAAGCAACACTTGACCGATGAAGGCCTGGCAACAGGAGAGGTCGCCGACATCGGCGGTTATGCGTCGTTGGACTTCGAAGATCCCGAGGGCCAGCGTCTGCGCCTGGTCCGCGATGGCGGCAAGGGCGGCAGCCATCCCTGGGCGCAAAGCCCGGTACCGGTCGAGCACCAGATACGCGGGCTCGGGCCGATCGTCATCAGCGTTCCCGACATCACCAACACCGAAGCGGTGGTGACCAAAGTGATGAACATGCGCAAGGCGCGCGACTATGTCTCGCCGGAGGGGCAGGTTCACGTCTTCGAAATGGGAGAGGGCGGGCCGGCGGCGGAGTTGCATGTCCTGGTGCAGCCGGGACTGGCGCCGGCGCGGCAAGGCGCGGGTGCGGTTCACCATGTCGCCTTCAGGGCGCCGGACCAGGAGACGCTGCATCAATGGACGGCGCGGCTGGCCGAGTTCCGGCTGCCGTCGAGCGGCGAGGTCGAGCGCTATTATTTCCGTTCGCTCTACTTCCGCGAGCCGAATGGCATCCTGTTCGAGATCGCAACCGACGGGCCGGGGTTCACCGCCGACGAGCCGCTGGAAACACTGGGGGAAAGCCTCGCCTTGCCGCCATTCCTCGAACCGAAGCGGGCTTCGATCGAGGCTGGCCTCAAGCCGCTGAAGTAGATCGTTTTCCCAGTTGCAGACGGGCGCCGCGTTCCGACCTAGGATCGCGGCGTCGTTCTTTCTCAGGCAATGAACGACGTGCTTTGACAGCCGGGCGCGTTGCTGGTCAAAGGCGGCATGACGAAATTCCTCGCCCTTGTCATCGTCGGTTTCATGGTCATTCAACTGATCAAGCCGCTCGGCTGGCCAGGCCTCAAGCGACGCGGCGATTTCTGGAAGCTGGCACTGCTCGCCATGGCCGCGATTTCACTGGCGGCCGTGCTCGGGCATTTGACGTAGGACGGCACTTGTCGTCGGTGCCCCATTGCCAAGCACCGGGCCAACCAGATGCTCGGCCCAAGCCCGGTAGCCTGCTTCCGAGGCGTGAAAGCCGTCCGAGGCAAAGCCGGCTTCCGGATTGGTGATCGGCAGGCGCGGCGCCGGCACCGCGCCGCGCTCCAGGCAAAGGCGTTCGCCCATCCGGTTCATGTCGGTGGCGCGAATCTCAAGAATTTTTCCGAGCAGCGGCGGCATGGCCGGCGCCCGGGTGAACTCCAGCACCGGCGACCATACCACGCGTGCTTCCGGCCATTTGGCGCGCAGGCCGTAGAGCAGGCCACCGAACTCCTTCTTGAAGCGCGGCACGGAGTGAAAATTCTTGGCGTCGTTGGTGCCGATGGCCAGCACGATATGCGTCCACGGATCGGCCGACAGATTGGGCAGGACATGGTCGCGGATCTGGCCCGACGTTGCCGAATTGAAGCCGGCCGCCCGCCAGCGCACGGCGCGGCCTGTGCTTTGTGAAATCAGCACGGCGAGTTGCGCGGCAAGCCCGTCTTCCGAATTGCCGATGCCGACCGACGCGGCGGAGGAATCGCCCAGCACCAGAAGCGAGATCGCCGGCGCCTTGCCTGGTATTTCGTGCATGACCGGCCCTTGCGCCGGCAGCATGCGCGTGGTGCGGCGTCGCACGCCGAGGCCTTGCCAAATATAGACCGGGAAGGCGAGCCAGGTGAGTAGGGCCGGGAAGCGCATAGCAGTACCGTAAAACGATCAGCGGCAGCCTTAGCGCATGTTTTGGTCGACGGGAACGCTCTTCAATCGCAGCAACTCGCCTGCCCCGCTTGCTTGCCCTGATATTCATCGTGCAGCCGCACCCAATCCATCAGTCCGTGATAGGGGCCGTTCTCGTTGCGGCCCTTCGGCGTCATGTCGAGATAGTCGTAGGCGCCGATCTGCGCCTCGCCGCCGCGGGCGCGCGACATGAAGGTGAGCAAGATGTCGCCGGTCTCGTCCCGGTAGAAAACGCTGGTGCCGGGAAGCTCCTTCGATGTCCGTGGACGGGTCTCGAAATTGTAGGTGGTGTCGCCGGCGGCGATCTGCTTGTCGGTGAAGGAGACCTGCATGTCGAAGTTGAAATCCGAGGCATAGGACGACACCCAGTCGAACTTCCAGCCCATGCGCTGCTTGTAAGGCAGAAGTTCCGCCAGTGGGGCGCGCGAAACCACGACCAGCGACACGTCGTGATGCCGCAGATGCTGATTGGCGCCGTCGATATGGTCGGCAAGGAATGAGCAGCCCTCGCAATGATTGACGCAGCCCGGCCCGAACATGAAGTGATAGACGATCAGCTGGCTGTTGCCGGCAAACAGGTCGGCCAGTCTCTTCGGCCCTTGCCCGGTCTCGAAGACATAGTCCTTCCGGATCTTCAGCCAGGGCAATTCACGCCGCTCAGCCGCGATCCGCTCGCGGAGCCGCGTCAGTTCCTTCTCGCGCGCCAGATGCGCCTTGTGCGCCTGGAACCAGTCTTCGCGCGAAACGACCTTGTTGCGATGCATGAACCTCTCCCTGAAGTGTCATTCCAAGGACGTTCGGGATGAGCACAACCCGACATCGCCCGAGAGGAAATAAGGACGGAGAGGCTCCGCCCCAAGCCCGGCAAGTCACAAACAAAAAACCCGGGCGCATCGGCCCGGGTTCGAAGGAGGAAGAAAGGACTGTGGTCAGGCGGCCTGTTCCAGGCTCGCCTTCCATTTTCCGAGCGCTGCCAGATGGTTCATGTGGGCGCGATGGGTGAAGGCAGCCTGACCGACGGCGACGTTCGAGGCCTTGCCGCTCCAGGCTTTCTGTGGCGCGGCCTGCAGCGCGCGACCATAGGAGAAGGTCAGCTTCCACGGGTGCGGCCCGATGGCGTTGATGGCGTTGAGGTTAGCGGTCGCCTCCTCGTCCTCCTGGCCGCCGGAGAGGAAGGCGATGCCCGGCACCGCTGCCGGTACGGTTTCGCGGAACAGCTTTATAGTCTTTTCCGCGACTTCTTCAGGGCCACTCACCTTGCCTGATTTCCTGCCGGCCAGCACCATGTTCGGTTTCAGGATAGTACCTTCCAGCACGACGCGCGCCGCGTAGAGTTCGCTATAGAGCTTGAGCAAAATCACCTTGCTGATCTCGTAGCATGTGTCGATGTCGTGGGCGCCATCCATCAGCACCTCCGGTTCGACGATCGGCACGATGCCGGCTTCCTGGCAAAGAGCGGCATAGCGGGCGAGCGCATGGGCGTTGGAGCCGATCGAGGTCCCCGAAGGCACGCCTTTGGCGACATCGATGTCGATCACCGCGCGCCATTTGGCGAAGCGGGCGCCGAGCTTGTAGTAGTCGGCAAGGCGCTCGCGCAGGCCATCGAGGCCTTCGGTGATGGTGTCGCCGGGAAACCTGGCCAGCGGCTTGGCGCCTGCATCGACCTTGATGCCGGGGATGGCGCCGGCCGCCTTGATGATGTCGACCAGCGGCGTGCCGTCGGCGGCCTTCTGGCGGATCGTCTCGTCATAGAGGATGACGCCGGAGATGTAGCGGGTCATTGCCTCCCTGGTGCGGAACATCATCTCGCGGTAATCGCGGCGGCTGTCGGCTGTCGATTCGACGCCAATGACGTCGAAGCGCTTCTTGATGGTGCCCGAACTTTCGTCGGCGGCCAGCAGGCCCTTGCCATCGGCGACGATCGCAGCGGCAATGTCTTCGAGACGTTCGCTCATTGTGGCTTCTCCTGAAACGGTTGTTCCGCGCTTAACGGAAGTCTACCGCCAAAGGAATGGCATCGGAAAGCTCGAATCGATTGAAAGCCTCGGGCGGCCTTGTTCGCTCTCCGAGTGTTGATCGCCTCGGAGCCTCAGCGCTTCAAGACGTCGACGCCGGGCAGCGGCTTGCCTTCCATCCATTCCAGGAAAGCGCCGCCGGCGGTCGAGACATAGGTGAAGTCGTCGGCGACGCCGGCATGGTTGAGCGCCGCCACCGTATCGCCACCGCCGGCGACCGAGACCAGCTTGCCGGCCTTGGTGCGCGACGCCGCGTGCTTGGCAGCTGCCACCGTCGCATGATCGAAGGGCGCGATCTCGAAGGCGCCGAGCGGGCCGTTCCAGACCAGTGTCGCGGCGCGGTCGATCCATTCGCCGATGGCCGTCACGGTTTTGGCGCCGACATCGAGGATCATGCCGTCGGCCGGCACATCCGATATAGCGACGGTCTCGCAGGCCGCGCCCGCCTTGAACTCCCTGGCGACGACGCCGTCGACCGGCAGGATGATGGCGCAGCCGGCCTCGGCCGCCTCGATCATGATCTGCTTGGCGGTCGCGGCGAGATCATGCTCGCACAGCGATTTGCCGACATTGGTGCCACGCGCGGCAAGAAAGGTGTTGGCCATCCCGCCACCGATGACGAGGGCATCAACCTTCTTCACCAGGTTCATCAACAGATCGATCTTGGTCGAGACCTTGGCGCCGCCGACAATGGCGACGACCGGACGAACCGGTTTTCCCAAGCCCTTCTCCAGCGCCTCAAGCTCGGCTTGCATGGTGCGGCCGGCAAAAGCCGGCAACAGATGCGCCAGCCCCTCCGTCGAAGAATGCGCGCGGTGCGCGGCCGAGAAGGCGTCGTTGACGAAGATATCGCCATTGGCGGCGAGTTTTTCCGTGAAGGCCGGCTCGTTCTTCTCCTCGGCCTTGTAGAAGCGGGTGTTTTCGAGCAGCAGCACGTCGCCCTTGTTCATGGCGGCGACAGCGCTTCCGGCCGTGTCGCCGACGCAATCCGAGGCGAAACCGACGGGACGGCCGAGCACGTCGGCTGTCGCCCTGGCGATAGGCTCCAGCGAGAATTCGGGCGAGGGGCCATTCTTGGGGCGGCCAAAATGGGCGAGCAGGATGACCTTGGCGCCCTTGGCCGATAGCTCGGCGATAGTCGGTGCGATGCGTTCGATGCGGGTGGCATCGGTGACCTTGCCGTCGGCGACAGGCACGTTGAGGTCGACGCGCACCAGCACGCGCTTGCCGCTGATGTTGCCGATATCGTCGAGTGTCTTGAAGGCGGCCATGCGGGTTCCTTTCGCGAAAAACCGGGGGACCATACCCCGCATCGGTGACGATGCAAGGCTTAGGGCGCGCTCGAACCGAAATTTTGAAGTGGGTACGATCTTGCGCCGGCGGGGCGGATGAATGGCAGCGCTCAATAGCGGTTTGTCAGCTTTCGGTTGCTGCCTTTTCCGGCGCTGGCTCCGGGGCCGGTTTTTCGTCCGTCCGCGCCTCGGCCTCCTGCGTCTCGGTCGGCTTGCGCCAGTTGCGGATGAAGGCGGAAAGCCGATCGCCGATTTCGCCGGCGCTGAGGAAGACCGGCACCCGCGCCACCGGCGCGGTCGGCTCGAAAGACAGACCGAGGCCTATGATCTTGCCCTTGTCGTCGACGTCGCGGACGATCAGTTCTATCGGGCCGAGCAGGACGCGGTCGGCATATTCGGCATGGCCGCCGAGCCGCGCCGTGACCAGCGCGCCAACGGTGAGCTTTTGCTCCGCTTCGGTCAGGCCCGGCGTATAGGCCGCTTCCAGTTCGGCGGCTGAGCGCGCGGGGTCGACCGCGAACGCACCGAAGAAATCGGCATCCTCGGGATCGACCACGGCACGGCTGGCGAACAGCTTGTCGAGCAGGCGCGGATAGCGGTCCGGCACGAAAATATAGACCTGGTCGCCGGCGGCGAGCCGGCCCATGTCCTGGAAGCGCATCGAGCGGCCGTCGCGCAGCACCAGCGAGGGCCGTGCCCAGCGCGGGATGCGCTCGCCGCGCGCCACCGGGCTGCCGTGTGCGACCCGATAGGCGAGAAGCTCGTGATGGGCCGAGCCCGGCAGTTCCAGCTCGACCTTGTCCAGCGGTCCGAGCCGTGCCGGCACGATCAGGCCGAGGCGGCGCGCCAGCGGTCCGACCGTCCAGCCCTGGATGACCAGCGACACGAGCACGATGATGAAGGCGCTGTTGAAGATGACACGGCCGTTTTCCAGCCCGCCGAGCAGCGGGGTGATGGCGAGCAGGATCGACACCGCGCCGCGCAGGCCGACCCACGAGATGAAGGCGACTTCGGGGCGCGGCAGACGGAACGGGATCAGGCAGAGCCAGACGGCGACTGGCCGCGCCACGAACATCAGGAATAGGCCGAGCAGCACCGCCGGCACCATGATCGCCGGAAACTGCGACGGCGTCGCGAACAGGCCGAGGATGAGGAACATGATGATCTGCGCCAGCCACGACATGCCGTCCTGGAAACGCTTGAGGATGGTGACGGCTCGGATGTCGGAATTGCCGGCGATAAGGCCGGCGATATACACCGCCAGGAAGCCTGAGCCGCCAATGGCGCCGGCTGCTGCAAACACCATCAGCGACAAGGTCAGCACGAAGATCGGCAGCAGGCCGTGGTCGAGATTGAGCCGGTCGACGAGGCGCACGATGGCGAGACCGCCCAGCACGCCTACGATTGCACCGAGGCCCATATTGAGGAGGAAGCCGAGGAACAGGCTGGTGACCAGAACATTGGTCTCGGGGTTGGCGTGGGCGGCGATGATCTCTACCAGCGTGATGGTCAGGAAGATGGCGATCGGGTCGTTGGTGCCGGATTCCACCTCCAGCGTCGAGCGCACGCGTTCGCGCAGATTGATCTCGCCGGCTCGCAACAGGAAGAACACGGCCGCCGCATCTGTGGAGGCGACGGCAGCCCCGAGCAGGAAGGATTCCAGCCAGGTGAGATCGAGCAGATAATGGGCGGCGGCGCCGAACAGGCCGGTGGTCAGAATTACGCCGAAGGTCGCCAGCGACAACGCCGGGCCTGCAGCCTGCCGCAAGGCGTTGAGCGGCGTGCCGAAACCGGAATCGAACAGGATGACGGCCAGCGCCAGTGAGCCGGCAAAATAAGCGATGCGGGCGTTGTCGAACTGGATACCGAGTCCGTCGGTGCCGGTGGCGAGGCCAATGCAGAGAAACAGGAGCAGAAGAGGGGCGCCGAAGCGGAAGGCGATCAGGCTCGAAAACGCGGCGGCGACGACAAGCGCTGTGCCGACCAGCGTGACGAGATAGATCGCATGCTCCATCCTGAAATCAGCCCCTCAAATTCGTCTGTCTCCTGCTTTGCGAGAGAGTGGGGCGAAGACGTGACCAGTGCAAGGCGGCAGGGTGGCTTTTTGGCCTATGCCGCTGATTTTTGGATGTTTTGGCGTCCAGGACACAATTTGGAAAGGCGCAAGCCGCCCTCATGAAAAACGCCCGGACAAAGCCGGGCGTTTCAGGTCTCGAAAAGAAAGCTTTGCGATCAGGCGATGGTCTTGCCGAAAGCGACCGCGGTGTCGCCCATGCGGTTGGAGAACCCCCATTCATTGTCGTACCAGGACAGCACCGAAACGAAGTTGCCGTCCATCACCTTGGTCTGGTCGAGCGCAACGATCGAGGAGCGCGGATCGTGATTGAAGTCGATCGACACGTTCGGGTGATGGGTGACGCCGAGAATGCCCTTCAGCTTGCCGTTGGAGGCGGCGATCACCGCGTCGTTGATCTCCTGCACCGTGGTCGAACGCTTGGCGATGAACTTGAAGTCGACGACCGAGACGTTCGGGGTCGGCACGCGGATCGAGATGCCGTCGAGCTTGCCCTTCAGGTCGGGCAGCACCAGCCCGATCGCCTTGGCCGCGCCGGTCGAGGTCGGGATTTGCGACAGGGCAGCGGCGCGGGCGCGGTAGAGATCCTTGTGCATGGTATCCAGCGTCGGCTGGTCGCCGGTGTAGGAATGGATCGTCGTCATCATGCCTTTTTCGATGCCGACCGTCTCGTGCAGCACGGCTGCCAGCGGGGCCAGGCAGTTGGTGGTGCAGGAGGCATTCGAGATGACGATGTGGTCCTTGGTCAGCTGGTCGTGGTTGATGCCGTAGACAACGGTAAGGTCGGCGCCTTCGGCCGGGGCCGAAACGATGACGCGCTTGGCGCCGGCGGTCAGGTGTGCGGCTGCCTTGTCGCGGGCGGTGAAGATGCCGGTGCATTCGAGCGCGATGTCGATGCCCAGTTCCTTCCACGGCAGCTGCGTCGGATCCTTGATCGCGGTGACCTTGAACGTCTCCTTGCCGACGGTGATCTGGTCGCCGGAAACCGAGACTTCATGCGGGAAGCGGCCATGCACGCTGTCGTAGCGCAAGAGATGCGCGTTGGTCTCGACCGGGCCGAGGTCGTTGACGGCGACGACGTCGATATCCTTGCGGCCGGATTCATGGATGGCGCGCAGGATGTTGCGGCCGATGCGGCCGAATCCGTTGATGGCAACTCTGACGGTCATTATTCTCTCCCTGGGAGTTGGAGGGCAGACGATGGGTCCGCAGTTTCATAGCGGCGGAAGCGGAAAAAATCCAGCCGCAGCGACGTGGATTTAAATCGATTAAGTTGGTCCAGCCCGGCGAGGCCGCCTTACGCGATTTCGCCGAACCTTGAACCTATTTGTTATGCAGGCGGGCTTCCGCCGCCTTGGCCGCGGCTTCGGCGGTGATGCCGAAATGCGGATAGAGTTGCTCGATAGTGCCCGAGGCGCCGAAGCCTGTCATACCGACGAAGATGCCGTCGGAGCCGATCAGATGATCCCAGCCCTGGCGTATGCCGGCTTCGATCGCCATCTTGATTGGCGCGTTGCCGATCGTTTTCTTGCGGTAGTCGTCGCTCTGCTGGTCGAACAGTTCGAAGCAGGGCACCGAGACGACGCGGGTGGGATGGCCGTGCTTTTCCAGCAGGTCGCGGGCGCCGAGCGCGATCTCGACCTCGGAGCCGGTGGCGAAGATCGTCACCGCCGCTTCACCGCTGGCGGCTGCCAGCTCGTAGGCGCCCTGGCTGCTGAGATTCTCAGCAACGAATTCGTTGCGTACCGTCGGCAGGTTCTGGCGTGTCAGCGCCAGCGTCGACGGCGTCTTTTCCGACTCGAGGGCGATCTGCCAGCATTCGGCGGTTTCCACAGCGTCGGCCGGGCGGAAGACATTGTGGTTGGGAATGGCGCGCAATGCGGCCAGATGCTCGACCGGCTGGTGGGTCGGGCCGTCTTCGCCCAGACCGATGGAATCATGGGTCATGACGAAGATCGAGCGGATGCCCATCAGTGAGGCCAGCCGCATCGACGGCCGGGCATAGTCGGAGAAGCACATGAAGGTGCCGCCATAGGCGATGAGGCCGCCATGCAGCGTCAGGCCGTTGATCGCAGCCGCCATGCCATGCTCGCGGATGCCGTAGTGGACATAGCGTTGGCCATAGTCGTCCGACGTGATGTTCTTGGTCTGGCTGGTCTTGGTGTTGTTGGAGCCGGTCAGGTCGGCGGAGCCGCCGATGGTCTCGGGCACGGCGCCGTTGATGACTTCCAGCGCCATCTCGGAAGACTTGCGGGTGGCGACCTTCGGCTTGTCGGCCGACAGCTTCTTCTTGTAATCAGCGATGATGGCGTCGAAATTGGACGGCAGCTTGCCGCTGATGCGGCGCTCGAACTCGGCCTTCAGCTTGGCATCGGCCTTGGCCAGGCGGCCTTCCCAGTCTGTACGCGCCTTGACGCCGGCCTTGCCGGCGGTGCGCCAGGCGTCAAGGATGTCGGCTGGAATCTCGAAGGGCGGCGAATCCCAGTTGAAGAACTTGCGCGCGCCGGCGATTTCGTCGGCGCCCAGGGGGGAGCCGTGCGCCTTGTTGGTGCCAGCCTTGGTTGGCGCGCCGAAGCCGATGGTCGTCTTGCAGGCGATCATCGTCGGCTTGTCGGAATGGCGGGCAGCTTCGATGGCATAAGCGATGGCTTCCGGATCGGTGCCGTCGATGTGGCTGGCATTCCAGCCGGAGGCCTGGAAGCGGGCGACCTGATCGGTGTTGTCGGACAGCGAGACCGGGCCGTCGATCGAGATGTCGTTGTTGTCCCAGAAGACGATCAGCCTGTTGAGCTTGAGATGGCCGGCAAGCGCGATGGCTTCCTGGGAAACACCTTCCATCAGGCAGCCGTCGCCGGCCAGCACATAGGTGTAATGATCGACGAGATCGTTGCCGAAGGCGGCGTTCATGATGCGCTCGCCGAGCGCGAAGCCGACCGAATTGGCGAGACCCTGGCCGAGCGGGCCCGTCGTCGTCTCTATGCCGGCGGCATGGCCATATTCGGGATGGCCGGCGGTCTTCGAGCCCAACTGACGGAAGTGCTTGATCTGGTCGAGGGTCATGTCTTCGTAGCCGGTCAGATGCAGCAGCGAATAGAGCAGCATTGAGCCATGGCCGGCCGACAGGATGAAACGGTCGCGGTCGGCCCAGTGCGGGGCCTTGGGATCATATTTCAGGAAGCGCGTGAACAGCACCGTGGCGATATCGGCGCAGCCCATGGGCAGGCCTGGATGGCCGGAATTTGCCTTCTCGACGGCGTCCATGGAGAGAAAGCGGATCGCATTGGCCATCCGGTCATGTTGTTCACGCGACGTCATGGTTCCTCCAGAAGTGGGGGTTTGGGGGGCTTGGGAGAGCCCTTGAAAAGGGTGCGCGACACATAGCAGGCGCGGGCTTTTAGTCAACAAATCGGGTGCACATTTGCCGGTCTTGTGATGCCGGCGGCGGACCTACATTAGCGTTAGCGGGGGACAGTCGCGAGAGCTTTGTTGACGTTGCCTTCACCCGGTGCCTAATGTTTCAGGGATAACGCGTTCTGAACGTGAACGATTCGGTGATGGGCAGGGCACAGGACGAAGGCCATGACCGGGGAAGCCACACTCAAGGAAGTCATCGCGAGGCTGGGCAAGGCCATCGAGGGGCTGGAAAACGCCGTCGCGGCCAAGCTCGAGCATGAACGCGACTACTCCGAAGCCGAGGCCGAGGTGCAGCGGATGAATGCCGACCGCTCGCGGCTGGCGCAGGAACTCGATAATTCCGAAGCGCGCGCCGAACGGCTGGAAGATGCCAACAAGGAAGTCTCGCGACGTTTGGTGACCGCCATGGAAACCATCCGCGCCGTGTTGGACAGATAGGAGCTGGCCCCGATGGCACAGGTCACGGTTTCAATCGACGGCAAGCAGTATCGCATGGCCTGCGACGAGGGCCAGGAAGAGCATCTGATCGACCTTGCCGAACGCTTCGACCGCTATGTTTCACACCTGAAGGACTCGTTCGGCGAGATCGGCGATCAGCGACTGACCGTGATGGCCGGCATCATGGTGATGGATGAACTCTCGGAGTTGCAGAAACGCGTCAAGGGCATGGAAAGCGAAGTGCTGACCCTGCGCAAGACCCGCGACGAGGCTCTGACCAAGGCCGACAAAAGCGATAGCGTGCTGACCAACGCGCTCGGCGCGCTGGCACAGCGCATGGAAGACCTGGCTGTGACGCTGGCGGTCAACAAAACCTGAGGCAGGAACCTTTCCTGTCCAGCCCAACAGGCTCTCATACGCGCGCAGCGTATTCGGCAGCATAAAAATGCTCGCCTGCGGCCGACAAGAGTTTCATATTATCTTGCAGCCACGATTTTTGCGCTAAGATGCAACGATGCCGGGCGGGACAGCTTGATGTCGGCGTGATTGCCGCGTGCTGTTCCTCGCTGCCGACGGTTCCGTTTACAGGGGAGATGTACCATGAGCCTTCGTATCAACGACATTGCGCCGGATTTTACCGCCGAGACCACGCAAGGGACGATCAAATTCCATGACTGGATCGGTGACGGTTGGGCGATCCTGTTCAGTCACCCGAAGAATTTCACGCCGGTCTGCACGACCGAGCTTGGCACGATGGCGGGGCTCGAAGGCGAGTTCAAGAAGCGTAATGTCAAGATCATCGGCATTTCGGTCGATCCGGTCGAAAGTCACGGCAAGTGGCAGGACGACATCAAGACGGCGACCGGTCATTCGGTGAACTACCCGCTGATCGGCGACAAGGACCTCAAGGTCGCCAAGCTCTACGACATGCTGCCGGGCGGTGCCGGCGAGACGTCGGAGGGCCGTACGCCGGCCGACAATGCCACGGTGCGCTCGGTCTACGTCATCGGACCTGACAAGAAGATCAAGCTGGTGCTGACTTACCCGATGACCACGGGGCGCAATTTCGATGAGATCCTGCGCGCGGTCGATTCCATGCAGCTCACCGCCAAGCACCAGGTGGCGACACCGGCGAATTGGAAGCAGGGCGAGGACGTTATCATCACCGCTGCTGTCTCCAACGAAGACGCGATCAAGCGCTTCGGCGCCTACGAGACCATTTTGCCCTATCTGCGGAAGACCAAGCAGCCATCGGCCTGATCCCAGGCGCTTCGGAACGATCTTTGGCCTTCTCGCCCTTGCGAGCCAAGTGATACTTGACTGCCGCACCCGAGCGGACAACCATGCTCCTCTCGGGTGTCGTCAGAGAAAATCATTCCTGGCGACCGAGAGTTGGGGAAGCCGGAATTGGACGTAGCTTTGGCCAAGCCGCAGGTCAGCGGCTTCTATGACAAGCCGACCGGGGCCATCCAGTATGTCGTCGCCGACCAGGCGACGAAGCGATGCGCCATCATCGATCCGATCCTTGATTTCGACGAGAAATCCGGTGCTACGGCAACGACGAATGCCGATGTCCTGCTCGACTTCGTCAGCGAGCAGGGACTGAGCGTCGAATGGGTCCTCGACACCCATCCGCATGCCGACCATTTCTCGGCGGCGCACTATCTGAGGGAGAAGACCGGCGCGCCGACGGCGATCGGCGACAGGGTCGTCGACGTTCAGAATTTGTGGAAAGCGATTTACAACTGGCCGGATTTTCCCGCCGACGGTTCGCAGTGGGACAGGCTGTTTGGTGAAGGCGAAACCTTCCAGGTGGGTACTCTTCCGGTCAAGGTGCTGTTCTCGCCCGGCCATACGCTGGCCTCGATCACCTATGTGATCGGTGATGCCGCCTTCGTCCACGATACGCTGTTCATGCCCGACAGCGGCACGGCGCGGACGGACTTTCCCGGTGGCAGTGCCGCGCGGCTCTGGCGCTCGATCCAGGACATTCTGGCGTTGCCGAACGAGACGCGCGTCTTCGTCGGCCATGACTATCAGGCCGGCGGCCGCGAGCCCTCGTGGGAAAGCACGGTCGCCATACAGAAGGCAACCAACATCCATCTCGTCGCCGCGCGCAGCGAGGCCGAGTTCGTCGCCTTGCGCGAGGCGCGCGACAGGACGCTGCCGATGCCAAGGCTGATCCTGCATGCGCTGCAGGTCAACATGAATGGCGGGAGGCTGCCCGAACCCGAAGCCAATGGCCTGCGGTACCTGAAATTTCCGCTGGACGGGCTTTGAGGGGCTGTTGGCGAAGTTGCCAATCTCCCCCTTGCGGGGGAGATGCCCGGCAGGGCAGAGGGGGGTGCTGTCCCGCCAACCTGTCAGCTAATTGTGGCTGTGCCTTCAGTCTTCGGTTGGGTGGACTGACGCCGAAAGTAGCGATCCTTCACACCCGCCTCTGTCCTGCCGGACATCTCCCCCGCAAGGGGGGAGATCGGATGTCGCCTTCGCTTTCGCCAACCACCATTGCAGTCCGCTACAAAAAAGGCGGCGCCAGTTTCCTGACGCCGCCTTGATTTTTGTAACCGAAGCTAACCTTACGCCGCCGGCTGTGCCTCGATGGTGCGCAGCGCCTGGGTCTGGCGCTTGGCGGCGGCCTTGACCGCGTCCTGCACCTTCTCGAAGGCGCGCACCTCGATCTGGCGCACGCGCTCGCGGCTGATGTCGAACTCGGACGACAGCTCTTCCAGCGTCAGCGGCTCCTCGGCCAGGCGACGGGCCTCGAAGATGCGCCGCTCGCGCTCGTTAAGCACGGCAAGAGCGCCCGACAGCATGCCGCGCCGGTTTTCCAGCTCGTCCTGCTCGATTAGCATCTCTTCCTGGCTTTCGTGGTCGTCGACCAGCCAGTCCTGCCATTCGCCGGATTCGCCTTCGCTCGCCCGGATCGGGGCGTTGAGCGAGGCGTCGCCGGACAGGCGGCGGTTCATCGACACCACTTCGGCTTCGGAAACGTTCAGCCTGGTGGCGATCTCGGCGATCTGGTCGGGCTTCAAGTCGCCATCGTCGAGCGCCTGGATCTTGCCCTTCACCTTGCGCAGGTTGAAGAACAGTCGCTTCTGGTTGGCGGTCGTGCCCATCTTGACCAGGCTCCACGAGCGCAGGATGTACTCCTGGATCGAGGCCTTGATCCACCACATGGCGTAGGTCGCGAGGCGGAAGCCCCGCTCGGGTTCGAATTTCTTGACGGCCTGCATCAGGCCGACATTGCCTTCCGAGATCACTTCGCCGATCGGCAGGCCATAGCCGCGATAGCCCATGGCGATCTTGGCGACGAGCCTGAGGTGGCTGGTGACGAGCTTGTGCGCAGCGGAGGTGTCTTCATGCTCGGCGTAACGCTTGGCGAGCATGTACTCTTCCTGCGGCTGCAGCATGGGAAAGCGGCGGATTTCTTCCAGGTAGCGGCTGAGGCCGCCTTCGCCGGAAACGATACTGGGTAGTGACTGGGCCATGATAGCGCCCCCTCTCTATTGGAGTGATGCCCCCGAAACGCGGCGGGCATGTGACGCGAGCACCAAAAGGCTCGCCCGCGACATCAGATCTTATACAGGAACAAAACCAGAAAAGACAGGCATTTGTTCAACACGAAACAGTGTGTCACGGTGAAGTGAACAATGTCAGTCAGGTTTTTTGATGGCGAGTTCAGAGCTTGCGGAAGCCGCTGACGAGTTCCTCCATGTCCCTCGGTAACGGCGCCTCGAACCTCATCGTTAGATGGGTAGTGGGGTGGCGAAATGCAAGGAGCCAGGCATGCAAAGCTTGCCGGGGAAATGCCTTGACCTGACTTTTCAAGGGTTCGGGCAGCCGGTTGCCCTTGGTGCGGAAGGCCTGGCCGTAATCGGGGTCGCCGACCACGGGATGACCGATATGCGCCATGTGGACACGGATCTGGTGGGTGCGGCCGGTCTCCAGCCGGCATTCGACCAGGCTGGCCGTGGCGAACTCCTGTTGGCTCTCGCCGAAACGCTCCTGCACGGCGAAGTGGGTGACCGCATGGCGGGCGTCGTCGCGTCCTTCCGGCACCACGGCACGGCGCACCCGGTCGGCGGCGCGGCCGAGCGGCGCGTCGACCCTTCCGGTCGGCCTCTGCGGTATGCCCCAGACCAGCGCCAGATAGGCACGTTCGAGATCGCCGGTCAGGCCGTGATCGGCGAAGGCTTCGGACAGCGACTTGTGGGCGCGGTCGGTCTTGGCGACGACCATGATGCCGCTGGTCTCCTTGTCGAGGCGGTGGACGATGCCCGGCCGGCGCACACCGCCGATGCCGGAAAGGCTGTCGCCGCAATGATGGATCAGCGCGTTGACCAGCGTGCCGGTCCAGTTGCCGGCGCCGGGATGAACGACAAGCCCGGCCGGCTTGTTGATGACGATCAGCTCTTCGTCCTCATAGAGCACATGGAGCGCGATGTTCTCGCCCTGCGGCTCCGCCGGCTCCGGCTCCGGCATGGTAACCGACACGCTTTCGCCCGGCGCCATCTTGCGCTTGGTCTCGTCGACAGGCTTGCCGTCGACCGAGACCGCGCCCTGCCTGATCAGCATCTGCACGCGGCTGCGCGACATGTCCGGGCCAAGGCTTGCGGCCAGCCACTGGTCGAGGCGCAGGCCGGCCGCATCCGCGCCCGCCACCAGCACAGTGGGCTGCATGAATTGGTGCTCTATCAATTCAGGGGCCTCTTCGCTATGAGCGCTCATTGAAAAACCGTTCCGGAACTGTTTTGCCATGGCCAGCCCGATCGCCGAAGAAGACCAGGATAAGCCGCTCGACCCCGAGGTCGAAAAGGTGCGCAGGAAACTCGTCCGCTTCGTCGGGATCAATCTCGGCCTGCTGTTCCTCGCTCTTATGGTGGTGATCGGCGCCCTTGTCTACAAAGCGCGCAATGCACCGCCGGCGAACCCGCCGCTGGCCGGCGATATCCAGACACCCGCCGGCGAACCGGTCGACGGCGACATCGTGCTGCCGGTCGGGGCCAAGGTGGTCAGCCAGTCGCTGTCCGGCAATCGGGTCTCGATCGACGCCGAGCTTGCCGACGGCAGCCGCACGATCTTCGTCTACGACATCACGGAGCGACGCCTGATCGGCCGCTTTGCGATCCGCAACAAGTGACCGAGCTGCAACGATGAACGGCAGCAGGCCAATGAGCAAGCCTCAGGGATGAGCGGGTTCGCCGAGCATCGTTGCGTCGCCACGGTCGCCCTGGTCGTCGCCAACTATGACGAGGCGATCGCCTGGTATGTCGAGAGGCTGGGGTTCCTGCTCGTCGAAAATGTCGATCTCGGCGGCGGCAAGCGCTGGGTCACAGTGGCGCCGGCCAACGGGCAGGGCGCCAGGCTGCTTCTGGCCGAGGCTTCCGACGAGGCACAGAGCAAAAGCATCGGCAACCAGACCGGCGGGCGTGTCTTCCTGTTCCTGGAAACCGACGACTTCGCCCGCGACCACGCGGCGATGCTGGAGAAGGGCGTCGAATTCCGCGAAGCACCGCGCTTCGAGCCCTATGGCACGGTGGCTGTTTTCGCCGATCTGCATGGCAATCTCTGGGATCTGATCGAGCCGAAACGATAGGCTGACGGCCGGCTTTTCCTCGGCAAGGGAAAGCGGCCTACCCAGTTGCTTTTTCCCAGCGCTCAGCCTATATCGCCGGTTCTTGAACGCGCCCATCGTCTAGCGGTCAGGACACCGCCCTCTCACGGCGGGAACAGGGGTTCGATTCCCCTTGGGCGTACCAAGTTTTCCGACAAATTACAGGATGCCGTCGATTTCGTTTCTGAAGTCGGCGACCGTCGATACTGCGGCGTTCGGAAAACCCGCTCTGCACAGGTAGCCGCAATCTTGAAGATCCCAGTGGCACCAACCACTCCGGCCTTCATTTCAGTCGTCTGGCAAATGTTAACGGACCCGAAACCGAGAACCTTAACGCCCCGCAGCTCACGGCGATATATTAGTTGTCGCTTTAGTATCTGCAGGAGGTTGAGATGCAGAAAATAGCCTATCGTTTCGCTTGGGACGAGCCTGGCGCGACCGCGATCGAGTATGGCTTGATCGCGGCTCTTATCGCGCTGGCAATCATCACCGGCGCCGGGGCGCTTGGCAATTCGCTCAACGGGATATTCACGAACGTCGGCACTACGGTCAACAGCAGCGGCTCGTAAGTCGGTACATCAATTCGGTCGCCACCGGCCGGATTCGTCGATCTCAGCCTCCAAGAACGTAGCGCGTACGTGCTTCCGATGTCGGGCATCGGGAGTGCGGACGGCGCTCTCAATCAGTCGGCTTTTTCCCGTTGCGTCGCCGCGTCGTCGCTTCTGGCGCCGCGAGGCTGTTTGCATTAGCATCACGTCACGGATCCTGAGATACGGCTCCAGCGGCGCGCAGAACGCCGCGCTGCCCGGACGGCCAGTTGATGCCGTGGGGAGGAAGGCCAATGCAGAAGCTGCAATCGCAGGGCGTCCATCACATCACGCTGGTCGGCGCCGGGCGCCAGACCTCGATCGATTTCTGGGAAGGCGTGCTCGGCATGCCGTTCATCTTCGAACAGCCCAATCTCGACAAGCCGAGGGAAAGCCACCTCTATTTCGATCCTGGCGACGGCCGGCTGGTCACCATCTTCACCGACGAGAGCCGCACACCAGAGAAGCGGCGCACGCCGACCGATCCGGGCTGTGTCCACCACATTGCCTTTTCGGTGTCGCGCGTCACCTTCCTGCAGGCGGTCGCCCGGCTTGACGAGCGCGGCATCAAGCACAGCGGCGTGAAGGATCGCGGTTTCATGGATTCGATCTATTTCGAGGATCCGCTCGGCCTGCTGGTCGAGTTGGCGTCCTACCGCTTCGAACCGCCAGCGGGCTTCACCCATGCCGATGTGCTGATGGAAGCGCACAGGCTGCGGGTCGTGCGCGGCGACTACAACATCGCCGAAGTGCATCTCGCCGATGCGATCCAGGCGCTTGTCGAGCGTTCCCGCGCAACCTTGTCGGAGGACCGGGCAGCGAAGAACCCATACTGAACAGACCAGAGGGAGGAATAAGATGGCCAAGACAGCGACGAAGACTGCCGGGGAATCCGCGGCCAAAGCTGCCGCCAAGCCGGCGGCGAAAGCTGCGGCAAAGCCAAAAGCCAAGGCAGCCGCTAGGCCTGCGGTGAAGGCGACGGGAAAAGCCGCGCCCAGGGCCAAGGCCAAGTCGGCCAAGAAGCCGGCGCTGAAGCTCAGCATGCTGAAGCCCAGCGTCAACAACATGACCGTGCGGGTGTTTGCGCGCGCGGCCGGTTTCGACCATGCCGAGACCGATGCCTGGGGCCACACCCGTTCGCCGGAGTTCATGGCGCGAAACCCGGCCCATTTGACACCGATGATCGAGGACAAGAGCCTCCCCAGAGGCGTGCTGTGGGAAAGCTGCGCCATCATGCAGTATCTCGCCAACAAGCACGGGCTGGAGAAATTCTATCCGAAGGCGCCGGCCAAGCGGGCGATGGTCGACAGCGCCATGTTCTACCTGATCGGCACGCTCTACCCCTATGTGGCGCGCGCCACCTACCCGGCGCTCGGCTTCCCGCATTATGCCGGCGAGGTCGGCCACAGCGACGCGCACCCCGACAGGAAGTCGGAGGCCCAGAAGGCGGCGATGGCCGCGATCGCCGAGCCGCTGGAGGTCTTCCACAGCTTCTTCAGGGACGGCAAGCCGTTCATCGGCGGCAAGCATCCTTCGATCGCCGATATCCGGCTGGCGGCGACGCTCGAATTCCTGGCCGTCGTCGACTATTCCCTGCCCCGATGGGCGAAGGACTATGTGGCGGCGATCGAGAAGACGCTCGGCAAGGCCTATAGCGAGCCGGCCGGCGACGTGCGCGGCTATATCGCGCATGTGAAGTCGCAGGCCAAGGCCTGAGGTTAAGGATGCGTTAACCAAAGCCCTGTCTACTGCGGGGCAATTCGCTTTCGGCCCGCGACCACGGATGTACTGGCGCAGAACGTCGTAGCGATAGGAAAGGTCGGCGCAATGCCGGCCTTTTTGCTTTCGCACGCCGTCGCCAAGTGCGATCTGGCACGAGGCCTCGTCCAGTGTCGCTTTTCTGACGTCAACTTTTGCGGAGAGATATTGTCATCGCCGGCGTTGGCCCTACCATCCAGTCCGGCATGGATGATCGGTCAGGCGCGAAATGAGGGCTGGCGATGAAAAGCGTTGCGAAGTGGGTTGCGGTTGTGGGTGTGATGCTGGCGAGTGCTGTTCATCCTTCTAATGCGGCTGAACTGAACACAATGAACGATGTCGGGACCGCCATTCAGGCATGCTGGACACCGCCGGCGGATGCCGGAACTGCCAGCGTCACCTTGAGCTTCAGCTTCAAGCGGGACGGCACGCTAATCGGCCCACCGAGGCCGACAGCCATCAAGGTGGAAGGCGATGCCAAGGCGAAGAAATCGTTTGTCGACGCCGCGACAACGGCCCTGCAGAATTGTCTGCCCCTGACCTTCTCAGCGAAGCTGGCGCAAGGGATCGCCGGCAACGTGTTCACATTGCAATTCGCTTCTCCAAAATAGGCGCTGCCGCTCAGTGGTGACTGCGCCTGGCTTCGGCATGCCGGGCAAGATCGGGCGTCTCGAAGACGTAGTCGCTCCAGGCTGATTCAGGAACCTGGCCGGCCAGATAGCATTCCAGCAACAGACTCTGCTCGGGATTGAGTGGCCTTGGCGCGCGCTGGTCCAGCCCCAGCGAGTGAAACAGGTTTCTTGTCAGGTCCGAGACGGTGAAGTGGATCGACATCTGCAATCTCCCTTTGGTCCTTCAACGCGGAAGGCCCGGCAAAGGTTTCGAACGCCTGGCGATAATGGCGCATTGATCTCGGTCCGTTGCGTTGCAAATCCTCGGCCACGGTCAGGCTTGCGCTTTCTTTCGAGGTTCGTCTCAATCTTGAAATAAAAATGTAATATCGAATTTACATGAGGTAACGTAGTACAATAGACAATAGGTCCTTCAGGTTAAAACTCTTTAGATTATTAGAAATTACTCATGTAGCTGAAGCTTGCTGAAGTCATGGGCTCTAAATTCCAGGTTCTCCGCAAAAAGGACCAAGTTGTCCCGATGATCCGTTTCTGGCCTTCCATGGTGATCGCATTTATTTCGCTGGCGGCAGTTTTGTTCGGTACGCTTTCGTCCTACGCGGACAGCTGCGGCGCGATCAGAAGCCAGTTGCTTTCGGCTGGCCGCAGCGGCGGGGCGAGCCCGGAGCTTGCCCAGTTGCGCCGGCAACTTGCAGCCATCCAGACTATCGAGAGACAGCGCCAGTGCACGGCGAAAAGTTCGCTTGGTGGTCTCTTCAACGCCTGCGCCGATCTCGCCAGGAGCCGCTCGGATGTGCAGCGCCGGATCGCTGCCGCCGGGAATTCGGGCCGCGACACAGCGGGCCTGCAGGCGCGCCTCGTCGCGCTTGGCTGTGCGCCTTCGGCAAAGCAACGGCCTGTGCGCGCCGCGCCCAGCACCCAATCGGCGACCACCACGTTCGCCGGCAATGCGATGCTGTTTTGCGTGCGTCTGTCGGACGGGTATTTTTTCCCGGCGCCAAAGTCGCAGTTCGCCGCCAGTGGCGATCTTAAGGAGACGGTCGATCAATGCCGTTACATCTGCGATGACCCCGGCGTCGACCTCTACACGTTGAGCGACGCCAGCCTCGAAACCGACCAGATGACCGCACTCGACACGCGCAAACCCTATACCGAGCTGCCGGCAGCCTTCAGATATCGCGATGATGCGAATTTCAAGGCATGCGACGTCAAGCGCTACTACCAGCGGGTCACCGAACTGCGAGCCAGGACCGTGACGCCCGCCAACATGCGCAACGCCATTATTCCGCTGCCGACGGCGAAGCCGGATCTTGGCACGGTTGCGGCCGTCGCCGGGATCGATGCCGAAGCCCCAGGTGCCGCCCAGCACCTTTCGATCGAGGCCGGCGAGTGGCCGGTGCGCGTGGTCGGCCCGGCATTTTTCCCGGCCGAATGATCGCCGGTCTTCCTCGATTGGCGATCACCGGTGGCGGCGTGCCTGCTGCGATGCGGTTGCGCGATCCCTCTGGAACAGAGGGGCACTCACGGCGTTGTGATCGACATCAGCCGGGAGGAACGCCGTGGCTACGTTCAGGGAAATGCGGGTGCTGGAGATCGTCGAAGACGACTTGCTGACCACCGAACAGAAAATCGCCGAACTGCGCGAGATCGAATCCGAGGCGCGTGGGTTGCAGCGGGCTGCCTCGGAGGGTCCAATGGACGACGATGACGGTTGGCAGGAAGATCTGCGTCAGGTTCGTCTTGCACTCGACAAGCTCGGAGCGAAGGAGCCGAAAAAAGGCGCTGCTTCCCTGTGAAGGCCGGGTCACCGAGCTATCCGCGGATCGCGTTTTGTTTGATCGAATCCCGCTTTTAGGACCAAGCTCCAATCTAATCGCAGACCATGCGAGCTCTCTTGCCAGGCTCGCTGACGTTCCTGCAGGTCAGCGATTTCGCCGGCGCGGATAGGGACGCCGACGCAGGCAACCTCGTCTGGTGCCGTCTCGGTGCGGCATGGCTGACCTTGCGCTCGGAAAAACGCCGGGGCGGCTGCGGCGCCACCGGAAAAGCGCCGTTTTCGACCTCGGCTTGCCCATAGTCGACATTCGGTGGCGGCCGGTCCCAGAAGCGCCGGACATCGAGCGGCCTTGGGATGACGACCGTGCCGTCATAACTGCGCGAGCAACCGCCGCCGAAAAGCAGCGCCAGCCCCATGAAAAAAGGCACAATCCGTCCAAGCATCAGCAATACCCCTGCCGTTGCTTATATAGCGGGTTCGACCCTGCCGACAACCGGGCGGAATGAAGCAGACCCTGCCGCCCAATCCTGTCTAACCAACCGTTAAGGTTAGCGGATCCTTAATGCTTCTCGGGCACATTCCGCCGACGAACCGCGGAGGAGGGTTCGGCCTTGGTTTTCGGGGTGGGGACGGCATGGCGGAAGCGAACGAAACAATCGGCGCGCGCGGCAAGCGCGGGCCTCGCAGATCCACAGCGCATGGCGATGATGCATCATCGTCCGCCTCCTGCATGGATTCGAACGATGCGCTTCGCCAACTCGTTGAAGCCGGTTCCGACTGGGTCTGGGAGACCGACGCCGAACTGCGCTTCTCCTGGCTTTCGCAAAATTACCAGGCAGCCACGGGCATTGATCCGGCAAACGTGCTCGGCCGGTTCCGCTTCGACTTCCTCAACCAGGTCCTGAACGGCGATCGCAGTGGCGCCGCGCATCTGGAGGATCTGCAGGCGCACCGGCCTTTTCGCGACTTCGTCTACGAACTCAAGGGTGGCAACGCTGACTGTCGCTGCGTCTTGACGTCAGGCTTTCCGAAGTTCGACGACGAAGGAAGATTTGCCGGTTATCGCGGCATCGGCCGCAACGTCACGGCACTGGCGGGCGCCTTCAAAGGTCCGGGGCCGGGACCATCGGCCGACGGCGAGCCCGACCAGCATCTTGCCGACCTCGAGCGGACGATGGACGCCATGCATATGGGCGTCGTGCTTCTCGATGCCAGGCTCGACACGCTGATCATCAACAAGGCTTATCGCGACCTCTCGAGGATTCCGGACGGCGCTGTTAGCGTCGGCGCTCCGTTCAGCCTGTTGATGGAGCTCAACCGCCGCAGCGGCATCTATGGCGACATCGACGAACGGCAATGGCAGCGCTACCTCGCCACCCGCCTCGACGAGATTCGCGCCGGATCCGTCGCGCCGCGCGAATTTGTCCATGCCAACGGCAGGACGATGATGTTCTCGGTGACGGCGTTGTCCGGGGGCAGGCGGCTACTGACCTATTATGAGGTTACCGAGATCAAGCAGCGCGATGCGGAGATCAAAAGCGCCAATGCCAAGATCGCAGAGACCTTCGCCAGTCTCCGCAGTATGGTCGACCAGATGCCGATCGGTGTCCTCGTCCTCGACGCCAATATGCGCGCCGAGATCATCAACCGTGCTTTCTATGATTTCTGGCAGATCGACGTCCGGCGCGCCGAGATCGGCTGCAGCTTCCGCGATCTGATGGACGCCAGCCGCGACATCGATCCGTTTGGTGCCGACGATGCATCATGGCAGCGGCATGTCGCAGAGCGCGAGGCGGAAATCAGGGCCGGGATCGCCGCCTCGCGGCAGTTCCCGCGCAATGACGGCCGCACCCTGATCTCGTCGATGGCGCCGCTGGCCGGCGGCAGGCGGCTGATCTCCTATGTCGACGTCACCGACATGAAGGACCGGGAGGCCGAACTTGCCGACGCGCTGGAGAAGGCGCGGCTGGCGGAGGCGGTGATCAACGCCGTCAAGGATCCGATCTTCGTCAAGGACGACCATCTGCGTTTCGTCTTCGTCAACGAGGCGTTCGCCGCTCTGTTTGGCCAGACGCCGCAAGCCATGCTCGGCAAGCCCGGCGGCGATTTCCTTACCACAAAGGACACCGCGCTTTTCGAGCAGAGCGAACGTGACGTCCTTGCGACCGGGCGGCCGTACGAAGTGGAAGAGAATTTCGAGGCCGATGGCGCCAGCCGATCGCGCATCGTCAGGAAGAGCCGCGTCGGCATGGCCAGCGGCCGCAACTATGTTGCCGGCTTCCTGTTCGACATTTCCGACATGAAGCGCCGCGAGACCGAGGCGCAGGATGCGCGCAAGCATCTCGCCAGCGTGCTGGAATCCTTGCCGGCCGCCGTGATCATCTACGATAGCGACGACAGGTTCGTGTTCGCCAACCGCAAGATCCAGGATACGCTGCCGGCCTTGAAGCCGGCATGGCAGCCCGGCTGCACATTCCGCGAGGCACTCGTTCTGGGCCATGCGAACGGCTATTTCCGCAACAGCGGCGATCCACAAGTCGACCAGCTCTACGACAGCGACCATGACCGCTGGCTGGATGCGATCCTCGCCCGCTACCGCTTGCCCAATTCCTGCTACGAGCGTCATAACCCCGACGGCCGCTGGTACCAAGTCTACGACATGCGGACCGATGATGGCACCTTCATTGGTGTTCGCGTCGACATCTCCGAGATCAAGAGCCGCGAGGCGGCATTGCGCGATTCGATGCGCCAGATCGACCTGTTCCGGCACGTGATGGACGAGTTGCCGGTGGCCGCCTTCATCAAGGCGCAGGACCTGAGCATCGAATTCGTCAACAAGGCCTGGTGCGCGATCACCGGCTTGGCCAAGGAGGATGTCATCGGCCGCACCGACCGGCAGTTGTTCGGTGCGCAGGACGCCGATGGCTACAGCCATGACGACACGCAAGTCGTCGTGACGGGCGCCGTCAAGGAGGTCGAGGAACCCGTCACCCATCGCGACGGTACGGTTCGGCAGTTGATGACGCGCAAGAGCCGCCTGGTGACGCTGGACGGGTCGGTGCATCTGGTCGGTTCGAGCACCGACATCACCGACGTCAAGGCGCGCGAGCGTGCGCTGGAAGAAAGCATGCGCGAGAACGAGGTGTTCCGCAGCCTGATCGACAACGTGCCGGTATCGATCTACGCCAAGCGCTCCGATCTCCGGCAGTTCTATGTCAACAAGGGCTGGTGCGATCTCACGGGCTTCCGCAAGGAAGAGGCTATCGGCAAGACCGACATCGAGATTTTCGGGCCGGATGGCGAGGCTTTCGTCAATGGCGACCTCGCCGTGCTGCGCACCGGCGAAACCCAGGAGGTCGAAGAGACGGTGACGTTGGCCGACGGCAGCGTCAGGCATCAATTCGCCCGCAAGGGCGCGATGATCGCCTCCGATGGCTCGCTCTATTTGATCGGCTCGACCACCGACATAACCGAGCTGAAGATGCGAGAGGCCGAACTGCGCGAGGCGCGTCAGCGCGCCGTGCTCGCCGACCGCGCCAAGTCGGAATTCCTCGCCAATATGAGCCACGAGATCCGCACGCCGATGAACGGCGTGCTCGGCATGGCCGAACTGCTGGCCAAATCGGACCTCGACCCGAAGCAGAAGACGTTTACCGACATCATCGTGAAATCGGGCAATGCGCTGCTCACCATCATCAACGACATCCTGGACTTCTCCAAGATCGATGCCGGTCAGCTGGTGCTCGATCCGGCGCCCTTCAATCTGGCCGAGGCGATCGAGGACGTGGCGACGCTGGTGTCCACACGGGCCAAGGAGAAGGATCTCGAGCTGATCGTTCGTGTCGAGCCTCGGCTCGAGAGCCTGTTCGTCGGCGATGTCGGCCGTATCAGGCAGATCGTCACCAACCTGCTCGGCAACGCGGTGAAATTCACCGATGAAGGCCATGTGCTGGTCGACGTCACCGGCGAGAGCGTTCCAACCGGAACGAAGCTGACGATCTCGGTCACCGATACCGGTATCGGTATCCCCGAGGAAAAACTGAAACTGGTGTTCGAGAAATTCAGCCAGGTCGACACCTCTTCGACGAGGCGACACGAGGGGACCGGTCTCGGCCTCGCCATCACCTCGCGGCTCGTCGAGCTGATGGGCGGCGATATCGGGGTCGAAAGTGCGGAAGGCAAGGGTTCGACTTTCTGGTTCTCGGTGACGCTGCCGAGGGCCGGACAGCAGAACGGACAGCGCATCATGCCGATCGACGTGACCGGTGCGCGTGTGCTGATCGTCGACGACAATGCCGTCAATCGGGCCATCCTGACCGAACAGATGACATCGTGGACGTTCGATTCCTGCGCGGCCGAAAGCGGCGCCGAAGGCCTCAAGGTGCTGATCGCCGCCGCGGCCTATGGCGTGCCGGTCGACTGCGTCGTGCTCGACTACCAGATGCCTGAAATGAGCGGCGCCGAAATGGCGCGGATCGTGCGCAACACCGCCGGTCTTGCCGGCACGCCGATCATCATGCTGACCTCGGTCGACCAGTCGCTCGCCAACACCTGCTATCGCGATCTCGGCATCGATGCCCAGCTGATCAAGCCGGCGCGCTCTTCGGTGCTGCTGGAAACGCTGGTCGCCACCATCCAGCGGCATCGCCACAATACTGGCGACACGCAGCCGCTCGCGGCCGACGCCACTCCAGGCAATGTTGCGCGGCCGCAGCCCTCGGCACCGTCCGAACAGCGGGCGCTGCTGCAGCCGCCTTCGATTCGCCCCCGGCCACCGGTGGCGGCTGGCGGCGACAGGCTGGATATCCTGGTGGCCGAGGACAATGAGGTGAACCAGATGGTGTTCACCCAGATCCTCGGCGAGACCGGTTATGGTTTCGAGATCGTCGGCAATGGCCGCAAGGCGCTCGACGCCTTTGGCCGGCTCAACCCGTGCATGATCCTGATGGATGTCTCCATGCCGGAGATGAACGGTCTCGAAGCAACCGCCGCCATTCGCCGGCTGGAGGAAGAAACCGGCACGCATGTGCCGATCGTCGGCGTCACCGCGCATGCGCTGAAGGGCGACCGCGAGCGCTGCCTGGAGGCAGGCATGGACGACTATCTGCCCAAGCCGATCAGTCCCCGGGCGTTGCTCGAGAAGGTCGAGCGCTGGGTCGGCGCCAGCCGGCAGGCGCAGCGCAACGCCGGATAAGGCCGGCTCTGCCCGAGTGCCGGGAATACGGCGAAGATTCGCGCCCCTGTCAGCGGCCAAGACTATGGTGCGATCGCACCATATGAAAGGCGGCATCCAGCCGAGACAATGGCGACATACGAATTCCGCTCTTCCCAGTTACGGGCGGGAGCAGCGACCGCCGGCATGAGACAGCGTCAACCTACCCCAACGGACCTGTTTTCGGCGATGGCCCGGCCACGACACCGTCTGGCTGAGAGCAACGCGCTCCCGTCCGGCTTTTCTTCATAAAGGCCGGCTGATCTCCAAATCGCCGGCCAGCCTCGACCGAATCGAGCAAGTCCCTGATTCCGGTGACAAAGCCGGGCTGCGTCGGGAGTGCCGGCCAGGCGGCATTCTGCTCATCCCGATGACGCGTTACCGGGGTGACATCAAACTGTCATGCGACTGTTATAATCGAAGGCTATTGGCCTCAGCGGGTGCCGACTGACGAGCGCCGAGAGACCATCTTCCGAACAGGAGCAGGCCACATGAAGAAATTCCTCTATACGGCGTCGGCCGCTGCGCTTGCGCTCGCCGCGACGTCCGGCTTCGCCGCCGCGCGCGACCAGATCCAGGTCGCCGGGTCATCGACCGTGCTACCTTATGCCAAGATCGTCGCCGAGCAGTTCGGCGAAACATTCACCAACTTCAAGACCCCGGTCGTCGAATCCGGCGGCAGCGGCGCCGGCATCAAGGAATTCTGCAAGGGCGTCGGCGAAGACACGATCGACATCGCCAACTCGTCGCGTCCGATCAAGGCGGACGAACTCAAGTCCTGTGCCGACGCCGGCGTGAAGGAAGTCCAGGAAGTCCGGATCGGCTATGACGGCATCGTCTTCGCCACCGACATCAAGGGCCCGGACTGGGCGCTGGTTCCCGCCGACATCTACAAGGCGCTGGCGGCCAAGCTGGTCGTCGACGGCAAGCTGGTGGACAATCCGAACACCAAGTGGAGCCAGGTCAATCCGAAGCTGCCCGACTGGGACATCGCCGCCTACATTCCGGGCGAAAAGCACGGCACGCGCGAAGTGTTCGAGACCAAGCTTCTCGATGCCGGCTGCGACAAGGCTGCTCTCAAGGCTGCCGGCATTGCCGACGACAAGGAAATCGGCAAAACCTGCATCGCCATCCGCAAGGACGGCAAGGCCGTCGACATCGATGGCGACTATACCGAGACGCTCGCCCGCATCGACTCCAACAAGACCGGCGTCGGCGTGTTCGGCCTCGCCTTCTATGAGAACAATGCCGACAAGCTGAAGGTCGCCACCGTGGAAGGCATCGTGCCTTCGACCGAGACGATCGCCAGCGGCAAGTATCCCGTCTCGCGCCCGCTGTTCTTCTACGTCAAGAAGGCGCATCTGGGCGTCGTTCCCGGCCTCAAGGAATATGTCGAGTTCTTCCTTGACGACCAGATGGTTGGCCCGGAAAGCCCGCTCGCCGAATACGGCCTCGTTGCTGCTCCGGATGCCGAGCGTCAGGCCCAGCGTGACGCTTTCGCCGCCGGAAAGTCGATGTAATCAGCTGCCGAACCGGGGTGCGGGCCAATCCCGCGCCCCGGTTTCATCGCAGGCCGCAACGGCGGCTGCGTAAGAATTTCTCTTGGGGTGGGTCCATGTCCTTGCTCGTACTGGCCATCGTCGTTGCCGTCGGCCTGGTTGCCTTTTTCATCGGCCGGCAACGTGCCGCGGCCCAGGACAATGGCAAGGTCAAGCCGCATTCGCGCGCCCACTATCATGGCTGGTGGGCCTTCCTGCTCGCCGTTCTGCCTGCTCTTTTGCTGCTTGCCGTCTGGACCGTCGGGTCTTCCATCTATCTGGACCGACACATTCACGCTGCCTTGCCCGAGCGCACCGTCGACAGCAAGGTTGCCAGTGAGGCACTGGACGTCAGCCTGGTAAAGAGCCTCGCCAGGGGCCTGCGCAAACTCGATGCGGGCACACTGGCCGCAATGCCTGCCAGCTTTGCCGAGCTGCAGCCGCTGCTCGCCGCCAAGGGTGTGGCACTGGCGAGCGACACGCAGGATTACATGATCCCGATCGCCGTCGAGGCGAACAAGGTCCAGGACCGGCTCGGCCTGTTCGGCGCCATTGTCATTCTCGTTTCCTCGATCGCCGGCGCCTTCTATGCGCTCAGGCAGATCGAGCCGCGCGCCAGGGCACGCAACAATGTCGAGAGGCTGATGCTGTGGGGGCTGCTTGCCGCCTCCACCATCGCCATCCTGACCACCATCGGCATCGTGCTTTCGATGCTGTTCCAGACGATCACCTTCTTCGAAAGCGTCTCGCCGATGAGTTTCTTCTTCGGCACCGTCTGGGATCCGCGTTTTGCCGCTGCCGGTTCGGGCGGCAGCCAGGGCCAGTTCGGCCTGATCCCGCTTCTTGCGGGCACGCTCTACATCGCCGCCGTCGCACTGCTGGTTGCGGTGCCGGTGGGGCTGATGTCGGCTGTCTACATGGCCGAATACGCAACGCCCAGGGTGCGCTCGGTGGTCAAGCCGGCGCTTGAACTGCTGGCCGGCATACCGACCATCGTCTACGGCATCTTCGCCGTCGTCACGCTTGGGCCATTCCTGCGCGACCTGTCCGCGGCACTGACCGGCGGTTCGCCCTTCATCCAGGGCCAGAGCATCTTCACCGCCGGCCTGGTCATGGGCGTCATGCTGATCCCGGTCGTGTCCTCTCTTTCGGACGACATCATAACCGCGGTGCCGCGCGCCATGCGCGACGGGTCGCTCGGCCTCGGCGCGACCCGCTCCGAGACGATCAAGCGGGTGATCCTGCCGGCTGCACTGCCCGGCATCGTCGGCGCCGTCCTGCTGACTGCCTCGCGCGCTATCGGCGAAACGATGATTGTCGTGCTGGCGGCGGGCGTCGCCGCCAACCTCACCATCAACCCGTTCGAGGCGATGACGACCATCACCGTCAAGATCGTCAACCAGCTCACCGGCGACCTCGAGTTCAATTCGCCGCAGACGCTGGTCGCCTTCGCGCTCGGCCTGACGCTGTTCGCGCTGACGTTGGTGATGAACATCGTCGCGCTCTACATCGTGCGCAAATATCGGGAGCAGTACGAATGACCGACATTTCCATGGATACGATGGTCAGGGCGGCGGCCCATCCGCGCCGCGACATCGGCCTGAAGGCCCGTTACGCTGCCGAGCGCCGATTCCGCATCTATGGCGTCGTGGCGATTTCCGTAGGCCTGGCGTTCCTGGCAATCATGCTGATCACCATCGTCTCGAAAGGCTACACCGCCTTCTGGCAGACGACGGTATCACTGCCGATCTCGTTCGACGAGAAGGTGATCGATCCTTCCGGCAAACGCGCAACCGATCCGAGCGTTCTGATCAAGGCGAATTATCCCAAGCTCGCCGAAAACGCGCTGGTGGCCAAGCTCGGCATCAATCCCGACGATAAGCCGGCGATCAAGCAGCTCAAGGGCTTCCTGTCGGAAGGCGCCCGCGTCCAGTTGCGCGACATCGTTGCCGCCGATCCGTCCGTGATCGGCACGACGCGCGACGTCAACATCCTCGCCGCCGCCAATCTCGACTCGGCTTTCAAGGGTCAGATCGACCTCAGCGTCGAGGAAGCGCGACGCAAGGTCTCGGACCAGCAGATCACCTGGATGAACAAGCTCAAGGCCGAGGGCGCGATGGCCGAGCACTTCAACAGCGGCCTGTTCACCTACGGCGCCTCCAGCCGCCCGGAAACCTCGGGCATGGGCGTGGCGATCATCGGCTCGTTTTATATGATGGTGATCGTGTTGCTGCTGGCGCTGCCGATCGGCGTCGCCGCCTCCATCTATCTGGAGGAGTTCGCCAAGAAGAACCGTTTTACCGACCTTATCGAGGTCAACATCAACAATCTGGCCGCAGTGCCGTCAATCGTCTTCGGCTTGCTCGGCCTCGCGGTGTTCATCAATTTCCTGGGCATGCCGCGCTCTGCCGCCTTCGTCGGCGGCCTGGTGCTGACGCTGATGACGCTGCCGACGATCATCATCGCGACGCGAGCCGCACTTGCAGCGGTGCCGCCGTCGATCCGCTCGGCAGCTCTCGGTCTTGGCGCCTCCAAGATGCAGATGGTGTTCCAGCACATCCTGCCGCTTGCCGCGCCCGGCATCCTCACCGGCACCATCATCGGTCTGGCGCGTGCGCTCGGCGAAACCGCGCCTCTGCTGCTGATCGGCATGGTCGCCTTCGTCGCCGATCCACCGACGACGCCTTTCGATCCGGCCACCGCGCTGCCGGTGCAGATCTATATGTGGGCGAACGAGGCCGAACGCGCCTTCGTCGAGCGTATGTCCGGCGCCATCATCATCCTGCTCGTCTTCCTCATGGCCATGAACATCACCGCGATCGTGCTTCGGCGTCGGTTCGAGCGGCGCTGGTAGAAAAAAGGCATCTTGGTATGAACATCATGACCGAACAGTCCCTTGAAAACGCAGTGGGCGACAAGATGAAGTCGAACGAAGTAATCAAAATGCGCGGCGACAAGGTCGGCGTGTTCTATGGCGAGAAGCAGGCGCTGTTCGACGTCGATCTCGACGTCCGCCTGAACCAGGTGACGGCGCTGATCGGCCCCTCCGGCTGCGGCAAGTCCACCTTCCTGCGCTGCCTCAACCGCATGAACGACACCATCGATTCAGCACGGGTAACCGGCAAGATAACGCTCGACGAAGAAGACATCTACGACAAGAACATCGATGTCGTCGAACTCAGGGCGCGCGTCGGCATGGTGTTCCAGAAACCCAATCCGTTCCCCAAATCGATCTACGAGAACGTTGCCTATGGTCCGCGCATCCACGGATTGGCCAAGCGCAAGGCCGACATGGACCAGATCGTAGAGTCGAGCCTGAAGAAGGCGGCGATCTGGAACGAGGTCAAGGACCGTTTGCAAGAACCTGGCACGGGTCTTTCCGGTGGCCAGCAGCAGCGTCTGTGCATTGCACGCGCCATCGCCGTGTCACCCGAGGTGATCCTGATGGACGAACCGTGTTCGGCGCTCGACCCGATCGCCACCGCTCGCGTCGAGGAACTGATCGACGAACTGCGTCAGAACTATACCATCGTCATCGTCACCCATTCGATGCAGCAGGCAGCGCGCGTGTCGCAGCGCACCGCGATGTTCCATCTAGGCTATCTGGTCGAGGAGGGCGCCACCGACAAGATGTTCACCACCCCCGACGACAAACGCACCCAGGACTACATCACCGGCCGGTTCGGCTGAGCTCAGGCATACGAGGGACGAAGATCATGGGTGAACATACCGTCGCATCTTTCGATGAGGATCTGGAGCAGATCAGCCAGCTGATCCGCGACATGGGCGATCTCGCCCGCTCGATGGTCAGTGGCTCGACCAGGGCTTTGCTCAATTCGGACAATGCGCTGGCGCAGCGCGTGGTTTCCGATGATGCCATCATGGATGCACGCCAGCGCGAGCTGGACGATCGCGCCATCACGCTGATCGCCAAGCGCCAGCCAATGGCCAACGATCTGCGTGCGGTGGTCGGTTCGATCCGCATGGCCGGCGACCTTGAGCGCATCGGCGACCTTGCCAAGAACATCGCCAAGCGCGTCGGCACTGTCGGGCTGAGTGTCACGCCGCACGACCTTTCGCATTCGATCGACGCGATGGCGCAACTGGTGCTGATCCAGGTGCAGGGGGTCGTCGACGAGTACGCCGCCGCCGACCCGGCAGCGCTTGCCACGCTCAGAAACAATGACGAACGCATCGACGTCAAATACACCTCGGTGTTCCGCGAGCTGCTGACCTACATGATGGAAGATCCCCGCAACATCACGGCGTGCACGCACCTGTTGTTCTGCGCCAAGAACCTCGAGCGGATCGGCGACCACGTGACCAACATCGCCGAAAATGCCTACTATGTTTTGACCGGCACGCAGCTGCCAGCCAATCGTCCGAAGCAGGACGAGACGGCAATGTCCGCGCCAGCGGCATAACAGGGGTGACCAGCCGATGATCGCACCACGCATCATGGTGGTGGAGGATGAGGAGCCGCTAGGCGTGCTGCTCCGCTACAATCTTGAATCCGAAGGTTACCAGGTCGAGGTGGTGACGCGCGGCGACGAGGCCGAAATCCGGCTGCAGGAGAACGTTCCCGACCTTCTCGTGCTCGACTGGATGGTGCCGGCGGTTTCCGGCATCGAACTCTGCCGGCGCCTGCGAATGCGCCCAGAGACCGAGCGGCTGCCGATCATCATGCTGACCGCGCGAGGCGAGGAAAGCGACCGCGTGCGCGGCCTGTCGACCGGCGCCGACGACTATCTGGTCAAGCCGTTCTCGACGCCGGAGTTCATGGCCAGGGTCAAGGCGCTGCTGCGCCGGGCCAAGCCGGAAGTGCTGTCCAGCGTGCTAAAGGTCGGCGACATCGTGCTCGATCGCGAGTCGCACCGGGTCTATCGCAAGAAGAGCGAGATCCGGCTCGGGCCGACCGAATTCCGCCTGCTCGAATTCATGATGCGCCACCCCGGCCGCGTGTTCTCGCGCAGCCAGCTGCTCGACAATGTCTGGGGCGAGACGATTTACATCGACGAACGCACTGTCGACGTGCACGTCGGCCGGCTGCGCAAGGCGGTCAACAACGGCCGCATGCCTGATGTCATCCGCACCATCCGTGGGGCGGGTTACGCGATCAGGGAAGACTAGGTGGCTGTTCCGTCCCGATAGATCGTGACCGGGAAAACTCGATTAGCACGTGGTCGCCAACAGCCGCGAAGAGTGGAATGTTGCACTCGTCTCATCGATGGGGAGCGAGCACGTGACGCTTTGGCCCAAATGCGGTCATTCGAAACCTGATGAGGATGACCGCTCTTGGCGGTACGTCGCCATCTTGCCCGCAGACTCCGACCAGAAAGCCATGCAAGAATAAATTTGAGTTAACTTAGATATACGTTCGTTAAACGACGTGTGTTCTGCATAAATATACGATTTTACTAAATTGCTTCAATTTACATTGAGCCATCACCTCCTTATTCATTATCCGCCTTCCGATTATTGCGGTCTCGGATCGAATGACGATTCCGTGGAACGATCTCGTTCCTTGCAGCGTTGCTTTGGGAGCGGTCGCCGGACCTTTGACCAGGTCGGACACCATGAGGAAGGATTTCTGATGAGCACGGTCTTAAACGCCAAAGGCATCCCTCTTGCCTACACCGGCGCTTCCACTCATTGGTTCTCGGCCACCGGGTCTGGACCGGAACTGCATGGCACCTCCGGCAACGACTCCTTCTGGGGAGACACCGGCGTCACTGTCACGATCCACGGAGGCGCCGGCGACGACTACTATCATCTCTATTCCACCAACAACAAGGTGGTCGAGGATCCTGGGGCAGGGATCGACACGATCGACACATGGATGAGCTACAAGCTCCCTGACAATTTCGAGAACCTCGTCGTTACCGGCACCAACCGATTTGCGTTCGGAAATGCGTTGGACAACATCATCAAGGGCGGGTCAGGTCACCAGACGCTGGATGGCGGCAAGGGAAATGATGTCCTGATCGGCGGCGATGGCGCCGATACTTTCGCCATCTCCAAAGGTAATGGAAGCGATCTTATCTTCGATTTCGGTGCGACCGATGCGCTCCGCCTTAACGGCTACGATTTCACTTCGTTCGATGCCGTCCGTTCACAGATGGTCCAAGTGGAATCGAACGTGATGCTGAACCTCGGATCCGACGAAATCCTGGTGTTCAAGAATACGACCATCGACAAGCTGCAGCCCACCCAGTTCGAACTTCCGATAGACAAGTCCGCAATGACGCTGTCCTTCTCCGACGATTTCAACACGCTGAGCCTTCGGGACGGGCAGGACGGCACCTGGAATTCCAATTTCTGGTGGGGAGCGCCGAACGGCAGCACGTTGAGCAGCAATGGTGAGTTGCAGTGGTATATCGACGCCAATTATGGCCCGACGAGTTCGGTCCATCCGTTCAGCGTTGAGAACGGCGTCCTCACCATCACCGCCGCGCAGGCGCCGGAGGACATCAAGCCTCTGATCAACAACTACGAATACACCTCGGGGATCCTGACGACCCACGACACCTTCTCGCAAACCTACGGCTATTTCGAAATGCGGGCGGATCTTCCTGAAACAGCCGGAGCCTGGCCGGCGTTCTGGCTGCTTCCGGAGGACGGATCGTGGCCGCCGGAGCTGGACGTTGTCGAAACGCGCGGCCAGGACCCGAACACGCTCTACATGACGGCGCATTCCAATGAGACGGGAGCGCACACGAAGGTTTCGTCAACGGTGAACGTTGCGGATACCGACGGTTTCCACACCTATGGCCTGCTCTGGACGAAGGATGAGCTTGTCTGGACCTACGATGGTGTAAAGGTCGCTCAAGCAGCGACGCCGGCCGACATGCACGATCCCATGTATATGCTGGCCAATCTCGCGGTGGGCGGCATTGCCGGCCAGCCTCCTGACCATCTGGCTACGCCAGCGGAGATGAAGATCGACTACATCCGCGCCTATACGCTGGACGACCTGCAGCACCACCCCTTGGACATCGCCGGCGACCATTCGGTCTAAGCGACGCCCTTATGTTGGGGCCATGAGCCGTTAGGAGCGCGGGAATGATTGCACGGTCTGATCTGCGGGCAGTCTTGAGGCGCGCCATCGCCGATGTCGGTGTTTTTTCGTTCCTCATCAACATCCTGCTATTGGTGATCCCCCTTTATCTGTTGCAGGTCTATGACCGCGTCCTGCCTTCCTCCAGCGTCGAGACGCTTCTTTACCTCTCTGCTATCGCGGTTCTCGCACTCGCCTTTCTCGGTCTCCTCGATGCGGTCCGCTCCGTTTACACGCAGCGCGTTGCAGCCATTGTCGACAACAGACTGGGCGCGAGGACATTCGCCGTCTCGCTGGAGGCTAAGTACGCCGGGGGAGCAGCCCTGCCTCCACTGCGCGACCTTGCCTCGGTATGCGCCTTCATCAGGTCACGCGGCGCGGCGGTCTTGTTCGACCTGCCGTTTGCTCCGTTCTTCCTCGCCCTGCTGTACCTCATCCACCCTTTGCTGTTCTGGCTTACGCTGGCGGGATCTGGGCTGTTGCTTGCGATGGTCCTGGCAAATCAGTTTGCCATCGGCAAGAATGATGCCTTGTCGGCGGAACGCTCGGCTGTTGCCAGCCTGTCGGAGCAGGCCTTTGCCCGGAATGCGGAGACGCTGCGCGCCATGGGCATGATCCAAAACGCCGCGCGAGTGTGGGGAAGGCACGTGGCGGAGGCGCTAGTCCTGCATGACCGTTCGTCGATGGCCAACGCGATTTTCAGTGGAACGTCGCGAGCCGTACGCATGATGCTTCAGCTAGCAATACTGGGTGTCGGAGCATGGCTCGTGCTGCAAGGGAAGATGACGGCCGGCATGATCTTCGCGTCTTCCCTGGTGTCGTCCCGTGCGCTGCAGCCGCTCGACCAACTGATCGGGTCATGGCGGCAGATCGTCGACGCCAGACGATCGTGGAAGCGTTTGGACAAGGCGCTTTCCGCCCATCCGGCACATGCGCAAAAACTGACCTTGCCGGACCCGTCCGGCGAAATTGTCGTGCAGGGCCTCATCTTTGTCGCGCCGAACGCCACGCCAGGCACCGAACCCATCATCAAGAGACTGAACTTCCGCATCGGCGCAGGCGAAGCGGTGGCGATAATAGGTCCGAGCGGAGCCGGCAAGTCCACCCTGGCAAGATTGCTTGTCGGTGCGATTCAGGCAACCAGCGGCTGCGTCAGGATTGACGGCGCCGATCTCAGAACCTGGGACGAGAAGCAGCTTGGCCGGCATATCGGATATCTCGCTCAGGAGGTGGAGCTCTTTCCCGGATCGATCGCGGAAAATGTCGCCCGCTTTGAACCCGATGCGAATGACGCCTCTATCGTCGAGGCAGCAAAGAATGCCCGGGCGCATGAGCTGATACTGGAGCAGCGAGACGGCTATCAGACCAGAATAGGTTCGTCGGACAGAACACTGTCGGGCGGCGAACGCCAAAGGATCGGGCTGGCGCGCGCTTTTTACGGCAATCCGCATGTTCTCGTTCTGGATGAGCCCAGTACCCATCTCGACGGCAGCGGCGAAGCCGCGCTCGAAGAAGTGCTTGCCGCCGCGAAAGCGGCGGGCGTTACGACAATCGTGATAACGCACCGCCCTTCGGTCGCCGCAGCCTGCGACCGCGTGATGCTTCTACGCAGCGGAGTGATCGAAGCCTTCGGTCCAAGCGGCGACGTGATGCGGCAGCCGATCGCCGGCATCGGCCTTGCCCCACAGCGCAGCATGGCGGTGACAGGGTCTTTTGCAACGACGAACCGCGGCACCCCTCATAGTGTCCGCTTTGGATCGTAGAAGATGACAGCACAGAGCCTCGTCCGGGAAGGCACAGCACGCACCGACATTCGCCGGGTGGCATTCACCGGATACGCGGCAATGGCGATATTGGTGGGTTGCTTTGGCTATTGGGCGGTCAGTGCACCGTTGTCCGGCGCGGTCATCACGCAAGGCAAAATCTCGGCGACAGGCGGGAACATCCTCATCCAGCATCCCGAGGGCGGCATCATCCAAGAGTTGCTCGTCCATGAGGGTGATCGCGTGCAACAGGCCCAGGAACTGATCCTGCTGGATCGAACAGCCGCGCAAGCCGAACTCAACCGGCTGACGAGACAGTCGATCGCGTTGAAGGCCAGCGCTTCGCGGCTGGAGGCGGAACGCGACGGGTTGGATCGGCTTGCGCCAATCACAGAGGCTGCGCCAGCACCGTTCCAGCACAATTTCGAGGTCCTGGTTCAGGAACAGCGGAAGGAATTCAACGCCAGGCTCGCCCGATTTCGATCCGAACAATCGATCCTCAGGCAACGGGTTGCCATGCATCGCCAGTCTGTTGTCGGGTTGCAGGCCCAGAAACAGGCCATTCAGCAACAGGCCGAAGTCGTGAAGAAAGAACTGGGCATCAAGACCAGCCTTTTGGACAAGGGCCTCACCAATCGCACCGAATATTCGCAGCTTTTGCGTAGCGAGGCAGATCTCGTCGGGCAGGCAGGGGCGCTGGAGGCAAATCTTGCATCGGCCAACACCCAGATCGTCGAAGCGCAGGAGCAGATAGAGCGCCTGACCACGCAACGCGTGGAGGAAGCCCTGACGAAACTCGACGAGGTACGTTCTTCGCTGGCTGACATTGACGAACAGATGCGGGCATCCGAGGCAGTGCTGCGGCGGACGACGATCAAGGCGCCAGCGGCGGGCATCGTGGTATCGTCCACCTACAATTCCAAGGGCAGCGTGATTGCCCCCGGCGAGAAGATCATGGAGATTCTGCCTACGGCATCGGGCTTGATCGTCGATGCACGGCTGCCGCCGAAAGACATTGACCAGGTTCGTGTCGGCCAGCCGGCAAAACTGCGACTATCAGCGTTGAACATGCGGCTCACCCCTGAGATTTCAGCCATGGTGACACAGGTTTCCGCAGATCGGCTCATCGATCAGGCTACGCATGAACCCTATTTCCGCGCCAAGCTGAAGATTGCCGCCGACTTGCCGCCCGGAGTGAAAGCGGAGCAGCTTTACCCTGGAATGCCGGTAGAAGCGTTCATCGGCACCGGCGAACGGACCTTCTTCGAGTATCTCGTACGGCCGATGCGCGATTCCTTCGCGCGCGCTTTCACGGAGCGGTAGATGTTGCGGACCGCGCAATTTTGACCCTGGCCCTCACGCCACGCTCTTTCCGGCGCTCCCTCTCGCCTGCACGCCCGGCGCAAAAATCTCCTGATCGACGAAGATCAGTGCCCGCATGGCGCAGCCTTCGCGGATCAGTGGCAGTTCGTTCGGCTCTGTGTCGAAGGAAATCGATTTTGAGTGCTGGCCGCCGGCGGTCTGGGCAATCGCCTCGCGCAGTGCCGGCTCTATCAGGTCGAAGGCGGCCGCGCTGACGCCGACCATGGCAACGGGCGCCGGATCGATCAGCGCGAACAGGCTGCCGAGGCCGTAGCCGAGCGCTTCGCCGGCCTTGCGATAGGCTTCCCGTTCGGGTCCGTCACCTTCGCGGGCCGCGGCAGCCAGGGCGCGCATGTCGGCGTCGCTGACATCGGCGACGGGTTCTGCATCCTCGCCCATCTGCCTGGCGTTGCGCCAGATGGCGTAATTGCCCGCATAGGCTTCGACGCAGCCGCGCCGTCCGCAGCGACAGAGCGCGCCGTTCGGCCGATGGATCATGTGGCCGAATTCGCCGCCCGAAGAATGGGTGCCGGTGAACAATTCGCCCTTCAGCACCAGTCCCATGCCGATGCCGTGCGACAAAAGGATAGCGATGAAATCGTCGCGGTAACGATCGGGGTCGCGCCAGCGCAGCGCCACCGCCATCATGTTGCAGTCATTCTCCATTATGGCGGGGATGCCGAACGCGTCTTCGAATATGTCAGCGAAGGCGATGTCGGTGTGCGGCGTGATCGGCGACCACAGCATGGCGCGGGCACGGGTGTCGGTGATGCCCTGGATGGCCAGCGCGATGCGGGCGATGCTGCGCACGTCCAGGTCGGGATCTGCCAGGCGGCGCCGCACGATTGCCGTGCATTCACCGATCAGCGACTCGCGCGACATCGTCAGCGTGTCCAGCCGGCGCTGTTCCTCGGATACTACCTGGCCGGCATAGTCGATGACGGCGACGGAGAGGAAGTTCAGCGACAGCACCACGGTCATTACCGCGGCCGCTTCCGGATTGAGGCTGAGGCCGACCTGCGGCCGGCCGCGTTTGAGCGAGCCGGCCTCGCTCGGCTTGCTTTCGGTCAGGATGCCTTCGACGATCAAGTCGGAGGAAATCGCCGAGATGGTCGAATGGCTGAGGCTTGTGGTCGCGGCAATCTCGGTTCGCGACGGATGTCCGGCGCGGCGCACCGCCGCGATCACCATGGCGCGGTTGCGGCGGCGCAGATCGTCGTGGCGGATTCCGACCGACATGCTTTTTCAATCCTCCCGGTCGCCGCGGTTCTTCCTGCCCTGGAACGCTGTCGGTGACGCGGATAAATACTGGCAGAAGCCGCGCGCCCTGTCATTTATTTATTCCGGGGCTCGAAAAAAATTCGAAAGGCCATCAAAATCCATCAGATTCGATGTTGACAGCGTTCAGGCGTTGGCCCAGTGTTTTTTCGAGGCTCGAAAAAATAGGGCTTCTGTGCCGGCCCTCGGGTCAGTTTGGTCGCGCCATACGCGGCGCAGGGAGGATAATATGAAAAGATTCACAGCCGCCATCCTGGCGGGTGCCGCCATGTCGCTGACGCTCGCGTCTCTCGCGCAGGCGAAGGACAAGGTCGTCGGCGTTTCCTGGTCCAATTTCCAGGAAGAGCGTTGGAAGACCGACGAGGCCGCCATGAAGACGGCGATCGAGGCCGCTGGCGACAAGTACATCTCCGCCGATGCGCAGTCCAATCCCGGCAAGCAGCTCACCGACGTCGAAAGCCTGATTTCGCAGGGCGCCAATTCGCTGATCATTCTGGCGCAGGACGCCTCGGCCATCGGCCCTGCGGTGCAGAAAGCGTTGGACGAAGGCATCCCGGTCGTCGGCTATGACCGGCTGATCGAGAACAAGGACGTCTTCTATCTGACCTTCGACAACAAGGAAGTCGGCCGCATGCAGGCCCGCGAGGTGTTCAAGGTCAAGCCGGAAGGCAACTACGTCTTCATCAAGGGCTCCGGTGCCGATCCCAATGCCGACTTCCTGTTCTCGGGCTCGATGGAAGTGCTCAAGGAAGCCATTGACAGCGGCAAGATCAAGAATGTCGGCGAAGCCTACACGGACGGCTGGCTGCCCGCCAACGCCCAGAAGAACATGGAACAGTTCCTGACCGCCAACGACAACAAGGTCGACGCGGTGGTCGCGGCCAATGACGGCACCGCCGGTGGCGTCGTCGCGGCGCTGACGGCGCAGGGCCTTGCCGGCACAGTGCCGGTTTCGGGTCAGGACGGCGACCACGCCGCGCTGAACCGTATCGCGCTCGGCACGCAGACCGTTTCGGTGTGGAAGGACGCGCGTGAGCTCGGCAAGACCGCCGCCGAGATCGCTTCGCAGCTCGCAGACGGCAAGAAGACCGGCGACATTGCCGGCGCCAAGGACTTCACGACGCCGGGCGGCAACACCGTCAAGTCGCTGTTCCTGACCCCGATTGCCATCACCAAGGACAATCTCAACCTCGTCATCGACGCTGGCTGGATCAAGAAGGAAGAAGTCTGCACGGGCGTCGCTGCCGGCACCGTCGCGGCCTGCAACTAAAAGCTGGCTTGTTCCTGCATTCTCAACGCCGCGGCCCAAAAGCCGCGGCGTTTTCTCAAAGACTTTTGTGTTTCCGCATCATGCGGATAGCTTCTAGGCTGGGCTCCGGTATACGCGTCAGACGGCCAGTCGGTGGGAGGAAATCATGACCGATACGACGTCCAACCCACAGGCCGATACGGCGCGCGCGTCGGAACTCGGGGCCGTCGCCCGGTTCCTGAAGGCGACCGAGATCGATACCCGCATGCTCGGCATGATCGGCGCGCTGCTGGTCATCTGGATTGGGCTGCATGTCATTTCCAGCCTGCGCCTCGGCGTCAACCCGCTCGATTTCGACAGCCGCACCTTTCTCACGCCGCGCAATCTGTGGAACCTGTCGGTGCAGACATCCGCGGTTGCCATCATGGCCTGCGGCATGGTGCTGGTCATCGTCATGCGCAACATCGACCTGTCGGTCGGTTCCGCCGAGGGCCTGATCGGCATGGTGATGGGGTTTGCCCAGGTGCATTTCCTGGTGCGCTTTGTCGGGCTCGAACTCGGCAATCCGTGGATCTGGGTCCTGGCGCTGGTCATCGGCCTGGCGCTCGGCCTGCTGATCGGCGCCTTTCAAGGCTTCGTCATCGCCTATCTCGAAGTGCCCGCCTTTATCGTGACGCTGGGTGGCCTGCTGGTCTGGCGCGGTGCGGCCTGGTGGGTCACGTCAGGCCAGACCGTGGCGCCGCTTGACGCCACTTTTCAGCTGATGGGCGGCGGGCCGGCGGGATCGATCGGCGCGACCTGGAGCTGGGTCGTCGGGATTGTCGCCTGCCTCGCCGTGGTGTTTGGGCTGTTCAACGGGCGGGTACAGCGCAAGCGTTTCCGGTTTCCGCTACGTCCGATCTGGGCCGAGACGCTGCTCGGAGTCGTCACCTGCGGCGCCATCATGGGCGCGGTCTGGCTCGCCAATTCCTATCCCTGGCCGATCGGCATCGTGAACAGATATGCGGCCGCCAACAACATCACCCTTCCCGAAGGCGGCCTGTTCATCGCCCACGGTATCGCCATACCGGTGCTGATGGCGGTCGCCGTCGGGCTGGTCATGACCTTCATCACCAACCGCACCCGCTTCGGCCGCTATGTCTTTGCCATCGGCGGCAATCCCGAGGCGGCCAATCTCGCCGGCATCAACACGCGCTGGATCACCATGAAGGTGTTCATGATCATGGGCGTGCTGGCCACGATCGCCGCGGCAATCTCCTCGGCCCGGCAGAATTCGGCCACCAACGTGCTTGGAACGCTCGACGAGCTGCTGGTCATTGCAGCCGCCGTGATCGGCGGCACGTCGCTTGCCGGCGGGTCGGGAACGATCATCGGCGCCATGCTCGGCGCCCTGCTGATGCAGTCGCTGCAGTCCGGCATGGTGCTGCTCGGCGTCGACTCGCCGCTGCAGAGCATCGTCGTCGGGGCCGTACTGGTCATCGCCGTGTGGCTCGACACCGTCTATCGCAAGCGCGTCTAGGAGGGCATGCCATGACTGACAAGACTGCTCCTGCAGCCACCGCGCTGATCGACATGAGGAACATCTCGATCGCGTTTGGCGGCATCCGCGCCGTCGACGACGCCTCGATCGATCTGTTCCCCGGCGAGGTCGTGGCGTTGCTCGGCCACAATGGCGCCGGCAAGTCGACATTGATCAAGATCCTGTCCGGCGCCTACAAACGCGATTCGGGCCAGATCTTCGTCAACGGCGAGGAGGCATCGATCTCCAATCCACGCGACGCCAAGAAATACGGCATCGAGACGATCTACCAGACGCTGGCATTGGCCGACAATGTCGACGCCGCCGCCAATCTGTTCCTCGGCCGGGAGCTGATGACCGCCTGGGGCACGCTCGACGACGTTGCCATGGAGGCCGAGGCGCGCAAGGTGATGGGTCGGCTCAATCCCCGCTTCCAGCGCTTCAAGGAGCCGGTGATCAAGCTGTCGGGCGGCCAGCGGCAATCGGTGGCGATCGCGCGTGCGATCCTGTTCAACGCCCGCATCCTGATCATGGACGAGCCGACGGCGGCGCTTGGTCCGCAGGAAACGGCGCAGGTCGGCGAACTGGTCAAGCAGCTCAAGTCCGACGGCATCGGCATCTTCCTGATCAGCCACGATATCCACGATGTGTTCGAGCTAGCCGACCGGGTCTGCGTCATGAAGAACGGCCAGGTGGTCGGCACCGCCCGCACCACCGATGTCACCCAGGACGAGGTGCTGGGGATGATCATTCTGGGCAAATGCCCGCCGGGCGCCATTCCCGGACCGGGCGCGCTGAAGATAGCGGCCTGAGATCGAGCCAGATCGCGGTTGCCGGACACGTGATATGCCAGCCGTAAGGATGGCTTGGCCTTGGCATTGTGTTGGCACGGCGACTTGCCCATAAAGGTCCGACATTGCTCAGGGACCGCACGATCCGTTGAAGAAGCTTTTTCCGATCATCGCCTTTATCGCCGTCGCGCTGATCAGCATGGTGATGGCAGGTTTTGCCTATTTCGCCACGCAGGAAGCCGCGCGCATCAAGTTCGAGGCGACTGCCGACGATGCGCTCAACCGGATCGAGAGTCGCATCGACCTGCATCTGTCGCTGCTGCGCTCGACGCAGGCCCTGTTCGACGCCCGCAATGGCGATATTTCTCGCAATGAGTTCAAGGCGTTCTTCACCGCGCTCGATGTCGACAAGAATTTCGCCGGCTTACGCGGTATCGGCTTCCTCAGGCTGGTAAAGGCGGGCGACGAGGCGACGGTCGAACGCGATATGCTGCACGATTATGGCGTCAGTCATCCAATCTACCCGGATACCACTCAACCCTGGCGCACCCCTATCGTGCTGTTCGAACCGCTGGATCCATCCAATCAAGCGGGCATCGGCTATGACATGTTCAGCGAACCGGCGCGGCGTGTGGCGATCGAGAAGGCGATGTCCGACGACCAGCAGCACGCCAGCGGGCTGGTGCAGCTGGGCCAGGACACCGGCGCCGCGCAGACGTTCACCGGCTTCTTCGTTTTCGTGCGGCTCAATGTCGAAACCGCTCCCGACGTCATCAATGCTTCGAGATCCTCGACGGCCGGTTTTCTCTATGCGGCCTTTCGGGCTCGCGATCTGTTCCAGACCGCGCTCAGCCGGTCGCCGCTGCTGCCGGTCAACACCGAAATCTATGATGGCGATGGTGCCGTAAACGGCGACAATCTGTTGTTCCGGTCTGAGACGCCGCCGGCTTCCACTTTCGGCGACAGGCTGCTGGTCACCCGAAAGATCATCGTCGCCGGACGGCCATGGACTGTACTGTTCCGGCCGACAAGCGCCTTCTCGCAGCCGTCGTCGCGCGCCATTCCGGTGATGCTGGGGCTGTTCGGCCTGCTGTTGGCGGGCGCCATCGCGCTGGTGGCGCGCTATCAGGAGCGGGCCTATGAGGCAGCGTCGCGATTGCACGAAACGACGGAAAAGAGCTTGATCGAAAAAGACCTGATGCTGCAGGAGATGAAGCATCGCATCAAGAATTCGATCACCAGGGTGCTGGCTATCGCGCGCCAGACGGCATCGCGGGCTACCGACGTCAACGAGTTTTCCGCATCCTTCTCGGCCAGGCTGCAGGCGATGGCGGCGTCCCAGGACATGCTGACGCGCTCGCGCTGGCAGAAGGCCGATCTTGGCGATCTCCTGCGCATCGAGCTAGGTCAGGTGTTCGGCAAGGCGCTGCCCGAAGAGCTGTTGTCGGGACCACAGGTGCTGCTCGACGAAACCACGACGCAAGCGCTCGGCCTGACCTTCCACGAACTGGCGACGAATGCGCTGAAATACGGCGAAGCCGGCAATTCCGTCGGCGCGCTGAAAGTGGACTGGTCGGTCGAAGGGCGCGGGCGCGACAGGACGCTGGCTCTCAATTGGCGCGAAAACGGGCAGACGAAACTCGAAGCGCCAGCCAAGACCGGATTCGGCACCAAGTTGATCGATCTCAACGTGACGCGGGAGCTGCGCGGTACGATCAAACGCGATTACCAGGCCAATGGGCTGAACGTTGAAATCAAAATTCCACTCGCCAACTGAGCGCGACCTTCACCCGAAAAGGATCAAGCGTCCAGACATGAAAAATCCGGAGGCCAGCGGACCGGCCTCCGGATCGACGTTTCGATTATCGCCGAATTAGTTGCAGCGAGCCGTGTAGATCCGGCCGCGATGATCGCGATATTGACAATAGCCGTTGCGCAGGTTGCGCACCAGCAGGCCGGAACCGGCACCAACGGCCGCGCCGATCAGCGCGCCCTTGCCGCCGCCGACCAAGCCGCCGACACCGGCGCCGATCAAGCCGCCGCCAACCACGTCCTGCTCGGTCGAGGTGCAACCACTGACCGCAACCACCGCAACCAGGGCAATAATCATCTTCCGCATAGAGTCACTCCTCACTTTGTGTCCTCACTTGGTAAGCTCCAGCTGCCACTTAGCATGAAATGACGGCCTTTGCTGCTGCAATCTATTGTTGGTGAAGATAGTCTTTTTCTGGGCGTGCCGCGTTCGACGCCATTACGAGGCTGGAAATTGCCAAAGACGCGTCAAGCGTACCATCGGCGCGCACATTCCAGACGATCTGATCATAGTCGTCTTCAAGCGCCGGATCGACAGCAAGGCATTTGGCGACGATGTGGTCAGCCTGCCCTTGCACGTCGCCCAAGACGAATGGGCGTTCGGCCACGCATTGCTCGGCGCTCGCGAAAACGTTGACGGGCACCTGGAGTTCACGGCAGTCGGCCATCGTGTTCGAGCAACCGATGACCAGCAGCAATGCAGCGATATGTTCCATGGCGGGAGTCCTCTCGCCATAGTAACGGTCTACATTCGCCAAAGTTCCTGGCTCGCTGGGCCGGGCTGGGAAGTAAGAGGGCGACAATCGATTCTATCACCGGCCGAAACGAGCTGGCCTCAGACCAATTGGTACAGGGCGACCACCGCGATCACGGCCAGCAGGCCCAGCGCGACAAGGCGCAAGGCCCCATTGGGAACAGGGGCCAGCGGTGGCGCGGATGCCTCGGAGTCCTCAAACTCGCCCATGGAAATCCGGGCGGCCTGCTCCAGTCTGTTCATGTCGGCAACCGTCAAGGCATTCCTCCCGCACCATGCTGCAAATCCTGTTGCGGAAATGTTCGGTGATGCAACAAGTTCCAGCGGTATCTGGGAAAAACAGCATCTGCTTTTATGGTGAACAGCTGGTTAAGGAAGCTCGGGTCGCTCAATCCGTCTCGAAATTGCCGTGCGGAACGACAAGGCGGTACTCGAGACGGCCAGCCGCGATTTCGAGCGTCGCCGTTCCGTTCAGCGACGTCGGCACGACCCGTTCGAGTGCGACGCTGCCGAAGCGCTTCTCGCTACGCCTGACATCACTGGCTCCGATTGCCTCGGCCCATGTCAGGGACAGGGAGGTTCCCGTGTCGGCGGCGGTCAGGTTAGCTGTAACATCGACGAATCCATCGGGCCGCGACAGGGCGCCATAGCTCACCGAATTGACGGCGAGTTCATGCATCGCAAGGCCGATATGCAGGGCAGCGTTGGGATTGAGATAGGGGTTTGCCCCCTGAAATCTCAGGCTGCGAACCGGATCGCCGCCGTAGCGGCCCACCTGGCCCGATACGAGTTCGCGAAGTGCTGCACCCCGCCAGTTGGAAGAGGTCACGAGATCTTGGGACGAAGCCAGCGATTGCAGCCGGCCGCGAAAGCGTGTCAGGAAATCGCCGATGCTGTCGGAGTAGCGACCGGTCTGGGTGGCTATGCTCTGGATGATCGCCAGCAGGTTTTTGGAGCGATGGCTTACCTCCCGCAACAGCGTCGTCAGGGTCTGCTCGCGGCGCTTTTGCTCGGTCGTCTCGACCATTGTGGTGACGACGCCTTGCACCGTGCCGCCGTCGCCGTGGTCGGCATCGATCCAGACCTCAAACCAGCGGCTGCCATCCTCGACGGGAACGCTGATCTCGAGACGTTGGGGGTTGCCGGATGCAATGACGTCGCGCTTGGCCGCGCCGATGCGGTCGGCCTGCGCCTCCGGCAGAATACCGATGCTGTCGGTGGTGTCCGAAACCCAGGGCGCACGCATGTTGCGCGCCCATACGGTTTTCATCTCGCGATCCTGGTAGAGAACGGAAATGCCGGCATTGTGCAACGCGTGAAGAAGGGCGCGGCCGAGCTGCATGCCGCTTTCGGCAGGATGGAGGGCGATGACTTCATCGCTTTGCACGTCGTCCTTCCTGTTTCCGGTCCTGGAACCCATCGGCCAAACTGTCCACCCAATTCAGGCTGAACGGCTCACCGGTGAATGGGTTCCAAACAGGTTTCCCGAACCCGCCGCCAAAAAACGGTCCGCCGGACGGCGTCCTTTAGGACACCGCCCGGCGGTGGCTGGAAACCGTTTGAGGGGTGCGGCTTCCAGTGTTCGGCCGTTCGTTGTTACGAAGCCCGTTTGAACAGGCCCGCAAGAAGCGAAATGACCAGGAAAGCGAGGAAGATGAAAAACAATATCTGCGCTATGCCGGCAGATGTACCGGCGATGCCGCCGAAACCAAGCGCGCCGGCGATGATCGCAACGACGAGAAATACGAGCGCCCAGTAAAGCATGATGCATCTCCTTCGAATGGTGCGATAAAAACGTGGGTGGGTGCGGTTTGTTCCCACCCTTTGCCGAAAAAGACCGAGCTTGCAAATCGTTCAAGAAGCGCGCAGGAATTTCACCGTCGCCGCCCGCGTGCATCAGGCGGCACGATTACCACTTCCCCAATTCACGACTATGCGGCGGCTTTCGCCTGGCGGTCAAAGAACAGTGCCTGGCTGATCAGCGCCTTGACCATGTCGGGATTGAACGGCTTGGTGACCAGGAAGGCCGGTTCCGGCCGTTCGCCAGTCAAGAGGCGCTCGGGGAAGGCGGTGATGAAGATGACCGGCACCGACGTCGATGACAGGATCTCGTTCACGGCCTCGATGCCGGAACTGCCGTCGGCAAGCTGGATGTCGGCCAGCACCATCTTCGGCCGTGTCTTGCCGAACATCATCACTGCCTCGGCATGGGTGCGCGCCGTTCCAACGACGCGGTGCCCGAGGCTCTCTACCATTTCTTCGATATCCATGGCGATCAGCGGTTCATCCTCGATGATCAGGACGTCGGTTGCCACCTGACGGGATATCTCGTTGCTCGCTTGGGCAAGCAGCTCTGAAAACTCCTGGTCGCCGACGTCGAGGATCTCAGCCGCTTCGTCCTCGCTGAAGCCTTCGACAGCCACGAGCAGAAAGGCCTGACGAGGCCGCGGCGCGATCGCATTCAGATTGGCGGCGGTGCGCTGTTCCCACGCCGATTGCGCCTGCTCCTGTGGGACGCGGATGGCGACCGATGTGAACAGCTTGGCGAACACCTTGTACAGCGCGATGCGGTCGCTCGATGCTTCGGGAAATATTTCGATATCGGCGATGATGGCCTCGAGCATCGCGGCTACCAGCGCATCACCACTCTCTTGCGACCCGGAAACAGCCCGCGAGAAGCGGCGCAGGAAGGGCAGATGGGGTGCGATGGTGGCGGATAAGCTCATGGTAAGACGTCTCCCTCAGAATGACGTGATTGCATAGGTGCATAGGTCAAGCTGACTGCAAGCCCTGACGTTAACGCGGATTTTTTGAAAAAGTTCCGCCTCGACGGAACAAAAGCCGGGGAGTGGCGTTTGTGGTCGGGATGGGCGACCAGACGAGGGCGCCGCTTGCGTTGTGTTGAGTATGATAAGAGCGGCTTGAGCGCTGGGAATACAAGGGCAAAATGAAGGATATGACGAAAGATATTCTGGCTGGCGCCGAGAGCAGGCGCCGGAACGGTTCTGGTGACGCCCTTGGGCCGAACTCCGAAATCGGACGCAAACTCAAACAATATTACGACGCGCTGGTCTCCGACGATGTGCCGGATCGCTTTTCCCAGTTGCTTAGCCAGCTGGAACAGGCTGAACCCGCACAGAAGAAGGACTGAGGCATGGCCGCGGTCTCCCAAGGCTTCAAGACCGATCTGCTTGGGGCAATCCCAAGTCTGCGCGCGTTCGCCGTGTCGCTGACGCAAAATGCCGATAAAGCCGACGACCTCGTCCAGGAAACGCTCGTCAAGGCTTGGGACAAGCATGAGAGCTTCCAGCCCGGCACCAACCTCAAGGCCTGGCTTTTCACCATCCTGCGCAACGAGTTCTATTCGCAGATGCGCAAGCGCGGGCGCGAAGTGCAGGACAGCGACGGTATCATGACGGCCAGGCTTGCCGTTCATCCGGCTCAGCACGGCCAGCTTGACCTGAAGGATTTTCGTGGGGCGCTGGAGCAATTGCCGGAGGACCAACGCGAAGCCATCATCCTCATCGGCGCGTCTGGTTTCTCCTACGAGGAGGCCGCCGAGATCTGCGGTTGCGCGGTGGGGACGATCAAGAGCCGCGTCAGCCGAGCCCGTACGCGCTTGCAGGAGATCCTGAAAATATCAGGCGAGGACGAGTATGGTCCGGACGCAATTTCGGCCCAGGTAACGAGCTCGCCGGCAAGCTGACCGCGATCGTGTCTCAAGCGCGTCCGCAGGCCGCGGCGACCGCTTGCACGAGGTCTTCACCCGAATAGGGTTTGCCAATCAGCCTGACGCCCGGAAACGATGCCTTGATCTCCTCTGCATCCGAATAGCCCGACGCAAACACGAAAGGTATGCCTGCCGCGCGCAGGCCGGAGGCGAAATCGATCGTCGAGACACCGCCCAGCATCAAGTCGACAATGGCTGCATCGAATCGCGTGGCGACCTCGCGGCCATCGACCTCGGTCAGGTCACGGGCGATCACCACCTCATCGGCGCCATGGTCGCGGCAAAGCTGCTCGACATCCATGGCGATCAGAAATTCGTCCTCCAGGACCAGAATCCGCAATCCGTCAAGCAATGTGGGCACAGGCAAAGACTCCTTGAAACGCCGGAGTCATGATCGCTAATTCGCTTGCTGTCATTTAAAAAAGACATGTGGCAAGCGGGCGGAATCTCAATCCTTGCAACGGGATGAAACGCGCTCCTCCAAGAGCGGGCTTTCGAAGGGGGTCGAAATGTCAGTCCAGAACAATAGCGCTTTCTCCAGCCGCCAATATCCTTGCGAGAACTGCCCATTGCGGCCGTTGCCGATTTTCCGCGATTTCGAAAAACAGGAACTGGCCTTCATCAGCAAATTCAAGAAGGGCGAACTCGCAGTCGAAAAGGGTGGCACGGTGCTGGTGGAGGGAAGCCATAGCGCCCATCTCTACACCGTGCTCTCCGGCTGGGCGTTTCGCTACAAGTTGTTGCGGGACGGCCGCCGCCAAATCCTCAACTATCTCATGCCCGGCGATCTGATCGGCCTGCAAGGCAGTGTGATGGGCGAGATGCAGCATTCCGTGGAGGCACTGTCGCCGATGCTGCTGTGTGTTTTCGAGCGCGAATATCTGCATGAGCTGTACCGCAATCATCCCGGGCTGGCCTATGACATCACCTGGATCGCATCGCGTGAAGAGCGGATGCTGGACGAGAACCTGCTCAGCCTCGGGCGCCGCAGTGCGATCGAGCGCGCTGCCTATCTCATCGCCTTCATCGGCAGCCGCGCCAAGGTCGTTGGACTGAATGGCAGCCAAACTGTCCAGATACCGATCACGCAGCAGCACATTGCCGATACGCTCGGCCTGTCGCTGGTTCACACCAACAAGACGATCCGCAAGCTGATGGATCGCAAGCTGATCGTCTGGCGCGACGGCGGCTGCGTGGTCTCCGACAATGAAGGCCTCAAGCGGCTCGCCGGCTGGGAAGGGCTGGGTGAAGCGCGCCGGCCATTAATCTGAGGAAGCGTCTTTTGCGGGAGCCGACGGACCGGGTGCGCGCCGATGCGTTTTCGGCTACTTTGTCCCCAATGCCGGAACCTTGAGGCGGGCAGCGCGTTTGAAACCAAGCAATCACAAGGAGTTAAGCCATGGCCACTGCCGCAGGAAAGACCGCAAACGACGCCCGTGCAAATGCGGACCTGGAAGCCGACATCAGGCAGTTGAAGGCCGACATCGACAAGCTCACCAAACAACTGGCCAAGACCGGCGAGCATGGTTACGGCACCGCGCGCCGCGCAGCCACGGAAGGGGTCGAGCAGTTGCGTGCGCAGGGCGAAGCAGCCTTTGATAGCCTGCGCAGCAATGCCAAGGACATCGAAGCGCAGATGATGGCAAGTGTACGCGAAAAGCCGGTGACGTCACTGGCGATCGCCGCCGGCGTCGGCTTCCTTTTCGCGCTCATCGCGCGTCGCTAGTCGCGCTTCGGATGGGAATGCTGGCAACCCTGATCTCGGGTCTCGCCTCGGGGGAGACCGTGGCCGCCATATACCGGGCGCGCACGGCGGCAATCGTCTATGTGATCGCCATGGCCGCCGCACTTTGCGGTCTCGGCTTTCTTGTCGGGGCCGCCTATATCTGGACGGCGATGCGCTATGGGCCGCTTGCCGCGGCACTGGGGTTCGGCGTCGGTTTTCTGGTGCTTGCCGGGGTTGTCCTGCTGGTCTACCGGATATCGGCAGGCTCGCGCGCCCGGCGCCGGGCGCGGCGCCGCAATGCCGACATGAAGGCGATCGGCATCACCGCCGCACTCGCCGTGCTGCCGAGCCTGCTTAAGGGAAAAGGCGGTCTCGGCGTCATTCTGGGGCCGGCCGTGGCACTCGCGGCCTACGCCATCTACCGCGAGAACGTGAAATCCGACGATCCGGATGAGAGCGAGCGGAAGTAGAGCTGTTGGGAGGTCACTTCGACAGCTCTTCGAGGGGCATCGATATTTCGGCAAACACGCCTTCCGGCCGGAATTCATGGGTCACTTCGCTGGAAATGACCTTGGCCAGGCTGCGGCGAATGAGGATCGAGCCGAAGCCGTGCCGATCCGGCGGAGCGACTTGCGGGCCGCCGCTTTCGCGCCAGGTCAGCACAAGACGCCGGGCATCCCTCCTGCCTTGCGTCCTCCAGCCAAGGTCGACCCTGCCTGACGGCACCGACAGCGAGCCATATTTCAGCGCGTTGCTGGCGAGTTCATGCAGGATCAGGCCAAGCCCGATGGCCTGGTCGGGCGACAGCAGCAGGTCGTCGCCGGAGATCGTCATGCGCGGCTGCTCGGCCGTTTCGAAAGGTTTGACCTCGATTTGGACGAGTTCACTGATGCCGATGCCACGCCACTCGCGGTCCGACAACAGATTGTGGGCGATGCCCAAGGCCTGAAGCCTGGCGCCGAAGGCCTCGAGGAACTGGCTTGGCTGGTGGGCGTGGCGCACGGTCTGGGTTGCCAGCGCCTGGACGGTCGCCAAAGTGTTCTTGACGCGATGGTTGAGCTCACGCAGCAGCAGCCGTTGCCGTTCGTCGCCGAGCTTGCGCTCGGAGATGTCGTAGTTGACGCCGAAGATCAACGTCGGCTTGCCGTCGCCGTCACGCTCGATCACACGGCCGCGCGTGGCGAGCCAGCGCGGCGGATGAAAGCCCTTCACCCGGTATTCGCCGAAATAGTCGTCGCTGCCGGTCAGGGCGTCGCGAAAGCGGGTTTCGGTCTGGTAGACGTCACGCGGATCGATGGCGGCGAGGATGTCACGTGCGCGCAGCCGGTTGGAGCGGGGCAGGCTGAACAGCTCCGACATCAATGTGTCGCATTCGATGATGTCGGTGCGGATGTCCCATGCCCAACTGGCGAGCGACGCCGCATCGAGTGCGATGGCGCGTCGTTTTTCCTCGCGCACCAGTGCGGCCTCGGCGATCGCGCCGCTGCGGGTTGCATCCTTGAGGGTGAACAGGCTGGCGGCGAGGCTGGCGAGCGCCTTCAACTGGTCGAGCTCGGCGCGGGATGGAAAACCATGCGGCTCGCGGTCGAGCACGCACAGAGTACCGATGCGGGCACCTGCCACGATCATCGGCGCGCCGGCATAGAAGCGGACATGATGTTTTCCGGTGACCAGCCGGTTGGTCTTGAAACGGGGGTCCGTCGTTGCATCCACGACCACCATGGGCTCGTCGCCGGCGGAAATCGCATGGGCGCAAAACGAGACGTCGGCCGCCGTTTCGGTCTCGTCCAGGCCGAAGCAGGATTTGAACCACTGCCGTTCGAGGTCGACGAGTGTGACCAGGGCCATCGGCGCCTGCATCACCGCCGCGGCAAGGCTGCTGACCCGGTCGAAATCGGGGTCGGGCGCCGTATCCAGCATCTCCAACCCGTGCAGCACAGCGAGCCGGTCAACATCCTTGACTGCGCGCGCAACTTCGGCCGGCAGATCGGGTGTTGTTTGCGTCTTGCCAGTCACCCTAATTGCCTCGTCCCGGTCTTCGCCGCCCCATGCTTGCGCTGGTGCAAGGCCAGGGCGCATTTCCGGAACCATCCTAGCGAGGAACCGTTACCCGACCATGATTTGCCGAGCGCGCCAGTTGGTGCAGTATGAGACAGGGATCGAGCATGGCCAAGATCATTCCAGAAAACAAGGCGCGGCAGGGGCGATGGGGCTGGCATGGATTTCGAATCCTGATCGCCGCATTGCTTTTGGTGTTTGCCGCGTGGGGCGTTGCCGAGATCTATGGTGTGTTGATCAAGGCGCCAACCAGTGATGAACAGCATGTCCCCACACCTAGCACCACCGAGCAGGCTCCTGCTGGTTAAAGCCGATTTGTTCGTTGCAACGTATCGTATCATGCGGCTCTCGATTGGGCCGCGCTCGTCGGCACCAGTACATTCAGCGCGCCAGGCTGGATTTCGATTACCGTTTCACGGTCAAGCCTGACCAGTTCGCCGTCCATGACGGCGCGAAACTTGCGGCTGCTCGAATGGATTTTCAGCACCGTTCTGTTCGTCTGGTGAATTTCGACATGTTCGTTGTCGCGCCATTTGCCGCGCGCCATGTTGAAGAAGAACTTGACCAGCTCGGCGCGCTGCTTCGCCACCGTAACGTAGACGCCAAGCACGCCGCCCGCCGGATTGTCGGCGTAGGGCAAATGGCCTTCACCGAACAAATTGTTGGTGATGCCGATGCCGGTGATGCGTGCCGCCATTTCGGCATCGCCGATGCTGAGCGTCACATTCATCGCAGGTGGATTGTTGATCGTCGCCCAAGCCGCCTTGGCCGAGGCGCGGATCTTTCCCCACCGCGAACCGAATTCCATCTTCTGGCGCAGTTGCACCATCTTCGCATGCATGCCGATCGAGAACTGGTGCACGAAAGGCTGGCCATTGGCCGTCGCCACGTCGACCGCTATGATTTCGCCGTCGGCGAAGGATTTCAGCGCGCCGTCGAGCGACTGCGGGATGCCCAGTCCGCGTGCGAACAGGTTCATGGTGCCGGCCGGCAATATGGCAAGCGCCTTCTTCGTGCCCATCAGCCGGGCGGCCGCGGCGGAAATAGTCCCGTCGCCGCCACCCGCCAGCACGATATCGACCGAGCGACGCGAAGCCGCGCTGTCGAGCGTTTCCACCACGTCCTTGCCGGCGACGATCTCGATGCTGAGCGAGTGACCGGCCGTCTCCAGCGTCTGATGCATCCTGTCGGAGAAAGCGGCGAGGTCGGTGGTACGCAAAGTGCCGCCATCCCGGTTCAGCACCGCTGCGAATTTCATGCCCCGCTCCACCGTGTCAGCCAAAAGCGGCCGGACACCCAGCCTATGGCTGAAACGCGGCGGCGACGGAAAGGTTCCCTTGCCACGGGGTGGCTGCCCGGCGGCGCGATCATTTCTGTGGTTTCGTTTCCCCGACGACAGCGGTTTTGTCGGAACAACAGACTGGTCACAACGTTGTGAACCTGTAGATGCCGCGTCCGATTTTCCAACGAACACGCGGCGCATGAGATCAGGCACGAGGAGAGACTATCATGATCCGCAATCTTTTAGCCACCACCGCACTCGCAACGCTGATCGCCACCGCAGCTCATGCGCAGAGTGCGACGACCCCAGCGCCGGCGCAGAGTCCAGCCGTTCAGGAGTCGGGCGTCGCGACGGTCCGCGCAGAGGGCAGCATCGTCACCAACATCATCGGTGAGTCCGTCTACAACGGCACCGGCGATGACGCCGAGAACATCGGCAAGGTCAGCGACGTCGTCTTCGACAAGGATGGGCAGGCGAAATCCGTTGTCATCGACGTCGGCGGTTTTCTGGGCGTCGGCGCCAAGAGCGTCGCCTTCGACTACGGTAAGCTGCAGTGGGCCGAAAAGAATGGCGACCGCTGGCTGGTAGCCCAGACGACCAAGGACGAGCTGACGGCACAGGCAGAATTCGACAGCAAGCCCTACGCGCCGACCCCGGCGCCTGCCGCATCGACCGACGCGACAGCACCGACGGCACCCGCTACGACGGATACGGCACAAAAGCCGGCCGACATGAACGCCGCACCGGCGGAACCGGTGAAGCGCGCGGATGGTAACCTTGCCACCAACATCATCGGTGAAAATGTCTATAACGGCACCGGCGACGACGCGCAGAATATCGGCGACGTCAACGACATCGTGCTGACCAAGGAAGGCAAGGCCGAGGCCCTTGTCATCGGCGTTGGTGGTTTCCTTGGTCTCGGCGCCAAGAACGTCACCTATGACTTCTCCAAGGCGCAGTGGGCCGAGAAGAATGGCGACCGCTGGCTGGTCGCCCAGACCACCAAGGAAGAGCTGCAGGCGCAGCCGGATTTCGACCGCAAGGCCTATGATCCGGCGCCGGCAACGACGGCTTCCAATGAGCCTGCGGCCACCGCTCCGGCAGCTGTGCCCTCTGACACCACGGCTCCTGCTGTCGCTCCGGCAGACAAGACCGCCGAAGCTCCGGTAGCGACCACCCCTGACGCCTCGGCTCCCGACCAGACACAGACTGCCGCCATCGACAAGTCGACGTTGACCGAGATGCCGGTCGGCGAGATTCGTGCCGATGACTTGAAGGGCACGACTGTCTACGGCGCCAACGACGCCAGGGTCGGCGAGATCGGCGATGTCGTGCTTGCGCCCGACAAGAAGGCCGACGCGGTGATCGTCGACGTCGGCGGCTTCCTCGGCATTGGCGAGAAGGAAGTCGCGGTCGGCATGGATAATCTCAAATTCATGACCGACAAGGACGGCAACAAATACCTGTACACGACCTTCACCAAGGAACAGCTCGAGGCTCAAACCGCCTATGACAAGGGCAGCTATGCCGAACAGCGCGATCAGCAGCGCATGATCGTAAGGTAATTCTGTTCAGCCAAATGAAGCCCGCGCTGGCAACAGCGCGGGCTTCATTTATGTGTGGCCAGGTGGCAGGCCAGCGGCATGGCCGACTAGGCCGTTCTCGGTCAATTCGGCCAGTGCCAACGACTGGTCGAGATGTTCGGCCCGCCAGGCGAGCAGCCGTTCGGCGAATTCCAGGCGCACGGTGAGATGACTGGGGTCGGCCGCGAGATTGTCCAGCTCGCCCGGATCGTTTTCCAGATCGAATAGCAGCGGCGGCAGGTTGCCGCCGAAATGCACATACTTGAAATGTTCCGTGCGGATAACGGCGAGGTTGCATTGACGTGCGGCGATGCCGAAATGGTTTTCGGCCTCGCCCGCGGCAATCGAGCGGAAGTCAAACTCCCAATGCGCGGCATCGCGCCACGCCGCAGGGGTTTCTCCGCTCAGGAACGGCTTCAGCGAGGCGCCGTCGAGATGCGGCGCGGGCTTTTCGCCGAGCAGGTCGAGAAGGGTCGGCAAAATGTCGACCGCTTCGGTGAAGCTGTCGACACGGCCGCCGGCAGCCTTGCCGTGGCGCGGATCGCGGACAATCAGCGGAATGTGGTAGCTGCCGTCGAAATAGCCGCCCTTGCCCAGCATGAAATGGTCGCCCATCATCTCGGCATGGTCCGAGGTGAGCACGATGATGGTGTCGTCCCACGCGCCCGCGGCCTTAACCGCTTGCCAGACGCGGCCGAGCTGCGCGTCGACCTCGGAAATCATGCCGTAATAGATCGCGCGGATGCGGCGAAAATCGTCTTCGCTCCAGTCGTGCACCTTGCCTCTGGCTTCGGGCCGGAATTTTATCTGTTTCTGCCGGCCGAGATCATAGGCAAGATAGGGATGGTTTTCCGCCTCTTCCTGCCAGCTTGCCGCGCGCCGGAAGGCCGGGCCGTCAGCCGGATCGTACATTGTATTGTAGGGCTCCGGGGCAATGAAGGGCGGGTGCGGGCTGATGAAGGAAAGATGCGCGAACCACGGCGTGGCGTGCTCCTGTTCGCCAAGCCAACGCGTGAATTCGCCGGTCAGGAAGGCCGCCGGGGTTTGTTGCCCGCGGTAGACGGGCGGCGCGTTGCTGATGGTGGTCCCGGCGCCGTCGGCCAGCGGACGGTGGATGTCGGGGGAGCCGGCGCTGGCGTCGACACCTTGCAGCTCCAGCCAGGATAGCCATTGCTTCTGGTGCTCCGGCAGCAACTGGCGCACCGTAAAGCCCGGCAGCACGCCTTCATAGCTTTGCAGCCGCGGATCGCCCGGCGCCAGCAGGCGCGGATCGAGCGAGACGTCGGTGTAGCCGAACAGCGTCGGATCATAGCCCAGAGCGCGAGCCGAGAGCGCGATGTTGCCGTGGCGCGCGTCGAGCGGCGTGCCGTTGCGGCAGACGCGGTTGTTCATCTGGTAGAGACCGGTGTAGAGGCAGGCGCGGGCGGGCGAGCAGGGCGCCGCGCCGCCATAGTGCCGCTTGAACAGCACACCCTCCACGGCCAGTGCGTCGGCGTTCGGCGTCTGCACAACCGGATGACCGGCTGCGGACAGACAATCGCCACGCCACTGATCGCATGTGATCAGGAGAATGTTGGGCCGCCTGGCTTTTCCAGTCACTCACGATACCTTTGTCCCGGAATGTCGAATGCCGTTCATGGAAACGAATTCTGGCCACGGCGCAAGCCCGACTCTGCGAGCCAATTGGTGAACGAACTCTGTTCCATCGTTCACTTTTGCGACACAGTCCATTCTGTGTTTGCCGCCTTTGCGTAAACTGCTCGGGTCCTCATATTGGCATGGACAGCGGCGAGGGCCGCACAAGTACCAAGGGAAGGAGCAAGACAATGCTCGACCAGATCAAGGGCCTGCATCACGTCACCTCGATGGCCAGGGATGCCCGCCAGAACAACGATTTCTTCACCAGGAAACTCGGCCAGCGCCGGGTCAAGAAGACTGTCAATTTCGACGCGCCCGACGTCTATCATCTCTATTATGGCAATGAGACCGGCACGCCGGGTTCGGTGATGACCTATTTCCCTTTCCCCGACATCGGCAAGGGCCGGCATGGCGTCGGCGAAGTCGGAACCACCGTCTACTCGGTGCCGGAAGGCACGCTTGCCTATTGGGAAAAACGCTTTGCCGATGAGGGCGTCACCGGCCTCTCGAGCGAAGAGACCTTCGGCGAGAAGCGCCTGGCTTTTGCCGGACCGGATGGTGACGGCTTCGCGCTGGTCGAGGGCAAGGGCGACGGCAGAGCGCCCTGGGCGAAAGGCGGTGTTCCGGTCGACCAGGCGATCCGCGGTTTCCATTCGGTATCGCTCAGGCTGAAGGATGGCGGCGCCACTGAGGAGCTGCTGAAGTTCATGGGCTATGAGGAAGTCGACAAGTCCGGCAATCTCAGGCGGCTGGCGGTGAAGAACGGCAACGGCGCCGATATTATCGACATCGAATCGTTGCCGAGCACGGCCTTCGCCGATCTCGGTGCCGGCTCCGTCCATCACGTCGCCTTCGCGGTCGAGAACCGCGCCAGGCAGCTCGAGGTGCGCAAGGCGTTGGTGGACACCGGCTATGGGGTGACGCCGGTGATCGATCGCGACTACTTCTGGGCGATCTACTTCCGCACACCGGGTGGCGTGCTGTTCGAAGTCGCCACCAACGAGCCGGGTTTCGATCGCGACGAGGATACCGCTCATCTGGGCCAAGCGCTGAAGCTGCCGACACAGCACCAGCACCTGCGGCCCTATCTTGAACAGAATCTGCCGAGACTGGAAGGCTGAGGTCATGAGTAAGGACGCTTACATCCACAAGCTGCTGCCCGGTTCGCCGGGCGGCCCATTGCTGTTCGTCTTCCATGGCACTGGAGGCGATGAGAACCAGTTTCTGTCGCTGGGGCGCGATCTCACGCCCCAGGCAACCATCATCTCGCCGCGCGGCGACGTGTCCGAACAAGGTGCTGCGCGCTTCTTTCGCCGCACCGGCGAGGGCGTCTACGACATGGAGGATCTGGCACGGGCGACGATCAGGATAGCGGGCTTCGTCAAGGCCCATGTCGAAGCAGCGAAGCCATCGGCCGTGCTGGGTCTCGGCTATTCCAACGGCGCCAATGTCCTGGCCTCGGTGGTGTTCGCGGTTCCGGCGCTGTTCGACGCGTCGGTGCTGATGCATCCGCTGATCCCGTTCGAGCCGCAGGTCAAGGGCAGCCTCGCCGGCCGCCATATCCTGATGACCGCCGGCAAGCGCGACCCGATCTGTCCGCCGAACCTGACCACGCGGCTCGAGGCCTATTTGCGTGCCGACGGCGCCGATGTCACAGTGGAATGGCACGATGGCGGGCACGAGGTGCGGCCAAACGAGATCGAGGCGGCACGGCGGTTCTTTGCCGATGCTGCCCAAGGAGCATAGCGATGCCTGAACAACTGCCTGAGATCGAACTTGAGGATCGCGGTTCCAAGGGCCGCTATGTCCTGCGTGGACCCGATGGCGCCGAGGCCGAGATGACCTTCACCAAGATCGGTGAGCACCAGATCATCATCGACCACACCGAAGTGCCGGACGTCTTTCGCGGCCAGGGTGCCGGGCTTCGGCTCGTCACCCGCGCCGTTGAGGATGCGCGTGCGGCAGGCAAGAAGATCATCCCGCTCTGCCCGTTCGCCAACGCCCAGTTCCGCCGCCATCAGGAATGGGCCGACGTGCTGAAGCGGTAGGGATTTCGTTGCTTGGAAACGGCGCGGCAAGCGGCTGCCATCCTGCCGGGGCGGCTTTGGCATTTGCGCGGGTGGCGCATCCTGCCTAAGTAGATAGGATATATCCTAGCCGCCGCGCCGACAAACGAACCGAATGATCCCCCAATGACCGAAACCGATCTCGTTCCCGTCTTCGACGGCCACAACGATACGTTGCTCAGACTCTATCAGTCGAAAGACACGGACGTCGAAAAACTGTTCATCGAGGGGAAATCGGGCGGCCATATCGACCTGCCACGCGCGAAAGCCGGCGGCTTCGCCGGGGGCATGTTCGCCATCTTTCCGCCGCCTGTCGAGAAATCCAGGCGCGGCGCCGTGCCCCTGGCGCCGAGCGTCGCCGAACCGCTGCCGCCCGAGGTTCCGCGCAATGAGGCGCTGACCTCGACGATCGCCATGGCCTCGATCCTGTTCAGGCTGGAACGGGCCGGAGCGCTCACCGTCTGCCGCAGCGCCGGCGATGTGCGCAATGCCATGGCGCAAGGTTCGATCGCCGCGGTGTTCCACATCGAAGGGGTCGAGGCGATCGATCCCGAGCTCACCATGCTCGACGTGCTGCATGAAGCCGGCCTGCGCTCGCTCGGCATCGTCTGGAGCCGTCCGAACGCCTTCGGCCACGGCGTGCCGTTCCGCTTCCCGTCCTCGCCCGACACCGGACCCGGCCTGACCGATGCCGGCAAGGCGCTGGTCAAGGCATGCAACCAGTTGAAGATCATGATCGACCTGTCGCATCTCAACGAGAAGGGCTTTCGCGATGTCGCGGCGCTCAGCGATGCGCCGCTGGTCGCGACCCATTCCAACGTGCACGCGATCTGCGGCCATTCGCGCAACTTGACCGACTGGCAGCTCGGCGCGATCCGCGAAACCGGCGGCATGGTCGGGCTGAACTTCGCAACAGGCTTCCTGCGCGAGGACGGTCGCATGAATGCCGACACCAGCCTCGATATCATGGTGCGGCATATCGATTCGCTGTTGCAGGCGCTGGGTGAGGATGGCGTTGGTCTTGGCTCCGATTTCGACGGCGCCATGATCCCGGCCGTCATCGGGGATGTCGCCGGCCTGCCGAAGCTGATCGATGCATTGGCGGCACGCGGTTTCGGCCGCGCACTGATCGAAAAAATCGCCTATCGTAACTGGCTCAATATGCTCGAGAAAACGATAGGTTAGAGACAAGCCTGCGGCATGGCGTGTGCGGCCCGCCGGCATATGTCGACAAGGACATACTTCGTCTGTGGAAGCCGGATGCGATTGGGTGGATGCTGAAGACCTTCACGGATGAGGGCGGCGAATTCGAGCGAACCGATGTCGTCATCGTCGGTGCGGGTTTCACGGGCCTGTCGGCGGCGCTCGAGATGAAGAAGGCCGACATCGATTTCATCCTGCTCGAAGCACGCGACCGCGTCGGCGGACGCGTCGAGTCCCGACTGAACGGACTTGGCGAACGGATCGATAGTGGCGGCCAGTTCCTGTGCGAGGACATGCCGGAATTGATGGCGCTGATCGAGGCGCGCGGCAAGACGCTGGTTGAAACCTATGTCGATGGCGATTTCATCACCCAGCCGACGATGTCCGTACAAAGAGCAGAGCGGATCTATGACGCGGCAATGGCAATCCGCGAGCGCATGAACGGGATCGATCCGGACGACGTCTCGATTGCGGGGCTGACCGTTGCCGACTGGCTTGCCCGCCAGCGCGATTCGGCCGATGCCAGGGCCGTCTTCCGTTCGATGATCGAAGGTCTCTGGTGCATGGCGCTGGATCGGATTCCTCTCTGGTATCTGATCGACAATGACCGACGCGTCACCAACGAGGTGCCGGAGCTGCAATATTTCGTGCGCGAAACCATGCATTCACTGGCCGACGATCTGGCCCGCGACCTTGGCGACCGGTTGCGGCTCAGCGAGCCGGTCACGCGCATCGAGCACAGTTCGCAAGGTGTTCTTGTCGTTTCGGCCGGGGGTGCCATCGAGGCGCGCGCGGTTCTGGTTGCCGTCCCCCCGGCGACGGTGACGGAGCTCGCCTTTGTCCCTGCCTTGCCGGCTGGACTGGGGCGGGCGCTCGGCGCCTGGAAAAGCGGCGCGGCTATCAAGATCCTGGTGCGCTATGCCAAACCGTTTTGGCGCGGGCGGGATTTGAACGGCATGGTGTTGTGGCTCGATCCGCCGGGGCTGTTTGCCTGCGACGCCGGCAAGGATGTGGAGCATGCCGCGCTCGTCGTGTTCGTCGGCGGGCCGCTCGCGCTGCGCTGGCGCGACCTCGGCGAGCCGGAACTGCGTGCGGAGTTAACCGGCCGGTTGGAGGCAGCCCTTGGCCCGGATGCCGGTGGCGTCACCGATTTCAGTTTGCGTGACTGGATAGGAGATCGCTGGAGCGGCGGCGCGTACAGCGATCTTATTGTCGACGTGACAGCAAGAGATGCCGAGCGAACGATCCTTGCCGGCGCACCCCCGGTGTATCTCGCCTGTTCAGAACTCTCGCCGTCGTTTCCGGGGTATGTCGAGGGCGCTATCATTGCCGGGCGTATCGCCGCGCACAAGATCATTGCCGAGCTTCAAGCTCCGGCCTGAGCCTGGTCTTTTCGAAAAACTGTTTGGCAAGATCGGTCGGGTTGCGCCTCGAGCCCGAGCGCCGTCGAAGCTATGCCCGATTTTGCCCGACTTCGCCCGAATGCTGTTTCGAACTCGTTACAGTGCCAGTCCTTCGCCACCCCATCGTCGTTACAAAGTGCGGATAAGTTCATTTCACCGCCAAAAGAAACTCAGCGAAGGGGAAGGCAATGCATGCGAAAATCCAGACGATCCGCGGCGAGAGCCGCCTTCAGGCTCCAGAACGCAATGACCGCCGTCCGAAACTGGCGCTGCGCCAGCGGGCCAGCGACCACCCCATGGCGATGTTCATGGTGCTGGCTGCTTGCGCCTTCGTCGGCATGGCGTTCACGCCGACAATCGGGCCGGCCTTCGCTTCGTTGAATCCGCCGTCCAATCTCATCGACGGCGCGCAGACGACGACCAGGACCGCGCGTCTGCCGGTGCCGGTGACCGACTTCGCCTGCAAGGGCCAGGCCTGGGGTGCCGAGAGTATCGATTGCCTGCGCGCCATCGCCGAACAGTCCGGAACACACAAGAACCGCGCCATCCGCATGATCGCCTATGCCGCGCCCTTGGCCGACACGCCGAATATTTTCTGATTTTGTCGAAGCATGATCCGAAACCGTTCCCGCTTTGGGATCATGCTCTGGACTCCCCGAGCGCTCCCTCCAGCGCGCTCTTCTTCGGCCCCGGGGCCTCTTCCTTATCCTTTCAAGACCGCCTGTTCGGCAATGGCGGACAGCACACTGCGCACATCCAGCGTGCTGAACGGCTTTTCCAGGATCTGCGGCCGCTGCTGTGCCGGCAGCGCCTCGATTTCGGCTTTCGCACCGATCAGGTCGCCTGTGACCAGCACGAAACGCCGTGCCAGATCAGGCTTTTCGGCGAGCAACTCGCGATAGATCGATATGCCGCTAACGCCGGGCATGCGCAGGTCCGAAAAGACGATGTCCGGCGGCATGTGGCCGCTCAAAGTGGCGGCGCCCGTTTCCCAGACAGGAACGATCCGTGACTTGATGCCCATCAGTTCGAGAATGTCGGAGAGCGAGCCGGCGACATCCGGCTCGTCGTCGATGATCAAGGCATGGCGCAGGCCGCTCGATCGCGGCTGGTTGTCGCCGGCGGTGGCGAGGCCGGCCACGATGGCCGGCAGCTGGACGACGAAGCGCGCGCCTCTCGGGAGCACTTCCTCGAACCAGACATTGCCATTGTGCCGCTCGATGATCGATTTCGAGATCGACAGGCCGATGCCGGTGCCGACACCGACCGGCTTGGTGGTGAAATAGGATTCGAAGATGCGGCCGCGGATCGTTTCCGGCACGCCGGGCCCATTGTCCTCGACCGAGAAGCAGGGATGACCGCGGTCGCTGCGGAACGTCCGCACCTTGATCAGCCGGTCGCCGGCAATGCCGGCCAAAGCGTGCTGGCTGTTGATGAGGAAATTGGCCGCCACCTGCGTCACATGGTCGGCGTCGGCCATGGCCAGCAGCGGGCCGGCGGCGAAATCGGTGTCGATGGTGATGCCGCTCGAGCGCGCGCCATAGGCGGTCACTTCGAGTGCCGACCGGATCACCTGGTTGAGGTCGGTTTCGGCTTGTGCCGCGGGATGGAGGCGGACCATCGACAGGAAGCTCTTGACGATGCGGCCGCAGCGCTCGGCGGCCGCACGGACTTTCTCGGCGCGCACCTTGGTCTGCGGGTCGGAAGCGAATTCGTGCAGCAGCGTCGATTGCGCCACCACCACGGCCAGCGGGTTGTTGAGCTCGTGCGAGACGCCGGCCAGCAACGAACCCATCGCCGCCATCTTCTCGTTCTGGTGCAGCTTCTCACGCTGCCGGCCGATCTCCTCCTCGGCGCGCAATTTGTCGCGCAGGTCGCGGATGGAGCCGAAGATCAGGCGGCGGTCGGCAACCCGCATCTCGGTTGCCGTCAGCTCGATCGGGAACACTTCGCCGGCGGCGTTCTGGGTCACCGTCTCGAGCCGTTGGCCGACCATCGGCGCACCGCGGCCGGACATGTATTCGGCCCCCGAAGCATAGCCCTTGCGGTAGTAGATCGGCACGATCGTATCGAGCAGGTCCTTTCCGAGGATGTCGCTGCGCTGGAAGCCGAACATCTTCTCGGCAGCCGGATTGAATTCGATGATCGAGCCGGTCTCGTCGATGACGACGATGGCGTCGAGCGAGGCCTGCAGCATGGTGCGGCGAATGACCTCGCTGGCGTGGGCGTCGGAGGGCGAGCGCTCGATGGCGTCGCCGATGGCCAGCGCGATGATATGCAGCGTCGCCTCTTCCTCGTCCGTCCATGCACGCTCGTTGACGCAGTCATTGACCGCCAGCGTGCCCCAGAGATGGCCATGCGCGAAGACCGAGACCGAGAGGAACGATTTGATGTTCTGCTTCTCGAAATCGGTCCTCAGGAAGCCTTCGAGGTCGCGCGTGTGCCCGGCGAAGATCTTGCCTTGCCGTTCGTCCTCGGCAAGCCGCTCCAGCAGGGGGTCGGAATTGACGATCGATTGCATGATGACGGTCGGCGACGCCAGTTCGCCGCCGAAAAGAGGGTCGATCCAATAGGCGGCGACGGATTGGGCGAAGCCCTGGCCGGGCAGTTCGCGCAAGCGAAACAGGATGCCGCGCTGGCAATCCATGGCCCGGCAGAGCGTTTCCAGTATGCCGTCCATCTCGCGCTGCCAGTCGCCAGCCTCGCGAAGCCGGCGAACGACGCGCACGGCCGCCATCGCCGCGCCCTGCCTGAACCCTTGCATATAGGTGCTTGCTGCTTCAGCGATCATCTTGTGCCGTCATTCCGGAGTCGTGCCAATTCGGAGTCGTGCCAATTTCGGCTGGCGAGCAACCGAATCCTTCTGGCCCGGTGCTCAGTTGCCGTCGCCGGCCGGCAGCGAGAAGATATAGCCCTCGCCGCGCACCGTGCGCAGGAATTTCGGATTGGCGGGATCGGCCTCGATCTTCTTGCGTAGCCGCATGATGCGAATGTCGACCGCGCGTGACGATTCCGGATCTTCGGTGAAACCGATCGCCTCGGAGATAGCGGCGCGGGTCAGCAGCCGGTTGGCGCGGGTGAGGAAAATCTCCAGCACGTCGAACTCGCTCTTGGCCATATCGATCACCGCGCCATTGGCGCCGGTGACCAGTCTGCCGTCGAGATCGGCCTGAAAGGGGCCGAAGGCAACGGAACGGCGATCCGTCCCGGCCTTGTTGTCCTGGAGCTCCTTCGGCTGGGGAACCCGGCGCAACACGCTGCGCACCCTGGCCAGCACTTCGCGCAATTCGTAGGGTTTGACGATGTAGTCGTCGGCACCGAGTTCCAGCCCGACGATGCGGTCGAGCGCAGTGCCGGCCGCGGTGGCATAGATGATGCCGATCGGCAGTTTCGAACGCAGCCAGCGGCCGAGCGAGAGGCCGTCCTCGCCGGGCATGGCGATGTCGAGAATGGCGAGATGAAACGATTGCGTTTCAACGAGGCTGCGCGCCGCGGCAGCACTTTCAGCGGTGGCCACGTCATAGCCGGATGCGCCAAGATATTCGGCGACCGCGTCCCTGAGGTCGGGCTCGTCCTCGACGATAACAATTCTTGCCCGCACGATGCTTTCGCTCCCACTTTCAGTGGAAAGTAGATTGGGTATAAACATCATGTCCAGCACTCATATCCGGGTTGCCAGGGAACGGTTGGAAAATATGGCCGCACGATCCGTTATTGCGCTTGTTTCGGTAGCCGAAGTGGTCGCGACCGAACTCGCCGACCATCTCGAGCGGCGCGGCCACGACGTGCATCAGGCGCGCCAGCCCTGGGAGGCCGAATCGCTGCTGTCGGGAAAGGGCATCGACGTCGTCGTTGTCGGCGACAGCCTCAGCCAGGCGGAGGGGCGCGACCTGCTCAGACGTTATGGCGGCCAAGCAGGAGGCGGCGAGGGCGGGCCGGATTTCATCCTGATCTGCCGGCCGGCGGATCTTGTCGACAAGGTGCTGGCGCTGGAGCTTGGTGCGGCCGACGTCGTCGAGAGTCCGCTCAATGTCCGTGAACTGGCCGCCCGTGTCGGCGGCCTGCTTTCGCGCCGCGGCAGGGGCACCCAGGAACTGATCGTGCTGGAGAACGCGACCGTCGATCTGAGATCGGCCATGGTCATGCATCGCTCCGGCTCCGAGGAACAGCTTTCGCCCGGTCAGGTGGCGCTGCTTAGGTTGTTCCTGGCCAGTCCGCGCAAAGTGCTGACGCGCGATGATATCATCGCCGCGGCACCGGCCGAAAACGCCGACGCCTTCGATCGGTCGATTGATTCGCGCATCGTGCGGCTGCGCCGCAAGCTCGACACCGACACCATCACCACAATACGTGGAGCCGGCTATCGGTTCGATCCGCCGCGGCAATTCGCCGACTGACTGCCGGCTACTGGCGCAATCCCTTTTTTCTGGCATCGGATTTTCCATCTCTGGGCCGATGCTCTTGACGCTCAGCGTACCAGCAGAAGCGATGGCCCCACCGGCATGTCACTGCCCATGGTGAGTTCGCTTGCATGGGCGCGGTCCCTGAGGAGCACGGTAGCAAGACCGGCAAAGCCGAGCAGGCCCTGGGCGTAAAGCAGTGCGGACAGCACCGAAGCAGCGAATTTCGTTTTCATCGTCGCAGTTCCCCAAAAATGCCAATTCCCTAGAAATGAACCTGTTGCGGGTCGCTTCAGGATACCCCCGAAGTGCCCGCGCCGCCCACGGAGCCCCCCGTCGCGGCGCGGGCCTTCGGTCCTCTCGGCAGCAAGTTGCCGGAGGCGCCGCGCAAACCCGTCAGCCTAAGGCCGACCCGCCAGAGGGCCTTGAGCCGGGCGATGCGCAGGCTGGAAACAATCCAGACCGTGGCGAAAAACAGTGCGGCATGCAGCGTCGAAATCTCGCCTGATGTCATCGCGCCGAGGCTTGTCAGCGGGGTGCCGGCAACCGTGCCGACGCCGCCGATGACCGCTGCCGCGATGCTGATCCTGAGAAGCCAGGACAGCGCGTTCGATTTCGTTCCCATGTTCGTTACCGGCTGTTTTCGTTGCGTCAACTTTGCTCGCACCCCGTATCCGGATCATGCCGCTAGGAGCCGCGCTTTGTTGCAGGTTGGTTTCGATGCCGACGGTTGTTCTTTCACATGACGCCAATTAGCACTTTCGTTTGGGGGCGGATACTCATGTTCCCGACTCATGGTCTTGGCTGGGCGGGCCTGCCGAGCCCGTTCTAGCCAGGCTTATAAGGAGGCGTTTGTTAACCAGTGGAAACAGATTCGAAACAGAAACGAGTGTTTTGCGAAATCTCCTCGAAACATGACGTTGGGATAAGCGGCCATCGAATTGGAGCCGGCCTAACCGGCAGAGAGAGGGGACTTCATCATGCATACCGCCATTTCCGCCAAGCTCATCAACATCACCGCCGCTGCCTTGACTGGTGCAGCACTGCTGCTCGGCGCTGGCTCGGGTGCGGCGCACGCCGCCAACAAGATCGTGGCGCGCGTTTCGCTTTCGCAGCAGATCATGGAAGTCTCCGTCGACGGCCGGCCGACCTTCGCCTGGAAAGTCTCCACCGGCGACCGGGCCCATGTGACGCCGACCGGCTCGTTCAAGCCGACCCGCATGCATGAAATGTGGTACTCGAAGAAATACGACAACGCCCCGATGCCGCACTCGGTCTTCTTCAGCGGCGGCTATGCGGTGCACGCGACCTACGCGATCAAGCGCCTCGGCCAGCCGGCTTCGCATGGCTGCGTGCGGCTGCACCCCGACAACGCCGCCGATTTCTACCAGCTCGTCGAAACCTTCGGGGCGACCAACACCAGCATCGTCATCGTCAAGTAGCAGGCTGTGACCGACGGCGTGTCAGCATGCTGCCGCGCCTTGTTCAAGGCTCCCGCCGGAAAACGCTGCGGTATCGAGCACAGCTCGAACCGGGGTATTGAGTACAGCGCAAACCGGCGGTATCGAGCCCAGCCAAAAGAAAAGAGGCCGGAAATTTTCCGGCCTCTTTTCTTTTGCATTTGTCCTGGGCATTTCCGGGCAGGAAGCCGCATCCCTCGACCGTCCTAGCTCGGCAGTGCCGGCATCAGCTTGGGATCCGGCTTCTCCGCCAAATGAGGCAGGTCCTTGCTGGCGATGAAGGTGTAGAACATGGGCACGACGAAGAGCGTGAACAGGGTGCCGACCAGGATGCCGGTGAAGATGACCAGGCCCATCGAATAGCGGGCCGCGGCACCAGCGCCGCTGGACGTGATCAGCGGCACCACGCCGAGCGCCATCGCCGCTGTCGTCATCAGGATCGGCCGCAGGCGCACCTTGGCCGAGGCGATGATGGCGTCGCGCCGCCGCATGCCATGTTTTTCACGCTGCTGGTTGGCGAACTCGACCAGCAGGATGCCGTGCTTGGTTATCAGACCGATTAGTGTGATCAGGCCGACCTGCGTGTAGATGTTGAGCGTGCCGAGGCCCAGATTGAGCGGCACGATCGCGCCGAAGATCGACAGCGGCACCGCCATCATGATGATCAGCGGGTCGCGGAAGCTTTCAAACTGCGCCGCCAGCACCAGATAGATGACGACCACGGCGGCCGCGAAAGCGATCAGGATGGTGTTGCCCTGTTCCTTTTCCTGCCGCGATTGACCGGAATAGTCGAGGAAGAAGGTGTCGGGCAGGCTCTCCTTGGCAATGTCCTCCAGCGCCTTCAGCCCGTCGCCGGTCGTGACGCCGGGCAGCGGGAGCGCCGAAATCGTCGACGAATTCAGCTGGTTGAACTGCTCGATTGCCGCCGGCGCCGCATTGGTCGAAATCTTGACCACCGCCGATAGCGGCACCATCTCGCCCGTCACGCTGCGCACGAAGTATTCGCCGAGCTTGTCGGGGTTGTCGCGAAACTCTTGCGGCACCTGCGGGATGATGTCGTAGCTGTTGGAGTCGCGGTCGAACTGCGCCACTTCGGCGCCGCCGACCAGCAAGGTCAGCGTGCGGCCGATATCGGCGATCGGCAGGTTCAGCGCCGCGGCGCGGTCGCGGTCGATGGTCACCGTCACCTCCGGCGCGTCATAGGCCATCGAATTCTGCACGACGATGAAGCGGCCGGAGGCCTGCGCCTTGTTCTTGATCTGCTCGGCCACCTCGTACACCTCCGAGGAAGCGCCCGTCGATCGCACCACCATGGAAATGGGCAGGCCGCCACCGGAGCCCGGCAACGTCGGCGGTGCAAAGACGAAAGCCTCGACACCGGCCACTTTGGCGATACGGGCCGTAATGTCGGCTTGCAGTTCCTTCGAATTGCGCTTGCGTTCCGCCCAGTCCTTGAAGGCATAGCCGACGAAGGCGCTGTTTGTCGTGCCGCCGAAGGCGACGGCCGAGAACTGCGCCCGTGTTTCGGGAATATCCTTCACCAGGCCGAGGATCTGGTTGACGTATGTCTCGGTGTAATCGGAGGTCGCATAACGCGGCCCCGTCACAATCGAGAGCAGAAAGCCCTGGTCTTCTTCCGGCGCCAGTTCGCTCGAGGTCTTGGTGAACATGAAGCCGGTGACGCCGACAAGCGCAAGCACGATGATCAGCGTCAATGGGCGATAGTTCAGTGATCCGGTGACGGCCCGTTCATAGACATGCTCGACGCGCGCGAAGGTGCCGTCGACAATGCGCTGGAAACGGCCCGGCGTGCCGGACTTCAAGAGGCGTGCCGACATCATCGGGGTGATGGTGATGGCAATGACACCCGACAGCACCACCGAGCCGGCGAGCGTGACCGCGAATTCACGGAACAACGCGCCGGTCAGGCCGCCGGTGAAGGCCAGCGGCGCGAACACGGCGGCCAGCGTCATGGTCATGGCAACGATGGCCGACGATATTTCGCGCATACCGCTGAACGCGGCCTGCATCGGCGACATGTGGTCTTCTTCCATATGGCGATGGATGTTCTCCACCACCACGATGGCGTCGTCGACGACCAGGCCGATCGCCAGAACCATGGCCAGCAGCGACAGCAGGTTGATCGAGTAGCCGACCGCAAACAAAAGGAAGCAGACGCCGATCAGCGACAACGGGATGGTGATGATAGGCATCATCACCGACCGGAAGGAGCCAAGGAACAGAAGAATGACGACGATGACGATGGCAACCGCCTCGGCGATGGTCTTGAACACCTCTTCGATCGAGGCGCTGATCTGCCCGGTCGCGTCGTAGACGACCTCGATCGTCATTCCCTTCGGCAGTGTCTCCTGAATCTGTGGCACCAGCTTGGTGAGCGCCGCCGCCGTGGTCAGCGGATTGGCCGCCGGCGTCGGGAAGATGGCGAGGAAGGTGCCGGGCTTGCCGTTGAACGAGACCCTGGTGTCGGTGTTCTCGGCGGCGAGTTCGACGCGAGCCACGTCGCGCAACCGCACCACATTGCCGTCAGTCGAGCGCAGCGGCAGCTCGGCGAAGGCCTCCGGCGTCTGCAATGTCGAGCGCACGGTGATCGAGGAAACGACATACTCGTTCTGGGTGTTGCCGGGCGCCGACAGGAAGTTGGAATTGTTGATCGCCGTCAGCAGTTCGGAGGCCGTCACGCCGCGCGCGGCAAGCTTGACCGGATCGATCCAGACGCGCATCGAGTATTCCTGGGCGCCGAAGATCTGCACGTCGGCGACGCCTTCGACCGTCGACATGCGCGGCCTGATGACGCGCTCGATATACTCCGTAAGCTGCTCCTTCGTCATGTTCGGATTTTGCATCGAGATGTACATCATCGCGAACTGCTGGCCGGTGCCCTTGACGATGACAGGGTCCTTCGATGCGTCCGGCAAGGTGCCGCGCACGCCCTGGACCTTGGACAGAACTTCAGTCAGCGCGACGTCGGGGTTCGAGCCGAGCTTCATCTGCACCGTCACGGTGCTGGAGGACGGGCGGCTGGACGAGGTGACGTAGTCGATGTTTTCGGTCGAGGCGACGGCGCGCGCGATCGGGGCGGAAATGAAGCCCTGGATCAGATCGGCGCTGGCGCCCGGATAGGCCGTGGTGATGGTGATCGCCGTTTCGTCGACCTTCGGATACTGCCGGATCGACAGGTTGAAGATGCCCTGGAAACCCAGAAGCAGGATCATGCAGCCAAGGACCGTCGAAAGAACAGGCCGGCGAATGAAGAGATCGGAGATGCTCATTGCTGGCCGGCCTGCTTGTTTGCCGATTTGGTCGGGTCGATGGTGTTGTCCACAACGACGGACATGCCGTTGAAGAGGCGGTTCTGACCGGCGGTGACGACTTCGTCGCCAGCCTTCAGCCCCTCGACGATCTCGACCATGCCTTGATTGCGGCGGCCGGGCTTGACGAACACCTGCGACAGCACGAGCGCGGGCTTGTCACCTTCCGCCGCCGGCTTGGCCGCATCGGGAGCCTGGTCAGTCGGCTTTGCCGCATCGGCGGTGGGCTTGGCAGCATCAGCCGCCGGCTTCATGGCATCGGCCGGCTTGGTGTCCGCAGGCTTGGCATCAGCCGATTTGTCGGCTGCCGGCGCGGCGGGTTTTTCCTCCGGCTTGGCAGCTGGCGCCGCCTCGGCGGGCTTGGCTGGCTGCACCACGAAGATGTAGTCGCCATAGAGACTTGTCGTCAGCGCCGTCTGCGGCAGGGTCAGCACGTTCTGCTCTTCGGGCAGCTCGACACGCACCTGCACGAACTGGCCGGGGGTCAGCTTGCCATCGGGATTGGCGACTTCCGCCCGGATGTTCACCAGCCGGCTGGACGAGTCGATCTTCGGGTCGATGCCGCGAATGGCGCCTGCGAATGGCCTGTCCTCACCGCCAAAGCCCAATCGAATCGTCTGGCCTATCTTGAGCAAGGCGAGTTGCTGTTCGGGAACCGAGAAATCGACCCGCATCGTGTCGAGATCCTGCAATGTCACCACGGCGGTGCCGGGCGCCAGATACTGGCCGATATCGATCCTCGGAATGCCCACCGTGCCGCCGAAAGGCGCCGTCAACTGCTTCTGCTCGAGCACGGCCTGCAGCTTGGTGACCTGAGACGCCGAGGCCGAGGCCGCCGCACGCGCCGTGTCCAGCGTCGAGTCGGAGCCAACGCCACGCCTGGTCAGTTCGATGGCGCGGGCAAGCGATGTCTGATCGAGCGCGGCCTGAGCCTTCTGTGCGTCGAGATCGGCGCGCTCGACGGCGTCATCGAGCTGCAGCAGAACCGCATTGTCCGCCACCTTCTGGTTGGCATGGAAAAGGATGTCCTTGACGATACCGGTGGTCTCGACCGTCAGGTCGACACCGCGCACGGCCTTGACCGTACCGATCGCCTCGACGCCGGGCGTCCAGGCCGAAGGCTTGGCGATGGTTGTCGAAACGGTTGCTGCCGGCGGCTTCATCGATGCGAAGTACTGCTTGATGCCGTTGTCACGCAGGAAGTTGAAGCCCACGATGCCGCCGACCACGACGACGAGCAGGGCCAAAACCAGAACAATGATAAATATACGGAGTATGCGCTTGAACAAGGAAGTCCCCTCAGTCGAAAATCCGGCGCGAAGCGCGGATATCGGGACACATATCGACTGCGGGTCCCGATTTCAAATAATGGCGGTCTTACTGTACCGTCTGGACGGTCTTGTCAATTGGGCCTAAGCTTGCGATGGGAGGCACCATGAGAGCCCAACGACCGAATTCGCGCGAGAAGATTCTCGCCGCGGCGGCTGATGTTGCCCGGGAATCCGGACCAGGCAGCCTGTCGCTGGATGCCGTCGCCAGCCGTGCCGGCGTGTCGAAAGGAGGGCTCCTCTACAACTTCCCGACCAAGGCCAAATTGATGCAAGGTTTGGTCGAAGGCTATCTGCGTGAGTTCGAGCACGCGCTGGAAGCCGCCCGCACAAATGACAAGGACGAAAATCCCCTGGCCGTCTACATCAGGCTGTCGGCCAATGATTGCGAGGAAAAGCAGCCGTCGGCGTCCTGGATCTTCTCGGCCATCGCCGAGGATCCCGATTTCATGATGCCGATAAAGACCTTCAAGCGGCAGCTTTTCGAGCGGCTGAAGGGCGAAACGCCGGATCTCAAATCGCTATTGATCTGCTATCTCGCCATCGAGGGATTGCGCAGCATGAACCTCTTCGATTCGGATGTCCTGTCGAAAGACGAGCGCGAGCTGTTGGTATCGTCCCTGCTCGAGATTGCCAAATAGGTCGCCCACCCGCTTTTCGGCCAGGCCTGTGCGTCAACGCGGTTCGCCGGCGTCACACAGGGTTCATCGTGCGGCCATAGCGTTCTTCCCAGTTCTTTGCTGCAATGCATCTGGAGTGGGACATGGTGGATATAGTTCCAGCGAGGCGGGCATTCCGAGACCGGATCATCCGCTGGAACAATCGGGCAGCGCGAAGTGGTTCCTGCCCGCCTTCGGCGTGCGCAGCGCCGCCCCATTGCAGCCGGAACCGTTCGCCGCCATCGTTCCGGCAACGCCCGACGCAATTTGCTGCTTGCCTGAGTGCTGACGCTGCCGTGCTCGATCACGCTCGGCCCTGAAGGCTTTAGTCTAGCATTTGCTTCCGGCGGCCAGTAGCGGGGTGTCTCCTGGTTGGATTCCGCTGCTCGTTCGACGCGAGAGTTTCGGGATAGCGGCGATCAACTCTTGGGTATAGGCCTGCTGCGGACGATCCAGAACGTCTTCCGTATTGCCATACTCAACCAGCTTGCCGTGCTGCATGACCGCAACGTGCTCGCAGAGATAACGCACCACGCCCAGATCGTGGGAAATCAGGATCAGCGTCAGCGACAATTCGCGGCGCAGCCGCGCAAAGAGGCCGAGCACCTGGGCCTGGATGGTGACGTCCAGAGCGGAGGTGACTTCATCGGCGATCAAGATCTCGGGCTCCAGCGCCAGGGCTCTGGCGATGCCGACGCGCTGCCGCTGGCCGCCGGAAAGCTGCGTGGTGCGTCGGTCCAGCAACTGGCGTGGCAATTCCACTTTTTCCATCAGCTCACGGATCCGCTCCGGGATGTCTCTTTCCGGGCAGATGTTCTGTTGCCGCAGCGGTTCGGCGAGAGTTCGCGCAACCGTAAACGCCGGGTTGAGGGACATGAACGGGTCCTGGAACACCATCTGCAGTTTGCGAACCTGCTCCGGTCGGCGCTGCCTCAGTGCGCGATCGAGCGATTGGCCGTCCACCTCGATCTCTCCTTGTTGCGGCTGCACAAGGCCTGCAATAGCCCGGGCTATGGTGCTCTTGCCGGAACCGGACTCGCCGACGATCCCCAGCGCCCCACCGCGCCGCAATGCCAGCGAAACATTGTCGACGGCGCGCACGATTTGCGGCGGCTTGCGCGTCGCCCAGGCCGCAAGGCTCTGCCCAGGGTAGAAGTTCACGCACAGGTTCTTCACCAGGAGATGCGGCTCCGTCGCCACGGGGCAGGCATGCGTGGTCGGCTTCATCAGCGAGGGTTGGGAAGCGATCAGGCGCTTCGTGTATTCATGGGCGGGGTCACGCAGGATCTGATCGACCGAGCCGATTTCCAGCACCGCACCGTCCTTCATGACGACGACGCGGTCGCACATTTCCGCGATCACGCCAAGGTCGTGAGAGACCAGAATGACCGACAACTTGCGTTCACGCCGGATGCCGCGGAGCAGGTCGAGTATCTGAGCTTGCACCGTGACATCAAGTGCCGTCGTGGGCTCGTCGGCAATCAGCAGTTTCGGTTCGCAGGCAAGGGCCGCCGCAATCATCACCCGCTGACGCATGCCACCGGACAGCTCGTGAGGATAGGCGCCCGCGCGCCTTGACGCGTCCTTGATATGCATGTCTTCGAGCAGTCCGACCGCCCGCGCATTGGCCTGCCGCCAGGATATGCCCTGATGGACCACCATCGCCTCGCCCACCTGACGCCCGACCGTCATGATCGGATCAAGATGCGTCGACGGGTTCTGGAAGATCATCGCCGCTTGCCCGCCGCGCAGCCGGCCCAGCTCGGCATCCTTCATGGCGAGGACATCGCTGCCCTCGAACATGATCCGGCCCGACTTCACCAGTGCGTTGCCGGCAATCAGCTTGAGGATGGCTCTGCAGGCCACCGTCTTGCCCGATCCGGATTCACCGACGATCCCAAGGACTTCTCCCGCTTTTAGTGAAAAGCTGACGCCGCGCAGGGCGTGGACGTCGCCAAAATTGGTGGTGAAGTCGATGGTGAGGTTCTCGACGCTGACGAGGTCGCTCATCTCAGGATTCCGTGTTCAGGAGGCGGGCGAGACCATCAGCGGTCAAGGAGAGGCCCAGCGCCAGAAGGCAGATGGCGATGCCTGGGAAGATCGCAATCCACCATGCGGTCGTCAGGTAGGTCTGCCCATCCGCGATCATGGCGCCCCATTCGGGCGTCGGCGGTTGTACGCCGAGGCCGAGAAAACCCAATGATGATCCGAGCACGATGGCCAGCACGGCATCGGTCATGACGAAGACGATCGATGGGACGATGGCATTCGGCAGGATGTGGAACAGCATGATGCGCAAATGCCCAAAACCCATGCCACGTGCCGCCAGCACGAAATCGACGCCGCGCAGCACCAGCGCCTGGCTCCGCACAAGTCGGGCATAGCTGACCCAGTTCACCAAGGTGAGCGAGATGAAGTAGCTCTTGAGGCCGGGCCCCAGCACGGCCACGATGGCGATCACGAGGACGAAATAGGGAAATGATACGGTGACCTCGAGGATGCGCATCAGCACCGCATCGATCCTGCCGCCCAGATAGCCGGCGATGAGGCCGATGGTCGTCCCCAGGATGATCGGACCGACCACGCCGAAGAAGGCCATGGCGAGATCGTAGCGCGCGGCAAACAGTGTCCGCGCCAGGACATCGCGGCCGATGGCGTCCGTGCCAAACCAATGCTCGGCGCCAGGTGGTTTCAGCGCCTGCATCACATCGACCTTGATCGGGTCGAAACTGGTCAGCACCGGCGCCAGAATGGCCACGACGATCCAGGCCAAGGTGATGGCGCCGCCAATGGCCAAGGTTGCCGGCATCGTGCGGATCCGCGCCATGGCCAAGGAGCCGCTGCCTCGCATCACATCGCTCATAATTCCACCCTCGGGTCGAGAATGGCGGTCAAGACATCGACGGCAAAATTCGAAATGACGACACCTACGGCAAGCAGCAGGGCCACCGCCTGGACGACGAACTGGTCGTGCGTGAGAACGCCGCGGATGAGCAGGTTGCCGAGCCCTGGAATGTTGAAGACATTTTCGACAACGACCGTCCCGCCGATCAGGAAGGCGACCACGACGCCCAGCAGATTGACTGTCGGCAACAGGGAATTCCAGAACACATGCCGGGAAAAGATGTAGCTTTCCGGCAGGCCCCTGGAGCGGCAGGCGATCGCATAATCCTTGTCCAGCTGCTGAATGAAGGTCGCGCGCAGATTGCGCGCGAGGATCGGCGTCACCCCGATACCGATCGTCAGGGCCGGCAAGAACAGATGCCACAGATTGTTGATAAAGGTCGGTCCGTAACCGGATACCGGGAAAATCTTCAGCCGCAGGCAGAAGCCCATGATCAACAGCAGGCCGACAAAGTAGGACGGCACGCCGACGCCCGCGACGCAGACGAGACGGATGAGGTGATCGATCCACCGTCCGCGCTGCCGGGCAGCGGTGACCGCGAGCGCGAATGTCAACAGCAGCGAGATGACAAGGCCATAGAGGATCAAGAAAACCGTTGGCGCGATCCGTGCCGCGATGACGCCGCTGACGGGACCCCGGAAGGCGATCGACTGACCGAAATCGCCGCGCAGGCAATTCAGCACGTAATAGAAATACTGCACGGGGATGGGCTGATCGAGACCGTATCGCGCCCGCACGAATTCGATCGCCTCCTGACTGGCCTTGGGGCCAAGCATGAGGCGAACCGGATCGCCGGGTGTCATTTGCAGCAGCAGGAAGGTGATCACACTGATACCCAGCAGCACGGGGATCAACTGTATCGGCCGTCTAAGCACGAAGGAGAATCGATTCATGGTCGGGATCCTGGTGTCAAATCGATGCGAGACGGGGACGAAGTGTCTCGTCCCCGTCTCGCATCCTGTGCTGATCAATCCAGGCTGGTCCCGCCGATGGACGAGAATTGCAGGCCGACGTTCAGGACCAACCCTTTCACGCTCGGAGCGTAGGCGTTGAGCCACGTCGGGTGATAGAGCGCCACCTGCGCCACCTCGTCCACCACGGTCTTCTGGATCTGGGCATAGAGCTCGGCCCGTTTGGCATTGTCCGCCTCACCCGAGGCTTCATCGATCAGTTTGTCGACCGTTTCGTTGTTGTAGCGGGTGTAGTAGGACTTGTTGTCGCCCGCGCCCCAGACGCACCAGCGCAATGCGTTGTCGGGATCTCGCGTCTCGTTGTACCACCAGTTCATTTCCGCCTGATACTCGCCATCGGCGAGGCGGGTCCATGCCTGGGTTGAATCGATCTTGGCAATGTTGACGGTGATGCCGACTTCCGCCAACTGCGCCTGGATCAGCACCGCCGCCTTTTCCTCGTCGGCACTTCCGGCATTCTGGATGAGTTCGAAACTGGCTCCGGTCTTGCCGGATTCTGCCAGCAGGGCCTTGGCCTTTTCGACGTCTCGGGCAATGACTGGCAGCGATTTGTCGAAGAAATCGAGCGTCGGGCTCATGATGGAACTGGCCGGCGTGCCGAGACCCAGCGTCACCGCGGCATTGATGGCCGTGCGGTCGATGCCATAGCTGACGGCCTGGCGGAATTTGAGGTCGTTGAAGGGTTCTGCCGAATGGTTGATCAGCATGTCATAGGTGGTGCTCGAAGGTTCAGGGTCGGCCCGGAAGCCGGCGGCCTTCAACTCGGCCATGCGCGGGGCCGGAACTGCGAGGCAGACGTCGAGTTCGCCCGCCTGCAACATCGAGACCCTGGTGTTGTCGTCCGGGACATAGCGGAATTCGACGCCGTCGATCTTGGGCTCGCCTTGGCGGTAATAATGCTCGTTGCGGCCAAGGACCACGCGGTCTCCCGGCTTCAATTCGACGAATTTGAACGGCCCTGATGTGACCGGCGCCTTGGCGAAAGCGTCGTCGCCCATTTTCTCGACCGCTGCCGTCGGCACGATGCCGGTATTCCAGATTTCGGTCAGCGTCAGGAAGGGCGTGAATTTGCGGTCGAGCGTCATCACCACTGTCCTGGCGTCCTTTGCCTCGACCTTGGTCAGGGGCTGAAACGGCGCCGCATAGGCGGAATCCTTCTGGAAGCGCATGCGGTTCCAGCTGAACGCCACGTCCTCGGCCGTGATCGGCGACCCATCGGAAAATTTGGCCTCGCGCAGGTGGAAGGTATAGGTCTTGCCGTCATCCGCGATGTCCCAGCTCTCGGCAAGGCCCGGGCCGACTTCTGTGCGATCGGCATTGGCATGCAGCAGGCGTGCATACATCATGCCCTGGATAAGGATATCGGCTCCGTAAGTGGTTTTGATCGGGTCCAGGGTGAGAACCTCGGCCCCATAGGCCATACGCAGTATCTTGCTGCCGTCAGCATTGGCTCGAAGCAATGTGGCCGGCAACGTCGCGATGCTGAAGCCGGCAAACGCCGCACTTTTGAGGAATACTCTGCGGTCCATGACAATCTCCCATTTTCGTTGATGATGTTCCCGGGGCGGTTCCATGCTTGTTGGTTCAAGCAGTCCTTGTTGGTTCAAGCAGTCTTGGTGATGTGGGCAGGTGGTTTGCGCTGGTGCCAGGCGTAGTCGGCCTCAAGCACCGCACCCAGCCGCAGCAGCAGATCGTCGCGTCCGAATGCGGCGACAAACTGCACGCCGATCGGCAGGCCGTTTTGCGTCCAGCCGAGCGGCAGGGATATCGCCGGCGATCCGGTGCCGTTGAAGAGCGCGCTGAACGTCTCCTTCGGCGCCAGATCGGCGAACACCGTGTCGATGTCGCGGCCAGGACGATCCGGGTTGTGCGTGCCGAGCAACTCCGGCGGGATCGCGCAAGTCGGCGTCACCAGCACGTCATGGACGGCCAGGAATTCGCCAACCGTCCGCGTGATCTGGTCATAAACAGCGAGGGCCGCGATCAGGCTTGCCGCGTCCAGCGTTCGGCCATGGCGATAGACAGCAAGTGTCGTCTGCTGCAGGCAGGCCTCTTCGACTGGCCGTCGCAGCAAGCCCGCCAACTCGTCGAGCGACTGCGCCGTAGAAGCTGCCCAGATCACTTTCTGTGCCGCCAGATAGCGCTCATAATCGAACACAGGCCCGGCTTCGACGACCTTGTGGCCCAGTTGCTCCAGCCTCTTGCCCACTTCGAGAACTGCCGCCTTCACCTCGGTGTCGAGCGGAAAGCCGGACCAGGACGTTGTGCACAGGGCAATGCGCAAAGCCTTGGGTGGCGTCTTGATCGCCTGGGCATAGCTGGTGGTTGGAGGGACGATCTCATAGCTGTCGCCGGGAAGCGCACCAGACCCCAGATCAAGCAAAGCCGCCGTGTCGCGGATCGAGCGTGTCAGCATGAATGAAATGGCGAGACCCAGCATTGGCGCATTCGATTCCGGCGCGCCGCTGATCCGGCCACGAGACGGCTTCAGGCCGACGACACCACAAAAGGCGGCGGGGGTGCGGATGGAGCCGCCACCATCGGCGCCTTGCGCGAAAGGAACGATGCCGGCGGCAACGGCTGCCGCTGCGCCGCCGCTCGATCCCGAAACACCCCTGCTGGTATCCCAGGGGTTGCGTGTCGCACCATAGAGGGAGGATTCGGTTGCCGCCGCTATGCCGAATTCCGACGTGGTGGTACGCCCGATATTGGCAAGGCCGCCGGATCGCATTTTCACCCAGAAGGCGTGATCGTCGCCGCAGATGAAACCCTTGGCGAGAACGCTGCCGAACTCTCCCGGCCGGCCAGCTTCGATGGGGAAATCCTTGGTCAATGTCGGCATGCCGTGGAAAGGTGCGGGTCCGGGGACCTCGCCGAGCGCTTCGATCGCATCGGCATAGGTTTCGATCACGGCATTGAGCTGCGGATTGACCGCGGCGATCCCTGAAATGATGCAGTTTCCCAGTTCGCGCGGCGTAACTTCCCGCTTGCGCAGGAGCTCGGCCAGACCAACGCCGTCATAGGCGGCGTATTCCGTCAACTTCATGCGCTTGCCCTGACTGTCCACGGTTTCAGCAACGGGTGATGCATCGTCATTCTTCGCCTTCTTCTTTGATGTGCCGTGCGACGCGCCGTGGCGGCTTGTGGAAGGTCCGCAGGATCCCGGCGATATCCTCCAGCTCATTCATCCGCGTCTCGGCCGATTTGCCGAGTTTCTCGGCAACGGAATGCGTGAGGAGGTTCAGAACCGAACTTATCGCGGCCGTCGAATCCCAGTACAGGTCGACGCGCGTCGATACTTCGAGCGCCAGTTTTGTGTATTCAGATGCCCAATGACTGTATTTGTCGGTAACGATGATCAGAGGAATCTTCCGGCGCTTGATCTGGGCGCAAAGCCGAAAGCTCATCGCGGCGTATTCCGCTGTGTCGATCAGCAGGACACAAGAATTTTCGCCGCTATCGGTGAGGATTTCCGAGAACGTGCCGCCCAAACCTTCGGCAAAGCGGACATCGCTCCGCACCCAGCGCAGACGCGTCGCGAAATCGAGCCCCAATCCCTTCACTGCCTGGAAGCTGACGCAGTTCACGCGATCGCAGGTGCTCAGCAGATGAACAATTTCGGACCACATCTCGCCCTGGGCAAGGCCATAGGCCGCGGTCAAGGCCTGCTGCTCCATCTCCAGGCTGCGAGCCAACCGCTCCCGCTTTTCGCCGCCGATGCGGAAACGCAACTCGGCACTGTCCAGGCCCGGGCCTCCGGCTTTCGGTGCGGAGCGCAGGCCACGCTTCATTTCCTTGAGATCGGTGTAGCCGAGACGCCGTACGAAACGGGTGACGCTTGCTTCGCTTACACCGGCGCCGACGGCAATGGTGGCGCCAGTTTCAAAGGGAATGTCATGGATGTTGGCGAGCAGGTATCGCGCGATTGCCTGCTCGGTCCGGGCGAAATCCAGCCAGCCCTCACGCAACCTGGCTTCCAGCGCACTGGCCACCTCAGTCGCTCCGGACACAGCCTTCCCGCCAGGCGTTTTCGTCTTCATCGACCGCACGTCCCTTGGCAGACCTATTGGAACAGACCGGAAAAGGCCACCCCAGGAAGCGCACTTCATTTCCAGTCGTGACGCGACGCTAGCACGCGAGAACACGCCATGAAAGATAAATTTTATAGTTTTATATTCCGGTATTTTTATTTCACAGCCGTCCATAATCCCAAAAAGCGTTCCGCGCTGGCGTTGTTCCAGCGCGACTGCGAGCGAACCTGTCTTTGCGCGCCGCGCGGTTCCCAGCTTCGTTTTCCTCCGTGGTTCGGGCTGCCGGGAAAGTGGTTTTAAGCACGAGAATCTGGACATTAGTCTTGACAGAAATACAGATGTTCAATACCCGTCAGGCAGTCGAACAAGCCTGCATTATGGGAGGAACGAGCGGTATGGCTTCCAATGTTTCGTTGACGGGCCTTGCCCGCGATCTCGAGGAACGCGCCAAGTCGGGCAAGCCTATCCGCATCGGCCTGATCGGCTCGGGCGAGATGGGAACCGACATCGTCACTCGTGTCGCCCATATGTCGGGCATCGAGATCGGCGCCATTTCCGAACTGAACCTGCCTGCCGCCAGCAAGGCGGTCGATATCGCCTTCCAGGAAACCGGGCATGCGCGCGAAGTGTCCAACGTTTCGGCGATGACCGCGGCGATGGAAGCCGGCAAGGTCGCGGTGACCAACGACGCCAATCTGGTCATCAACAACGATCTGATCGACGTCGTCATCGACGCCACCGGGGTTCCCGCCGTCGGCGCCGAGATCGGGCTGCGCGCCATGGAACATGGCAAGCATCTGGTGATGATGAATGTCGAGGCCGACGTCACCATCGGCGCCTATCTGAAGAGCGAGGCCGACCGGCTCGGCGTCACCTATTCGCTGGGCGCCGGCGACGAGCCGTCCTCCTGCATGGAACTCATCGAATTCGTTTCGGCCATGGGCCATCCGATCGTTGCCGCAGGCAAGGGCAAGAACAATCCGCTCAACATCGACGCCATTCCCCCAGACTATGAGGAGGAAGCCAAGCGCCGGCACATGAACGTGCGGATGCTGGTCGAATTCGTCGACGGCTCCAAGACCATGGTCGAGATGGCGGCAATCGCCAATGCCACCGGCCTGGTTCCAGACAAGGCCGGCATGCATGGCCCGGCGGCGACGCTTGGCGAACTGTCCAAGGTGCTGGTGCCGCAGAAGGATGGCGGCGTGCTGTCGAGGGTCGGCGTCGTCGACTATTCGATCGGCAAGGGTGTCGCGCCAGGCGTCTTCGTCGTTGCCGACATGTCGCATCCGCGTATCTCCGAGCGCATGGAAGATTTGAAGATGGGCAAAGGCCCGTATTTCACTTTCCATCGTCCCTATCACCTGACCTCGCTCGAAGTGCCGCTGACCTGCGCGCGCGTCGTGCTCTACGGCAAGGCCGACATGGTGCCGCTGGCCAAACCGGTGGCCGAAGTCGCCGCCGTGGCCAAGAAGGACATGAAGCCCGGCGAGAAGCTCGATGCGATCGGCGAATATTGCTATCGTGCCTGGATCATGACGACGCCTGAGGCGCGCGCCGCCAAGGCCATTCCCTGCGGCCTGCTGCAGGGCGGCTCGGTCACCGCGCCGATCAAGAAGGGCGAGCTCATAACCTACGCGAATGCAGCGCCCGCGGCGGGCTCCAAGATCGCCGAACTGCGCGCCCGCCAGGACAAGCTCGTCTATGGGGCCGTGGGAGCGTGATCATGGCCACAGCCAGCAAAGCCGTCACTGACAGTCGCGCCAATCTGCCCTTCGTCTACCGCCACTACAGCGCCGAGCAGCTCAGGGAGGTGCTCCATAAGATGTACCTGATCCGCCGCTTCGAAGAGGGCGCGGAGGAGTGCTACACGCGCGGTCTCATCCACGGCACCATGCATTTGTCGATCGGCCAGGAAGCCAGCGCCATGGGCATCTGCATGCCGCTTGCCGAGGATGACCAGATCACCTCGACGCATCGCGGTCATGGCCACTGCATAGCCAAGGGTGCCGAGGTCAAGCGCATGTTCGCCGAGTTCTTCGGTAAGACCACAGGCTATTGCAAGGGCCGTGGCGGCTCGATGCACATCGCCGATGTCGGCAAGGGCAATCTCGGCGCCAATGGCATCGTCGGTGGCGGCATCCCGATCGCCGTCGGGGCGGCATTGTCCTCCAAGATGATGAAGACCGGCAAGGTCGTGGTGTCCTTCTTCGGCGATGGCGCCAACAATGAAGGCGCTTTCCACGAGGCGCTCAACATGGCGGCGGTCTGGAAGCTGCCTGTCATTTTCGTCTGCGAGAACAATGGCTATGGCATGTCGACATCGACGGCCCGCTCGACCGCCGTCAAGAACATCGCCGAGCGCGCCGCCGCCTATTCGATGCCCGGCGTCATCGTCAACGGCAACATCTTCTCCGAGGTCGCCGAGGCGTCTCATCAGGCCATCGCCCGAGCCCGCGCCGGCGAGGGGCCGACGCTGATCGAGTCCAAGACCTACCGCCATCGCGGCCATTCCAAGAGCGACCGCAACCGCTATCGCACCAAGGAAGAGATCGAGGACTGGATGTCGAACCGCGATCCGATCACCCTGTTCGAAAGCGAGCTCAGGGAATTCGGCTTCATCGACGACAAGGGCATCGAGGCCATTCGCGATGCCGTGGCGCAAGAGATCGCCGAGGGCATCGAGTTCGCCAAGGCGAGCCCATCGCCCGATATCAGCGAGACCGGAAATTACGTGTATACGGAGCAGGCGTGATGGACGCGATGGTGCGTGAACTGAGCTACGCCCAGGCGATCCAGGAAGCGATGGCGATCGCCATGGACATGGACGAACGCGTCTTCCTGATGGGTGAGGATATCGGTGTCTATGGCGGCGCCTTCCAGGTCACTGGCGACCTGGTCGAACGTTACGGCGCTGACCGCGTCATCGACACACCGATTTCGGAACTGGGCGGCGCGGGCGTTGCGGTGGGCGCTGCCCTCACCGGCATGCGGCCGATCTTCGAGTTCCAGTTTTCCGATTTCGCCACGCTTGCCATGGAGCAGATCGTCAACCAGGCGGCCAAGATGCGCTTCATGCTGGGCGGCGAGGTTTCGGTTCCCGTGGTGATGCGCTTTCCCGCCGGTTCCGGGACTGGTGCGGCGGCTCAGCACAGCCAGAGCCTCGAGGCCTGGCTCGGCCATGTGCCGGGTCTGAAAGTCATCCAGCCGGCGACCCCCTATGATGCCAAGGGTATGCTTTTGGCGGCGGTCGCCGATCCCGATCCAGTCATGATCTTCGAGCACAAGCTGCTCTACAAGATGAAGGGACCGGTGCCCGAAGGCTATTACACCGTGCCGATCGGCAAGGCCGATATCCGCCGCGAGGGCCGGGACCTGACCATCGTCGCCACCTCGATCATGGTGCAGAAGGCGCTCGACGCGGCTGCCGCGCTGGAGAGCGAAGGCATCGACGTCGAAGTCGTCGATCTCCGGACCATCCGGCCGATGGACAAGCAGACCGTCATCGACAGCGTCAAGAAAACCTCGCGGCTGCTATGCGTCTACGAAGCGGTCAAGACGCTGGGCATCGGCGCCGAAGTCAGTGCCATGATCGCCGAGAGCGAGGCTTTCGATTATCTCGATGCGCCGATCGTGCGGCTGGGCGGCGCCGAAACGCCGATCCCCTACAATCCGGAACTTGAGAAAGCGACGGTGCCGCAGGTTCCCGACATCATCACCGCCGCGCGCGACCTCGTGAAAGGGGTTCGCTGAGAAATGCCGACCGAAGTCATTCTTCCCAAGGTCGACATGGACATGGCGACCGGACAGATCTCGCGCTGGTTCGCCGAGGAGGGCGCGCGCGTCAAGAAGGGCGATGTGCTGTTCGAGATCGAGACCGACAAGGCGGCGATGGAGATCGACGCGCCGGCCAGCGGCGTCCTGCGCGATGTCAGCGGCAAGGAAGGTGTCGATATTGCGGTCGGCGCTGCCGTCGCGTGGATTTATGCTGACGATGAGGCTTATGGGGCTGATGTCGCTGCGACAAAGCAGGACAAAGCGCCAATCTCCCCACCCGTAGGGGAGATGTCGGCGAAGCCGACAGAGGGGGGCGCTGCCCAGCCAACGTCGCATTCTGTCACGCCCCCCTCTGCCCTGCCCTCTTTGCCGCCACTTGGCATCTCCCCCACAAGGGGGGAGATTGGCCAATCGCCATCGGCCGGCCGTGCAACACCGCTTGCCCGACGCCTGGCCCGCGAGGCGGGTCTTGCCCTTGCCAGCATTGCCGGCACCGGCCCGCATGGCCGGGTGGTGAAGGCGGATGTCGATGCGGCGATTGCCGGTGAAGGCGCCCAGGCGGCGCCTGCCGCCAAGGCTCCTGCTGGCGCTCCTGCGCCTGCGGTGAAGGCAATGTCGGACGAGCAGGTGCTGAAACTGTTCGAACAGGGCTCCTACGATCTCGTCCCGCATGACAATATGCGCAAGACCATTGCGCGCCGCCTGGTCGAGGCCAAGACCACCATCCCGCATTTCTACCTGACGCTCGACTGCGAGCTCGATGCGCTGCTGGCGCTGCGCACGCAGATCAACGCCGCAGCCCCGGTGAAGAAGACCGATAAGGGCGATGCGCCCGCCTACAAGCTGTCGGTCAACGACATGGTCATCAAGGCGATGGCCATGGCGCTGAAGGCAGTGCCGGATGCCAATGCCTCATGGACCGAAAGCGCCATGGTCAAGCACAAGCATGCCGATGTCGGCGTCGCCGTGTCGATCCCGGGCGGGCTGATCACGCCGATCATTCGGCATGCCGACGAAAAGACGCTGTCCACCATCTCCAACGAGATGAAGGATCTGGCCAGCCGGGCGCGCAGCCGCAAGCTGAAGCCGGATGAGTATCAGGGCGGCACCACGGCGGTGTCCAACCTCGGCATGTTCGGCATCAAGGATTTTGCCGCCGTCATCAACCCGCCGCATGCGACCATCCTGGCCGTTGGTGTCGGCGAGGAGCGGGCAGTGGTCAAGAACGGCGAGATCAGAATAGCCACCGTGATGTCGGTGACGCTGTCGACCGACCATCGCGCCGTCGACGGCGCGCTGGGTGCCGAACTGCTGGTCGCCTTCAAGAACCTCCTTGAAAATCCGATGGGCCTGCTGGTCTGATCCACCAAGCAGAAGCCGGCGCCGAATGATGCGCCGGCTTAAAACAGAAACGACTTGTCAGGCGCCGACCCTTGACCCATGTTCTATCTGGATTGCGATCCAGGGAGGCCAAATATGCCTGCATTCGACCCATCTGACGTCAAAACCCTGTTCGGCAAGGTCATGGGCGCGTCGCCATCCGATATCAAGCTGGTGGCGCAGCGCCTGCACGACCACGCCTTCGAGCCGCGCATGTCGGCGGAGGAGACCAGGCAGCTTGTCGCCAGCCTCGGCTATGACAGCCTGGACGCGTTCTGCGCCGATATCGGCCTGCCCACGCATATCGCCGAGCGCTGGAGCCGTTTTGGTGTTTCCGGCGAGATGAAGCAGGTTTTCACGCTGTTGGCGGCGCAGCGCAAGCGGGTGGCCGAGGCGATCGCCGAATTCGAGTCCATGACCCATGTCGGTGTCGAGGATTTTTTGCGCGAGCGCGGGCTCATTTAGCGGGAAACACGGGTAGCGGGAAACACCGGGGCCAGTCGAACCGGCTCAGCCGCCCTTGGCAAGCAGCGCCGTGGCGGTATCGCTGTCGGTGATCAGCACGTTGGTGTCGACGGCTTTCAGCGCGGCGAGGATCGCCGCGACCTTGCGCTTGCCGCCCGCGGCGAGAACCACATTCGGCACGTTGCTGACCACATCGAGATCGATGGCCATGACGCGGCTGTTGACCTCGTGGTCGACCAGCCCGCCGGCGGCATCGACAAAATAGCACAGCATGTTGGCGACCGCGCCCTTCGCTTTCAGCGGAGCGATCAGCGATGAGGGCACGATGCCGTGCCGGAAGATGGTGGCGTCCGGCGACATGTCGCCGACGGTGAGCAGCGCGATGCCGGCGGCGGCCGCGCGTTGGCGTACATCCTGCAGGGTCGGCTGCGCCCAGAGGAGATCGCGCAGCGAGGAATTGTCGACCGTCACCGGCGCGGTGATCTGATAGCTGTCGACCTCGAAGACGTCTGCGACCTTGGCAGCAACGATGGATGGATTGATCCATTGCGAGTGCGGCAGGCTGCCGACAAGCGCCACCACGCAGGCACGCTTCAATTGCCGGCGGGCAAGGAAGCCGAGGCTGGCATGCAGGGTCGCGCCGCCACCGATGGCCAGCGTCATGCCGTCCTGCATCTGCTCGCCGAGATAGGCCGCGACGGCATGGCCGATGGCCTTCTCCAGATGGTCATGCGCCGAAGGTGTCGGGATGACGACGGCGGCATCCAGACCCCAGCGCTTTTCCAGTTCCCGCTCGAGCGCCACCTGCCCGGCGGTCGGCGCGTTGATCATGGTGACGACAATGCCCTCGGCGGTGCAGGAGGCCAGCGTACGCATGACCTTCACCCTGGAAACATCGAGCTTTTCGGCGATCTGTTCCTGGGTGAAACCTTCGACATAGTAGAGCCATGCCGTCTTGACGGTAAGGTCCGACGAGACCATCGGTAGGCGAGCCTGTCTGGGTTTTTCTGTGGTCATCGGTTCCTGTCCCTCATGAGCCGTGGCCTGCCCGGTGCTCATCAAGGAAACACCGGCCGGATGTCAATTGATGCCGATCGCAGGCGCGTCGATTGTCGCACAGTTTTGTTCATTTGTAATTGACATCGTACATATGAACATATTTTGTGGGTTTCACGCGCTGTGTCATCCACCAGTCATATGCGCCGTGCAGGGAGGAAGAGACGGGGAGCCGGCCAGAGCCGGACCGGTCATGCACAGAAAGACAGGAGGTCTCATTGAAGACGCACTTCATCAAGCTGCTGGCCAGCCAGCTGGCGCTCGCGGCAACTTTGTTTGCCGGCGTGGCAAACGCCGAAACACTGACTCTCTACACGTCCCAGCCGGAAGCCGACGCGGCCAAGACCGTGGATGCCTTCAAGAAGGCGCAGCCGGGTATCGATGTGAATATCTATCGCTCCGGAACGAGCGACATCCTGACCAAGATGGCGGCCGAGTTTGCCGCCGGCAGCCCGCAGCCCGATGTGCTTTTGATCGCTGACGCGGTCTCAATGGAGCTGTTGAAGAAGGACGACCGGCTGCTGCCCTATCCCGAGGCAAAGCTCGACGGCATCGAAGCGGATGCCTATGATGCCGACAAGACCTATTTCGGCAGCAAGCTGATCACCACCGGCATCGTCTACAACACCGCGGCGACCGAGAAGCCGCAGCATTGGGCCGATCTTGCCAAGCCCGCCTATGCCGATGGCCTGGTCATGCCGAGCCCGCTCTATTCGGGTGCCGCCGCCTACCTGCTTTCGGGCTTCGTCGGCGATACCAACTATGGCTGGGATTTCTTCCAGAAGCTGAAGACCAACAACACCGTCAGCGTGCGCGGCAATGGTGCGGTGCTGAAGTCGGTGGCATCGGGCGAGAAGCCCTATGGCATCCTCGTCGACTTCATGGCGATGAACGCCAAGAAGAAGGGTTCCCCGGTCGAGTTCGTGTTCCCCTCGGAAGGTGTGCCGGCAGTGACCGAACCGGTCGCCATCATGAAGACCGCCAGGAATGTCGATGGCGCCAAGAAGTTCGTCGACTTCATTCTTTCCGATGACGGCCAGAAGCTGGCGCTTTCGATGGGCTATCTGCCGGCGCGTGCCTCGGTCGGCCGCCCCGAATGGCTGCCGGAAGGCGTCAAGGTCAAGGTGATGTCGTTCGACACCAAGGCAATCGTCGCCAAGACCGACGCGGACAAGGCGAAGTTCTCGGAACTGTTCGGCGGCTGAGCCGGCAATCCAGTCGGCATGCCCCCCTAGCGGCATGCCGACTGCGAAATCCGAGCGCATCGGCCGATCGATCCCAGGAAACGCAATCATGTCAACACGGATCAGGGAAAGCCGGGGCCAGGAAATGGCCCTGACGGCGGCGGTGGCCATCGTCATCGTCCTGCTTTCGCTGCTGCCGATGCTGCGCCTGATCAAGGAAATCGTGGCACCCGGCGGCACGCTGTCGACCGTCGCGATAAAGGCGGGGCTCGCCAGTCCGGCGACCTGGATCGCCACCTGGCACACACTGGTCGTCGGTATCGGCGGCACCCTGCTTGCGGTGCTGTCGGGAACGCTGGTGGCAGTGCTCGTTACGCTGACCGATATCCGCGCTCGCAGCGCCATGGTGCTCTGTTACGTCATGCCCCTGATGATCGCGCCGCAGGTGACGGCGCTGGCCTGGCTGCAATTGTTCGGCCCGGCAAGCCCGTTCCTCAAGCTGTTCGGGGCGGCACCGCCGCTCGGGACCAGGAACCCGCTCTATTCGACATCGGGCATCATCCTGCTGCTCGGCGTGCAGTATGGCCCGCTGGTCTTCCTGCTGGTGCGCGCCGGCCTGCGCAAGCTGCCGCGCGAACTGATCGAAGCGGCGCGGGCGGGCGGTGCCGGCTGGTTCACCATGCTGGTCACCATCGTGCTGCCGTTGATGACGCCCTCGATCATGGCCGCCGCCGCACTCGCCTTCGTCTCCTGCGTCGGCAATTTCGGCATTCCGGCCTTTCTAGGCATTCCCGCCAACTATCTCGTGCTGCCGACGCTGATCTATCAGAAGCTGGCCGGCGGCGGCCCCGCCGTGCTCGGCGAAACCGCATTCCTGTCGGTGCTGATCGGTATCATCGCCATGGCGGGCATCCTTGCCCAGGAGATCATGAGCCGCCGCCGGGACTATCGCATCAGCTCCACGTCGCTGGCGGCTGAGCCATACGAACTCGGCCGATGGCGGCCGGCCGTGCAGGCCGGCATGTGGCTGCTGATCATCGTGGTGCTGTTCCTGCCGCTGTTCGGGCTGGTTCTGACATCGCTGGTGCCGGGCTACGGCATCGCGCTCACCGCCAAGACGGCAACCTTCGACAATTATCGCTTCGTGCTGTTCGAGCATGATGCCGCCAGCCGTGCCTTCTTCAACAGCTTCTGGCTGTCGATCGCGGCTGCGTTCTTCGCGGTCCTGGTCGCCGTGCCGATCGGCTATCTGATCGCCTGGGGCAAGCAGCGCTGGGTGCGGCTGCTCAATCTGTCGGTGGAACTGCCCTATGCTCTGCCCGGTGTGGTGCTGGCGATCGCCTCGCTGCTCATGTTCCTGCGGCCGATCCCGCTGACCGGCATCCAGCTCTACAACACGGTCTGGATCATCCTCTACGCCTATCTCGCCCGCTTCCTGGTGCTGGCGCTGCGGCCAACCATCAGCGGCTATCACCAGATCGACCGGGCGCTGGAGGAAGCGGCGCAAGTGGCAGGCGCCGGGCTGTTCACCCGCATGCGCACGATCATCTTTCCCTTGGTGGCACCGGCGGCGATCGCCGGTGGCCTGCTGATCTTCATGACGGCCTTAAGCGAACTTACCGTTTCGGCACTGCTGTGGTCGTCGGGCTCAGAAACGATCGGCGTGGTGATGTTCTCCTTCGAGCAGGGCGGCGATTCCAACTATGCGGCGGCGATGTCCGTCATCACCGTGGCGGTCACTTTCGTGCTAATGCTGGTGACCAATCTGCTTGCCCCCTACCTTCCGACCGGAGTGCTGCCATGGCGCGATTGAGCCTGGACAATGTGACCAAGAGCTTCGCCAATTTCGATGCCGTCAAGGACGTGTCGATCGACGTCGCCGACGGCGAGTTCCTGGCAGTGCTCGGCCCTTCCGGCTGCGGCAAGACGACGTTGCTGAGGCTCGTCGCCGGATTCGAGAAAGTGACGTCGGGCGAAATCCGCATCGGCAGCGAGGTCGTGTCGGGCAAGGGCGGCAGCGTCGCGCCGGAAAAGCGGCGCGTCGGCATCGTCTTCCAGAACTATGCGCTGTGGCCGCATATGACGGTGGCCGAGAACATCGGCTATTCGCTGAAGGTGGCGAAGCTCGACAAGGCCGTCGCCCGCCGGAAGGTTGAAGACGCACTGGCCCTTGTCAATCTGCAAGGGCTGGGCGAGCGTCGGCCGGCCAATCTTTCCGGCGGCCAGCGCCAGCGCGTGGCGCTGGCGCGCTGCCTTGTCGCCGCGCCCTCGCTAGTGCTGTTCGATGAGCCGCTCGCCAATCTCGACGTGCATCTGAGGGCATCGATGGAGGACGAGTTCGCATCCTTCCACAAGCGCACCGGCACCACTATCGTCTACATCACCCATGATCAGGCCGAGGCGATGGCATTGGCCGACCGCATCGCGGTGATGGATGGCGGGCGCCTTGCCCAGCTGGCGACGCCGCGCGAGCTCTATCATGAGCCGGCAAATGAAATGGTCGCATCCTTCATTTCGCAAGGCATTTTGCTGCCCGCCGACGTGCTGAGCGCGGAGCAGGCGGGCCACTGCAAGGTCCGGGTTCTCGGGACTGAACTGATTGTCCGCTGCCGGCCAGGCGAGCGGCCGCGCGCTGGCGCCAAGATCTGCTGCCGGTCAGCCGATCTCGACGTTTCGCCGGATGGCCCCGGCTTCGATGGCCTGGTCAAGCGGGTGATCTATCAGGGTGGCTCGGCGCGTATCGAATTCACGCCTTCGACCAGTCCCGACATCACCTTGCACTTCGAACAGCCCGACCCAGTCATGCTGGAAAGCGGGTCCCGGGCGCGTCTGCGCATAAGGTCCGGCTGGCTGATCCCGGCGGTGGGGGCGGCATCGTGATGATGCTCGACCTACTCGGCGGCTTTGGCGAAAAGGGCCGCACCAGTCTTGCTGTCAGCAGCGGCAAGGATCGCATCCTGCTCGACGTCGGCATCAAGGTCGGCGCCTCGGGGGCGGACTACTATCCGGCGCTGAACGGGTCGGCCGCCGACATCGATGCGCTGTTCGTCTCGCATGCCCATGAGGATCATGTCGGCGCGCTGAGCTGGCTGCTGTCGCGCGGCTATGCCGGCCCGATCTTCATGACGGCGGAGACCCGCAATGAGGCGCCCGCCACGCTCGCCGGCTATGCTGAGCCCGAGGATTTCAGACGGTTCCCTTTTCCCGAAGACCGCATCGAATTGTTCGAACCCGGCGATACGCTGAAGAGCGGAAATCTCACGATCCGGACGGGACGCTCCGGGCATGTGGTGGGCGGCGTCTGGTTTGCCGTGGACGATGGCGAGAGCCGCGTCGCCTATTCGGCCGATGTGGTGCCGGACAGCAATGTCTTCGTCATGGACGCGATCCCGCACTGCGACCTGCTTGTCCTCGATGCTTCCTATGGCGCCGATCCGGTGCCGGGGGCGGCGCGGGCGCTCGAAATATCGCAGTGGGTTGCGACGCATTCGGGCGGGTGTCTTTTGCCGACGCCGCTCTCGGGTCGGTCGCTGGAGCTGATCGCGGCCTTGCCGGGGCCGTTCGCCATCCATGCCGGCATGCGTTCGTCGCTGGAAGCGCAGATCGGCGCCACCGCATCCCTGTTGCCAGGTGTCTCAGAACTCTTGCTTCGCCGCCTGCAAGACGCAGCCGACTGGACCGATGCCGATCCCCTGCCGCCAATGCCGTTGCTGGCGGATGACGGTATGGGTGAGGCCGGCCCGTCGTCGCGCCTCTTGCCGCGTGCCGACCATTCCGGTTTTCCGGTGCTGCTTACCGGCCATCTGCCGTCAGGTTCGCCGGGCGATCTGTTGCACAAGGCCGGCCGGGCGGACTGGGTGCGCATGCCGACCCATCCGACGCTGTCGGGCAATGTCGACATCTGGGAGAAGGCCGGGCGTCCCGCAGCACTCGGTCATTCCTGCACGCCGGACCTTCTCGGCGATCTGCAAACCCACATCCCGTCGTTGCGCACGCAATGCCGCACCGGCCAGCGCATAGTGGTGTCGGAGGCGAAAAAACGATGAGAATTCTGATCTGCAACGACGACGGCATCGAAGCGCCGGGGCTTGCCCGTCTGGTCAATGCGGCCGGCGGGTTGAGCGACGATGTCTGGGTGGTCGCGCCCGACGGCAAGCGCACTGCTGCCGGCTCGTCATTGACGATTGCCAGGCCGTTGACCATGGGGCGCGTCAAGCCGAACTGGTACTCCTGTTCCGGCACCCCGGCCGATTGCGTGGTAAGCGCCATGACCTGGCTGTTCGCCGATTCCGACAAACCGGGCCTTGTGCTGTCGGGCGTCAACGATGGCCGCAACGTTGCCGAGGACCTTGCCTATTCCGGCACGCTCGGCATTGCGCGGGAGGCGACGTTTTGGGGCGTTCCAGCCATCGGCTTCTCACGCGTGAAAAATCCTGATTTCACCGATGGCGACGACCAATGGCTTGGCGCGCTGATCGCTTCATTGTGGCAATCGCGCGCCGACTGGGCCGCTGAGGGGCATTGGCTGAGCATCAACCTGCCGACCTTGCTGCCGGCCGAAATCCGGCAGCCGCGCATCGGCCGCGACAAGATCGCCCGCAAGGCCGAGATCGTGGAAAGCGACGGCGAACGCACGGTCATCACCGTGCCGCGCGGGCGCGCTCATGCAAGTGAGCCGGGTGACGAAAACGAGGCGATCGATGCCGGCTTTATCAGCATCAACCGGCTGAACTGGTTTGGCGAGACACGGCTGGACGAACGGTTTCTGGACAGGATCCCGCGCCAGCGGCAAACTGGCTGACCTGGGGTCTGCGCGTCGTCATCCGATCACCAACCTGTCAGCGGTTAAATCAAGCCAATCCACTACCTATGCTTGAAGCCGCCGCCATTTCATTCCACATCGGTGCGGATGAAGGGCGAAACAGGAGAACGGCGGCGGCATCTGCTGTGGGCTTTGCCCGCATCGCTGATCCTGCATGCACTCATCGCGGCGTTTCTGGTCTATGGCCTGCCGAGACCCGAGCAGCAGCCGGCTCAGCAGGAACAGCCCGTCAATGTCGCGATCGTGCCCCCGCCCGAAAAGCCCAAGCCGAAACCTGCTCCAAAGCCACCGGAGCCGACACCTGAAAAGAAGGCTGAAAAGCCGCCTGAACAAAAGCCGCCTCCGGAACCGCCGAAACCGCCAGACGACCAGGTTTTGAAGCGCGTTTTCCAGTACGGCCAGAAAGATACCGGGCCGGAGAAATCGCTCGACGGAAGCAGCGCTAAACCCAACACGCCGTCGCCGGCCAAGGATGAGGCGCCGAAGCCGCCTGTAGCACCGACACCCGCGCCGACCCAGCCCGCCCCGGCTGCAACGCCACAGCAGAAGGCAGAGCCCAGCAAGTCTGACGAGAAGCCAGCCACCGTTGCGCCGGACGAAAAGCCCGCGCAAAGCGAGGAGAAGCAGGCGACCGAGGACACCGACAAACAGCAGCCGGACAAACAGGAACCCGCACCGCAACCCGACGAAAAGCAAGCCGTCGTGACGCCAAAGCCATTGACGGCTGAGACCGGTGACAAGCCGGCGCCTCCAGCCTCGACCGAAAAGGCAAAGCCCAAAGCCAAACCTGCCAAGACAATGACGTTCAAACCCGCAAAAGCTTTCAAAGCGCCGAGCGGGAATGCTGGAAGGTCAAATCCCACCAACAACGCCCTTGCGGGATCACCGATCTATTCCGGCCTTCCTGGCGTCAGAAAGCTTTACTCGCAAGGGGCAACCGGCAATGCGTTCGCTACAAGCTCCATGGAGAATGTGCCGCGCGGTCAGCGCGTGGCCACCCTTTGCGGCAACGTTCTGAGCCGGGAATTGCAAACTGCCGACTATACGGTCAAATGGGTGCCAACCATCACGCTGGACAAAGGCAATGTTCTCAATCCTCCGCAGGCCGCCTTCAGCACCAGAAACGCCTGGTATAACCTAAATTTCCGATGCGAAGTCGACGCCGATGCGACCAAGGTCCTGTCCTTCAACTTCCGTGTGGGCTCATTGGTGCCGCCTGGCGAATGGGCCAGCCGTGGATTCACAAAGTATCGCCTAAACTAGGCCGGCACACCAAACCTAGCCAATTGCCGGCTAACTTCTTGCCAGTCGGCGCAGACGAAATCGGCACCGGCAGCTGTCAGCCGCGCGGCGTGCTCGGCATAGGTATGGCCGCCGCCGGTGTAGCCGATCGCCGTCATGCCGGCGGCGACAGCGCCCTGGATGCCGAAGGGCGAGTCCTCGATGACGATGCAGTCAACGGGATTGGCGCCGATCTTGTCCGCCGCGAAGAGGAAGATGTCCGGCGCGGGCTTGCCGTTCTTGACCATCGAGGAGCTGTAGATCGCGTCGCCGAAGAAACGCGCCAGCCCGGTCACGGCAAGGCTGTGGTTTATGCGCTCGACGGAGGAGGACGAGGCGACACAGCGGTCGCCCGCAAGCGTCGCGAGAAACGCAGTGATTCCCGGTGTCGGCTTCAATTCCTGCGAGAACAGCACCTTGGTCTCGGCCCAGATGTCGCCGTCCGCCGCCGCCGGAAATTGGTGCCCGGTCAATTCCTTGATCCTGGCGATGATATCGGACTGCTTCATGCCGACGCATTGGGCGATGATGCTGGTGTTGACACCGGGCATGCCGTGCTTTTCGTAGACGCGCTCATAGGCGCGGGCGGCCAGCGGCTCGCTGTCGACAAGAACGCCGTCGCAATCGAAAATAATAGGCCTTGGTCGCGCCACGCGTTTCCCTCTCGAGTCAATTTTCGCACATCGCTATCGGCAAAAAGTCAAATGTTCAATAGCGCGTGCGTTTTGGGGGCGCGAAGAGCGGGCTCAAAGCTGGCGCAACGCATCGCTCGCACGGGAAGACCCGAGCGCCCGTTGCATGGCTTGCCGGGACTGCGCGCGATCTGGGGTGATCCAGTTCGGTTCGGCGCCGAGAAAGCGGTCGAGGAAAGCCACCGCATAGGCCGGCATCTCGGTCACATTCTCGCGATAGGACCACCATGTGCGCAAATCGTCGGCGCATTTGTCGATGCCGGGTGCCGTGCCGAATTCCTGCTCGTGGATCGCCGAAATCACCGAGACGCAGTAGTTGGTGTAGAGGAAACCCTCCGGCCAGAAGCGGACGATTTCCAGCGTGCCGGCGTTCGTTTCCGTCTCGATCAGTTGGGTGAGGCCGGATATTTCTTTTGCCGGCGCCTGTTTTATCAACTCGCGCAGCACGAGGCCGGCGGCAAAGACGATGAAGTCGGCGCGGTCGATCGCGGCGAAGCGCTTCTGCGCTTCCATGATCTCGACCCAGTCGAGAAAGGCTCTGGTGAGCTTGGCCTCGTCGATCTCGAAGCGCACGCCGAACGTGTCCGAGACCACCTTGGCGCTGCCGCGAAAGGTGGCGCGGAACCAGCGCAGCTGCCGCAGCCGATGGCGAAGATCCGGCATCAAGGCCAGCTCGTCCCTGAAGGGCAGCTCCATGTTCCTCGTATCCTGTTTCCCGGTCAGCCTAGCACAACAGCGCCACGGCCGAAATCGGTCAGCGCCCTTGTAGATGACCGCAGCCGAGGCCAATATCATACATATTGACATTCTCGGAAACAAATGTTCTCACTTTGCTGTTGTCACGCGCCGGTCCAAGGTGCGGTTCAACTGAGGCTTCGGGAGGAGAACCGAATGGCGATTTGGCAGTGGGGACTGCTTCTGCTGGTTATCGTGTGGGCGCTGCAGTCGCTCGGCGTCTGGCTGCAGGTGCGGCACTATTCGGATGTCTTCAGGGGCGTCACCGACCAGTACAAGGATGGCTTCGTCGGAGCCGGCAATTTTCGCGGCCGGTTGGCCAAGGGCACCATCGCGCTCGTCGTGGTGACGCCTGATCTGGTCGTGCGCCGCCTGATGGTGATGAGCGGCCGTTCCGTCTTCACCAAATTCAAAAGACATGAAGAATTCGAGGGTGTTCCCCTCGATAAACTCCGGTCCAACCCTGCAATCATGGGGGAGGGGGAACCCGGTGTGGCCGAGGCCGTGAAACGGGCGATCGAGCAGATCGACAAGACACGGTCGGAGCCGGGGAAGAAGCCGGGCCTGTCCGGCTTGAACATAGCAAGGGCTTAGGGCCGCAGGATTTCGGGCTCTAAATCAAAGGGATAGAGGACGCCGCGCACCGACTGGGATCAACCGGCGGGTGGCATAAGGAGGAGAAATGTCTGTATTTTCGTTGTTGGCGCAGCATGCCGACATGGCCGTGCACAATCTGCATGTCGCAGGTGCCATGGTCTCGGATGCCGCATTGCATGGCAAGCTCGCAGTCGAGCATGCCTCCGACCATCTCGTTGTCCTCGCACAAGCGGACAGCGGACCGATCACCGTCGATCAGTTCAAGGAAAAGCTGAAGGACGTCCAGCAGGAAGAGCAGCTCGGCTGGCTGACCGCCATCGGCAAGTACTTCATCGGCATCTTCCAGAAGGGCGGCGAGGTCTTCGCCGGCTTCGTCACCGGCATCATCCCGACGCTGGTGGTGCTGATGACGGCCTTCTACGCCGTCACCGAACTGGTCGGCGAAGAGCGCGTGCATGGCCTGGCGCGCGGCGCCGGCCGGATCGCGCTGACGCGCTACACGCTGTTGCCGCTGCTGGCGGTGTTCTTCCTCACCAATCCGATGGCCTATACGTTCGGATCGTTCCTGGAAGAAAAGCACAAGCCGGCCTTCTATGACGCGGCCGTGTCCTATGTGCACCCGCCGCTCGGCCTGTTCCCGCACATCAATCCCGGCGAGTATTTCGTCTGGGGCGGCATTCTCGTTGCGCTGCTGGAGCTGGAAAAGAAGGGCGTCGTCGTTGCCGGTTACCACGTCAAGGTGGCGATCTGGTACGCAATCGTCGGTCTCGTCGTCATCCTGCTCAAGGGCATGCTGACCGAACGCATCACCGCCATCATGGCACGCCGCCAGGGCGTCGAGCTGTAAGGGCGGGGAGGACATCATGGCCAAGACATATAAAGCCGTACGCATCTCCCGGGGCAAGACCGGTTGGGGTGGCCCGCTCGTGATCGAGCCGACCGAACAGCGCAGCAAGGTTGTTTCCGTCACCGGTGGTGGCATCCACCCGGTGGCACAGCTTATTGCCGACATGACCGGTGGCGAAGCCGTCGACGGCTTCAGGGCGCCGCCGATCGAAAGCGAGATGGCGGTGGTGGTCGTCGATTGCGGCGGCACCGCACGATGCGGCGTCTATCCGCGCAAGCGCATCCCGACCGTCAATCTGACGCCGGTCGGTCAATCGGGGCCGCTGGCCCAGTTCATCACCGAGGACATCTACGTTTCGGGCGTGAAGCCGGCCAACATCACAATGGCGGACGGATCCGAAACGGTCACGACTGCAGGGGGAGCAGCAGCGATGAGTTCAAGCAACAATGCGGCCGCGGCACCACAGCCGCTGCCGAGCGAGGGTGGGCTGATCGGCCTCATCAGCACGATCGGCCGGGTCATGGGACGTATCGTCGGCATCTTCTTCAATGCCGGCCGCCGCACCATCGACCAGGTCATCCGCAACGTGCTGCCGTTCATGGCCTTCGTGACCATGCTCATCGGTCTGATCCTGTATACCGGCATCGGCGATGTGCTGGCGCAGCCGATGGGTCCGCTGGCCAACAACATCGTCGGCCTGCTGATCATCTCGGCGATCTGCGGCCTGCCGTTCCTGTCGCCCATTCTCGGGCCAGGCGCTGTCATCGCGCAGGTCATCGGCGTCGCCATCATCGGCCCGCAGATCGCCAACGGCACGATTTCGCCGGCAATGGCACTGCCGGCGCTGTTTGCCTACAATACCCAGGTGGGCTGCGACTTCGTCCCCGTCGGCCTGGCGCTCGGTGAGGCCAAGCCGAAGACGATCGAAATCGGCGTTCCGGCGGTGCTCATCAGCCGCCAGATCATGGGGCCGGTCTCGGTGCTGATCGCCTGGGTCGTCAGCCTGATCGTGTTCTAAGGCAACTCTGGGAAAAGCGCATAATGCTTTCCCTTGGAAATTGCGTCAAAACAAAGAGTTAGAGCGGTTCACCGCTCTAGGGAAAGTTGAGAAAATGAGGTTCGCCATATGACGGTTCTGTTGAGAACACGGGTCACTGCCATCGGCCCCGAAGTGGCGGACCTTGCCGAAGGGGGCGTGGTCATCCTGTTTGCGGATGGCTCGCCGCCGGAGCTTGCCGAGGTTTCGGTGCTCCACAAGGCGGAGCAGGGACCAAGTGACGGAGCGCCCGCCAAGGGCGCTTCGATCACCCTCGGCCCGGTTGTCGCTGTTATCACAGCGGTCGGCTCCAGCGCGTGGAGCAAGGTGCTGGAAATGGGCCATGTCGTCATCTCGTTCAACGGCGCTACCGAGGCCGAGAGGCCGGGCGAGATCTGTGCGTCGCAAGTCGACCCGCAAGCGCTGGTGGCCGCCCTGAAGACCGGCGCAATCATCACCATCGCCGCCTGACAGCATTCGCGCCGTGGCCTATGTTGGGAGCGGCGCCCAAAACCAGAGTATTGCCATGGAACGCTCGACCATCGTCAGAGTGCATGAAGGTTTGCACGCCCGTCCCGCGACGCGGTTCGTGAAGCTCGCCAAGGGCTTCGAATCCGACGTCGAACTGGTCAAGGACGGCAAGGCGGTCAGCGCCAAGAGTTCGGTCAAGCTGATGCTGCTGGCGGTCAAGGAGAACCAGGAAGTCACGGTGCGGGCGAATGGCGCCGATGCCATCGAGGCACTCGAGGCGCTGATCGGCTATCTCGAGAATCCGCGGGCCGGCCTCGATGATGAAGCGGAGGCGCAGAGCCCGGCGAACGATGCCGGGCAGGAAGCGGCACCCGCGCCCGGATCCGTGCCGGCGGCACCTGACGGGGCAAACCGCCTGCGTGGCGTGGCCGCCAGCGAAGGTTTCGCCATCGGCCCGGCCTTTGCGCATTTTCCACCCGATATCGCCGGACAGGGCCGCGTGTTGCGGGCCGAGGAGATAGAAGGCGAGATCGACAGGTTCCGCACGGCCGTCGGCGCGGTCCAGGCCCGTATGGATAATGCGTTGGCGCAGGACAGCCTGTCGGCTGGAGACCGCGGCATCGTCGCCGCGCTCAGGGATATCGCCGCCGACGATAGCCTGACTGGTGAGGCCGAGGGCCTGATCAAGGGCGGCAATGACGCGGTCTCCGCCGTCATCACCGCCGCCTCCACCATTGCCGCCGAATTCAGCGCGGTCGACGATCACTATCTCAACGCGCGGGCGGATGACGTTCATGCGGTCGGGCGGCAGATCTGCCTCGTGTTGCTGGGCCAAGACGATGTCAGCCTCGAAAACATACCCGAAGGGGCTATCCTGATTGCCGATGACATCGGCGCCTGGGATCTGGCACGCGCGCCGCTGAAGCGTATCGGCGGCGTGGTGTGCGGCCATGGCGGCGCCACCTCGCACATCGCCATCATCGCGCGCTCGCACGGCATTCCGGCAGTGCTCGGCCTCGGCGGCCAGGTCAATGCCTTGCGCACCGCGCGAGACGTCGCGCTCGACGGCAATGCCGGCCATGTGATCATCGACCCCGACGAGGCGACCCGTGCCGATTTCGCCGGCCGCGTCGAAGCGGCGGCAAAGGAGCGCGCCGGCCTGACCATCTTCAAGACGGTGACGCCGAAGCTCGCCGACGGCAGGATCATCGAGGTCGCGGCCAATATCGGCTCACTCGAGGAAATCGAAGCGGCGCAAGAGGCTGGTGCCATGGGCATCGGCCTGTTCCGCACCGAGCTTTTGTTCATGCGCCATATGCATCTGCCCTCGGAAGACATGCAGGCCGAGACCTATGCGGCGCTGGCCAAGGCTTTTGCGCCTTATCCGGTCATTGTACGCACGCTCGACATCGGCGGTGACAAGCCGATTGCCGGCATCGAATTTCCCGACGAGGAAAACCCCTTCCTCGGCTGGCGCGGCATCCGCATGTGTCTCGACCGGCCCGACATCTTCAAGCGCCAACTGCGGGCGCTGCTGCGCGCAGCCGTGCACGGCAACATCAAGGTGATGCTGCCGATGGTGTCCGACCTCTCGGAGGTCAGGCAGACGCGCGTGCTGGTTGACGAATGCACGGCCGAGCTGAAAGCCGAAGGCGTGCCGCATGCGACCTTCGATCTCGGCGTAATGATCGAAACCCCGGCCGCCGTGCTGATCGCCCCGACGCTGGCCAAGGAGGTCGCTTTCTTCTCGATCGGCACCAACGATCTGACCCAGTACATCATGGCCGCGGACCGGCTCAATCCGACCGTCGCCAAGCTCAACGATGTCACCAATCCAGCCGTCATGTCGGCGATCGAAATGACGGCAAAAGCCGGCGTCGCCGCCGGTATCATGGTCGGCATGTGCGGTGAGGCGGCCGGCCGTCCGGATCTCATTGCGACATTCGTGAAGATGGGGCTGACCGAACTCTCGATGAGCCCGGCTTCCATCCAGCGCGCCAAGAAAGCGATCATGGCCATGGCCGCTGAAGGCTAGCCCAGGCCGGCCAACTACGGCAGATGGGCAAGCAAGGTGGCGAACACCGGTGTCAGTTCAGCGATCGGGTTTGCCTTGGCGCAGGCCTGAACGATGCGGTCGTGGCGAATATCCGCCGCCAGTATCGCGATCTCCAGCATATCCGGCTCCGGCGCGCCGTCCCTGCCGGCGGTCGCCAGGCCGCAGGCCAAAGCGAGCGGTGCCAGGCAGCTTACGTCAAGCGCGCTGCTGCCCACCACCGCCGGCATTTCGGACATCGTTTCGGCAAAGCGGACCGGACGCTGGCCGAGGCACTCGACCAGCAGCGCCGAACAGGTGGCCGCGATTGCCTGCAGTCCGGCACCTGGCGCGGCCAACGCGGCCAGCAGATCGCCATGCCGCTTGCGCATCGTGGCATGGACGGCCGCGAAATCGGCTTCGTGGATGCGGGCATTGTCGATGTTCAGGCCGGCAAGAACCGCCTTGGTCAGATAATACATATCGCGCCGGAACAGGCGTTCGGCGTCCAGTTGGCGATCCTCGTTGCCGACCGGGAAATAGGTGCCGAGGCCCTTCACCGTCGTGCCGTCCACCTTGATCGGGCGCTCATGCGGGACGAAAGCTTCAGCGATCGACAGCGCTTCGTCGACGGCACTCGCGGCATGGCTGAGCAGGCCTTCGATGCCCTTGCCTGGAAACGGCGGCAGATGGCTGGTTGCTTCGCGCAGGATGCTGGCATCGCCGCTGCCGTCATGGCGGCTCTGGCGGATGATTTCGCGGACTTCCCGCAGCCGGTCCTTCAGATTGACGCGGACATCTTCGGAGATTTGTCGGAGCATCGCGGATCGCCTTGAAATTTGCTGCGGATAGCCGCCAACCGGGGCAGCCGCCACTCTCTACATTGTTCCTATCGATTGGTAGATCAATAGGCGATACTAGACCAGCATGCAGAATCGGCGGCAGCGCGCTCGTCCGTCGCCGCAGGGGGAGAGACAGACTTGGGCAGACGACGACAGGGCGAAAGCGAAGACGGTCGAGGCGAGGCAACCGAGCAGGTCGCCAGCGAAAGCCGGACGGATCGCCTCAGGATTCGCGCCGCCTGGATGTATTTCGTCGAACAGATGACGCAGAACGAGATCGCCGACGTGCTCGGCGTCGGTCGCGTCACCATCGTGCGCATGCTGGCGGATGCCCGGGCGCGCAACGAAGTGAAGATCACCATCGAGAGCGAATTGTCGGAAATCGTGCGGCTTGAGCGCGCGCTGGAGAAGACGTTCGGGCTGCAGCAGGCGCTGGTGGCGCCGCTTTCGGCACCCAACGCTGATCCGATACCAGCGATCAGCGCCAAGACCGGCAGTTTCCTGTCGGACACGATGAAGTCCGGGATGCGGGTCGGCGTCGGCTGGGGGCAGACGCTGTTCTCGAGCCTGCCCTTCATCAGCGCCAAGTCGCTCACCGACTTCAAGGTGATTTCGCTGCTTGGCGGTGTCGGCGTCGTGCGCCGGGTCAACCCAGCCGAGTTCGCCTGGCGCTTCGCTCAGATATTCCAGGGCGACGGCTATCTGATGCCGACACCAGCCGTCGTCGACAGCGTCGAGACCAAGATCGCACTGATCGAGCGCTGCGGCCTGCAGGAGATTTTCGAAATGGCCGACGTGCTCGATGCCGTTCTGCTGAGCGTCGGCGGGATCGCCTCCGCCACCACCTTCTCTCGTGGCGGCTTTCTCAAGGAGGCGGATCGGGAGGCCTTGCTTGCGCGTGGCGCCGTTGGTGACCTCCTGTTCCATTTCTTCGACCGCAATGGCGATCTGGTCGACCATCCCGTCAACAGCCACGTGATGTCGGTGGATGTCGATCGTCTGCGCAAGGCGCCGATCCGTATCCTCACCTCCGGTGGCGAGGAGAAAACCGAAGCGCTGCTCGGCGCCATGACCCTCATCGCCCCAACCATCCTGATCACCGACGAGGAGAGCGCGCGGCGCATGCTGGAAGCGGTCAGCGGAAGCTGAAGCTCTCCGTGATGTAGTCCGGCCAGGCCTGCTGTTCGTCGAAAACAGCGGCGAGATCCGGTGTGTCCGCCAGTATTCCGCTCAGCACCAGCGCGGTGGCGATGCCGGTGCTGTTTCCCCCCGATATATCGTGTTCGACGCTGTCGCCGACACAGACCACGGTGCCACGGTCCGGCTCGCCGGCCAGCGCCAGCGCGGCGTCGAAAATCGCCTTGTCGGGCTTGCCTATTCGGGTAACGCTGCCGCCCAGGCTTTCATAGAGATCGGCCAGACGGCCGGCGCCGAAGCGAGGGCCAACGGCCGTCAGCATGATGATGTCGGGATTGGTGCAGAAACACGGCACCCGCCGCGCTGCAGCCGGCGCGAATAGCCTGCGATAATGGTCGAGGTCAAAGCGGTCACCCTCGCTGGCCGCGATCATTACCAGTTCGGCCTCATCGCCGGACCCGGTCAGCACAAAAGGCAGGCCCTCGATCGCGGAGCGGTCAGCTTCACGGCTGATCAGCAGGCATTTTGTCCCTGGGCGCAGCTTCCCCGACATCGCCATCTCCCTGAAGGATCGCCACGCCACCTCGCCGGAAGAAACGAAATGATCCCAGCTTCCCGCTTCGAAGCCGAGTTTTATGAGCCGGCTTTCATTGGGTCGTGCCCGCCTGCCGGAGTTCGAAACCAGCACCACGGTCTTGCCGGCGCGCTTCAGCGCCGACAGCGCTGCCACCGCGCCCGGATAGGGCCGTGTGCCGTCATGCAGCACGCCGAACTGGTCGAGCAGGAACACGTCGTAGCGCTCCGCCAGCGGCCCGATGCCGTCGAGACGTTCGATCGTTTTCGCGCTCATAGGAGTCCTGCCCGGCTTGCACCCATCAGCGCCAGCCGCGCCGTGCCGGCGGCGGCCTCGTCGGAAAGCGCGGGCAGGAAATCGACGCCGAGCCTGCGCCGCCGGATTGCCGTCCAGGCTGGGTTCGCCGCCCCGCCTCCGACGCTCCTGACCGATATCAGCGCGGGCGCGCCGAGTTCGGCAAGCCTGTCATAGCCGAGCGCTTCGATCGCGGCGATGCCTTCGAACATCGCTTTCAGATAATCGGCGTCGTCCGCCGGCCGGGGTGCAAGGCGAGGCGGCAGCGCCGGATCGGCGATCGGAAATCGTTCGCCCGTGGCGGGAAGCGGATAGTAATCGAGGCCGGTGTCGGTCTCCGGGTCGATTTTTGCGCTGAGTTCGATGATACGGGCGAGCGGAAAATGCTGAGCCAGCACCTTGCCGCCGGAATTCGACGCACCGCCTGCCAGCCAGGCGTTGCCGAGCCGGTGGCTGTAGATGCCGAAGCGCGGCGCCGAAATCGGCCGGTCGGACAGGATCTTGATGGTCAGCGAGGATCCCAGCGCGGTGACGCCGTCGCCGATCGCGGCAGCACCGGTCGCCAGGAACGAGGCGCAGCCATCCGTGGTTCCGGCGACGACGGCCACATCGCGCGGCAAGCCGAACAGTTCCCCGGCTTCCGCGGTGAGGGCGCCGGTGACTTCGCCCGGCTCGACCACGCGCGGCAGCAACTCCACGCGCATTCCGGTCGCGGCGATCCATTCCGGCCAGCGGCGGGCCTCGACATCATAGCCTGTCTTCAGGGCATTGTTCTCGTCGCTGACGTCGAAGCGGCCGGAGAAGTTTCCGGCAATCCAGTCGGCCTGATGCAGCACCGCCGCAATGCCCGGCAGATGCTGGAAGCGCAGGGCCTTGGCGAGGCCGGATGTCGCTCCGTGCGCTGCACTTGCAGCCGGCGCGGTGCGGTCGATCGCGGCCAGAATGTCGTCGTCATCGACCTTGTCGTTGTACATCAGCGGTTCGGCCAGCGGCCGCCCGGCGGCGTCGACCGGCAGCAGCGTGCCGGAGGTGCCGTCGATGGCGATGGCGCGGACCGCCGTGCGGTCGATGCCGGAAAGCAGGTCCGTCAGCACCGCCTTGACCGCTTGCCACCATGCCGTGGGGGCTCGGTCATCGTGGCCAAACCTGTCGAGTGGAACGGCCGAATGCCCGGCTATGGAAAAATCCGGGCGCATGGCGACGGCGCGCGCACCTGATGTGCCTAGGTCGATGCCGATGACAAGTGGCATCATGTCCATGCTAGCCGCCAGCCGCGTTGAGCTTCTGGCGATATTGCTCGGCGTCCCAGTTGACCAGCTCGTCATTCTCGGAAGCGGTGAGATAGTTCAGCCGCGCTGCGACGTCGATCCGCGCGGTCACGTCGGCGAGGCAGCGTTGCATGGCATCGGCGCCGGCACTGGCGTCGCCGCGCATCAGCACGCCTGCGCCGGGAAACAGGATCGCCGCAGGCGACGTGTCCAGTCGTGCAATGACATCGGCCACCGCCTCGCCCGGTTTCGCCACGATGGAGCCCTGGCCGAGGAAGATGACGTGGTCCGGATAGAGGCTGCCGGCCTGCGCCATGCGGCGGCTCTCAGGGTCGAGCGCAACCGCATGCGCTTCGACATCGGCCGGCAATCTGTAGAAGCTGTCGCCGGCAAGCGCCGCCAAGGCATCGAGGTCGGGTGCGGCGGTCGCGCGCGCCGGCCGGGCCAGCAATGACCTGATACGGCGCAGCAGAAGCTCCGCCCCGGCGACGGTTTCGGCGGCGACGACCAGCCCGTGATTGCCAAGGATCAGCACGTCGACACCAGGCCGCAGTTTTTCGGCAATGCCGCGTGCAAGCGGCAGGCCGGGCCGGAAATAGGGCACATAGGCCCAGTCGATGCCATCGAGCCGCCTGGCGACCTCGGCCTCGCCATCGGCCTGCACGGCAAGTGAGATGGTGTCGACGCAATGGACGTGAAGAACCACGCGCTGCGGCATCAGGGCGTGCACCGTGGTCTCGATCGACGGCCGCAGGCCGCGCGGGTTGAGCGCTGCAATGGTGAAACCTTGCGGCTGGTCGGCGGCGCGATCGCGCTGTTCGACGGCTCTCAGCAACGGCGCCATCGCCACCGGCACCATGATGTCATCGACCAGCGCGTCCTTCAGCCAGGTGCCGGAGGCCTTGATCCACAGCGTGTCGCCGGCTTTCAGCGAGGTGTTGCCGCCTGCCGCCTGGGTCAGATGCGGGCTCTGCCCGATGCTGGCCGAGAGCGCCCGTAAGGCCGCCAGTTCCTGCGCGTCAGCTTGGGTCGCCATGGCGCTTTTTCTCCAACGGCTCGGCCGTGTCCTGCGCGAAATCCCGTTGCCGGGGTCGAATTGGCGCTGATATCGCAGATACGAGTGATCTACGTCAATAGTGATCTAGTATCATCAAAACCCGCTTGCAATCCGGCTAATGTTGAGTAAGTTGCGCCAACTGCCATGGAAATGGCATCCGGGAGGAAAGAATTGAGCGACTCCGGCCGCCAGCGTCAGATCGTCGAACTGCTGCGGGATCGTCCGTTCGCTTCGGTGCGCGAGCTGCAGGAACGGCTTGGCGTTTCAGCCGCGACGGTCAGGCGCGATATCGACAGGATCGACGAAGCCGGCGAAGCGCGGAAGGTCTATGGCGGCATCTCGGCGCTCGACGGCGCTTCCCAGGCCGGTGTCGCCTACGCCCGGCCCTATGACGAGAACCGCGACCTTGCGGTCGAGGCCAAGCGGCAGATCGCCGCTCTCGCGGCGACCATGGTGCGTGACGGCGACGCCGTCATCGTGCATGGCGGCTCGACCTGCTTCCATCTCGGGGTCAAGCTCGCCGAGCGCAACATCCGCCTCTACACCAACTCGATGCCGCTGGCGGCCTATCTCAGCGACCACGGCCATTGCAGCCTGACGGTTGCGGGCGGTGATCTGCATCGCGAACCCGGCATCATTCATTCGCTCACCCAGGCCGTGCCCTTCTACGCCTCCAAATTCTTTCTCGGCGCGCAAGGCCTTGGCCAGGAAGGCGTGATGGAATCGCACCCGCTGCTGGTGCGCTCGATCGTCGATCTCAGCCTCTGCGCCGACCAGATCGTGGTGCTGGCCGACAGCCGCAAACTGTCGATCCACGCGCGCAATGTCGCGCTCCCGCTTTCCCGCATCGGCACGCTGGTCACCGACGACGGTCTTTCCGATGCCGATGCGCGCATGCTGGAAGACGCCGGCGTCATGGTGCGGATAGCCTCGGGAGCCATCCAGTGAAGGTGGCTGTCCTCGATTTCGGCAAGACCAATTCGAAGCTGTTCGTCTTCGGCCAGGACGGGCGCATTGTCGACGAGCGCCGGACCCAGCCGAAATGGGTGCGCCAAGGCGGCTTCAGCGTGCTCGACGAGGCGGCGCTCCACCATTGGGCGCTCAGCGCCGTTGCCGATGCGGTCGATGGTCATGGAGTGGAAGGGGTCATGGTCTCGGGCCATGGCTGCACCTTTGCCTTGGTCGACGAGGCGGCGCTGACGCATCCGATCCTCGATTACGAGCAAGAGCCGCCGGCCGAGATTGCCGCGCGGATCGATCGCCGCATTCCGGGCTTTGCCGAGACCTTCTCGCCGCGGTTGCCGCTGGGCTTCAACTACGGCCGCCACATGCTGTGGCTGCAGGAGGTCGAGCCCGACGCGTTCGCCGCGTCGAAATCGATCCTCGGCTATCCGCAATATTGGAGCTGGCGCCTTGGCGGACGGGCGGTCTCGGAAGTATCCTATCTCGGCTGCCATTCGCATTTGTGGGCGCCGCGCCGCCAAGATTTTTCCTCGCTGGTCGACGCGCAGGGCTGGCGTGACCGGATGCCTGCCTTCGAGCGCGCCGGCACCGTTATCGGCGAGCAGCGCCTCGGCGCTGCGGCAAGCCCGATCGCCATCCACAACGGCGTCCATGACTCGAATGCGGCGCTGCATGCCTATCGCCGGCAGGAGCTTGGCCCGGTCACCGTCGTTTCTACCGGCACCTGGGTCGTCGTGCTCAATCCGTCCTGTCCCCTCGACGCGCTCGACCGGGACCGCGACATGCTGGTCAATGTCGATGTCGGCGGCGGCCCAGTGCCGACCATCCGCTTCATGGGCGGGCGTGAATTCGCAACCATCAGCGCCGGCTGGCAAGGCGAGATCGCCGGCCCGGCGGTGCAGCGGGTGATCGATGCCGGCATCATGGCGCTGCCGAGCTTCGCGCCGGGCGGGCCGATGGCGGGGCATTCCGGCCGACTGGCGGGGCGCGCGCCCAATGCCGAGGAACGCGCGGCTACGGCGCTGCTCTACGTCGCGCTGATGGTCGATCTGTCGCTCGATCTCATCCATTCGAACAACACCGTGATCGTCGATGGCGGGCTGAACACGGGCGGTCTGCTCGCCGGACTGCTGGCGCAATTGCGTCCCGACCAGGCTTTCCTGCAGGGCGCCACGCTGGAGGGCAGTGCCACCGGTGCAGCGGCGCTCGCCTTCGAGAGCGTTGGGCGCGAATTCGCCGCCGAAGTTCCGGAGCCGGTGCGCGCGTCGCGTTTCACCGGGTTGGCAGGCTATCGCGGCAATTGGCGTGCCGCCACCATGGACCGGGGCGTCGCTGGTGCGGTGGCGGGAGGCGCGCGATGAGTGCGATTGCCAAGGCCGAGACGGTGCGCCAGCCGGTGCTGGAGATGCGCCACATCTCCAAGACGTTCGGCACCATCCGTGCCTTGCACGATGTCTCGCTGAGCGTCCATGCCGGCGAGCTGCACGCCTTGATGGGCGAGAACGGCGCCGGCAAGTCGACATTGATGAAAGTGCTTTCAGGCGCCTATCGGCCGGATGCCGGTGGCGAGATCCTGATCGACGGCATGCCGGCCGCGACCGGCGATCCGATCAAGGCGCGCGCCAGCGGCGTCGCGGTGATCTATCAGGAGCTGTCGCTGGCGCCCAATCTGACGGTGGCGCAGAACATCTTCCTCGGCAACGAGCCGCGACGCTTCGGCATCGTCGATCGTGACCAGTGCACCCGGCGCGCCAGGGAGATCATCGCGCGTCTGGGCGTCTCCTTTTCGGCCCGCGACATGGTCTCCAGCCTGTCGCTCGGCGAGCGACAATTGGTCGAGATCGCCCGCGCGCTGTCGACCAATGCGCGCATCATCGTCATGGACGAGCCGACGACGTCGCTGACCTCGCGCGAGACCGACCGGCTGTTCGAGGTCATCGCGACGCTGAAATCGCAAGGCATCGCCATCATCTACATCAGCCACCGCATGGAAGAGGTCTACCAGCTTGCCGATCGCGTCAGCGTGCTGCGCGACAGCGGTTATGTCGGCACGCTCGAACGTGCCGACCTCAGCGCCTCGCGCCTCGTCTCGATGATGGTCGGCCGCGATCTGTCGGCTTTCTACAAGAAGGATCATCGGCCGCCGGACGAAAAGCGCGCGGTGGCGCTCTCGGTGCGTGGCATGTCCGACGGCCGTCTCCTGAAAGACTGTTCGTTCGACCTGCACAAGGGCGAGGTGCTGGCGCTGGCGGGTCTGGTCGGTTCCGGCCGTACCGAGCTTGCGCGGCTGATCTTCGGCGCCGACAGGCGCGTGTCAGGCACGCTGGAACTCGACGGCAAACCTGTAACCATCGGCTCGCCGCGCGAGGCGCTCGATGCCGGCATCGCCTATCTGACCGAGGACCGCAAGGAACTCGGCCTGTTCCTCGACATGTCGATTTCCGACAACATCAGCATGGGCGTGCTGGCGCGGGATTCGCGCGCCGGCGGCTTGCGCGACTTCGCGGCCGCCGAAAGGCGCGCTTCCAAGGCCGTTGCCGGTCTCTCCATCCGCACCAGTTCGGTGCAGGCCAATGCCGGCTCGCTGTCGGGCGGCAACCAGCAGAAGGTGCTGCTCGCCCGCCTGCTCGAAACCGAGCCGAAGGTCGTCATCCTCGACGAGCCGACCCGCGGCGTCGATGTCGGGGCGAAATCGGAAATCTACCGGCTGATCGACAATCTCGCCAAACAGGGCATCGCCATCCTGATGATCTCCAGCGAACTGCCCGAGGTGATCGGCGTTGCCGACCGCGTGCTGGTGATGCGCGACGGCACGATATCGGGCGAGGTGACGGCATCGCAAGGCGAACCGCTAAGCCAGGAGAAAATCATGGAACTTGCAACGGGAGCGGCTCAGCAATGACCGACAAGGCGACCGAGATCAGCGCAGGCGGCCAGGCCACCGGCACGAGCCGACGGCTGCGCACGGCTTTCGCTGCCCTTGGCATGCTGCCGGTGCTGATCCTGCTGGCGGCCGGCTTCCAGTTCCTGAACCCGCGCTTCCTGACCGAGACCAACCTGTTGATTGTCACCCAGCAGTCGTCGATCAACATCGTGCTGGCGGCCGGCATGACCTTCGTCATCCTGACCGGCGGCATCGACCTGTCCGTCGGCGCCATCCTCGCCGCATCGGCGATGGTGGCGGTGATGGTGTCGCTGGTGCCGGATTGGGGTTTGCTCGGCGTGCCGGCGGCCATTCTGGTCGGGCTCGGCTTCGGCCTCATCAACGGGCTGCTCATCGCCTATATCAAGCTGCCGCCCTTCATCGTCACGCTGGGTTCGCTGACCGCGGTGCGCGGTGTTGCCCGCCTGCTCGGCCAGGACACCACGGTGTTCAACTCGGACCTGCCGTTCGATTTTATCGGCAACGGTTCGCTGTTCGGCATTCCCTGGCTGGTCATCATCGCGCTGTCGGTGGTGGTGCTGTCCTGGCTGGTGCTCAAGCGCACCGTGCTCGGCACCTGGATCTATGCCGTCGGCGGCAATGCCGAAGCGGCGCGGCTGACCGGCATCAAGGTGCCGCTGGTGCTGCTCTTCGTCTATGGCGTTTCCGGCCTGCTGGCCGGTCTTGGCGGCGCCATGTCGGCGGCCCGGCTCTACGCCGCCAACGGCTTGCAGTTGGGCCAGTCCTACGAACTCGACGCCATTGCCGCGGTCATCCTCGGCGGCACCAGCTTCGTCGGCGGCGTCGGCTCGATCTGGGGCACGCTGATTGGCGGCCTGATCATCGCGGTGCTCTCCAACGGGCTCATCTTGGCCGGCGTTTCGGACATCTGGCAGTACATCATCAAGGGATTGGTCATCATCGTGGCGGTCGCCCTCGACCGCTACAGGCTCCAGGCAGGAGCAAGAACGTGATTGACCTTAGTCGCCGGCGTCAACGACCGGTTTCATGTAACGCACCGTGAGAGGCGCGGGGCAATCGGAGGAAAGCAATGAAGACCATCGCCAAACTGCTCTGCGGCGTCGCACTCGCGTCGCTCGCCATCGCGCCTGCTTCGGCCAAGGACCTCAATAAGGTCGGCATCTCGGTCGGCCTGCTCGGCAATCCCTTCTTCGTCGCCACCATCAAGGGCATCGAGGACGCGGCCAAGAAGATCAACCCAAAGGTCGAGGTGACCTCGGTGTCGGCCGACTATGACCTCAACAAGCAGGTCTCGCAGGTCGATTCGTTCATCGCCGCCGGTGTCGACGTGATCATGCTCAATGCCGTCGACGCCAAGGCGATCGCGCCGGCGGTGAAGAAGGCACAGGCTGCGGGTATCGTCGTTGCCGCCTTCGACGTTTCGGCGCCGGGCGCCGACGTCACCGTGATGACCAACAACGTCAAGGCCGGCGAAGAGGCCTGCCAGTACCTGGTCGACCACACCGGCGGCAAGGGCGACTATGTCATCCTCAACGGACCGGCATCGTCCTCGATCCTGGAGCGGGTGAAGGGCTGCAAGAACGTGCTGGCGCAGCATCCCGACATCAAGATCCTCTCCGACGACCAGAATGCCGAAGGCTCGCGCGACGGCGGCCTGAAGGTGTTCCAGTCGCTGCTCACCCGCTTCGACAAGATCGATGCGGTGTTTGCCATCAACGATCCGACGGCGATCGGCGCCCAGCTTGCCGCCAAGCAACTCAACCGCTCGGAGTTCATCTTCACCGCCGTCGACGGCGCGCCCGATATCGAGAAGGAACTCTCCTCCGGCACCTCGATGATCAAGGCCTCGGCCTCGCAGGATCCTTATGTGATGGCCGGCCAGTCACTGACGATGGCGGCCGAACTTCTGGCCGGCAAGAAGCCGACGGAGCCGACCGTGCTGCTCGACCCGAAGCTGATCACGGCCGAGAACCTGAAGGACTACAAGGGCTGGACCGCGGCCCGCTAAATCCTTCCCAAGCCGGTGCGGGCCGGGGGGGCCCGGCCCCCCCCTTTTGAGGCGACGCGGCCCGAGTTGGGGCGGTTGGGTAAAAAAGTATTATTAGTTGGGGGAGCGCGGGGGGCAGAGAAAGTCGGG
>NZ_JAMYPL010000016.1:0-151547 GCF_040320355.1 Mesorhizobium sp. M0715 | reverse complement strand
CTCGTCGAAACCATCGAGGCAGCCGAATGCAAGAACTACTTCGAAAACGCAGGCTACGCTTCCGTCAAAATATGAAACGCTCTAGCGCAAGCCGCATGACGAAAAGGGGCGGGCGACCGCCTCTTTTTTTGTTTGGACTACGCCTTGTCGCGTATCTGCGTCATCGTCTTGGTCGGCGTGATCGCTTCGGGGTCGAGGCGGATTTCCACGATCGCCGGCTTGCCGCTGGCGCGGGCACGTTCGAAGGCGGGAGCGAAATCGGCGGTCTTGTCGACCGTTTCGCCATGGCCGCCATAGGCGCGGGCGAGAGCCGCGAAGTCGGGGTTCTTAAGATCGGTGGCGACGACGCGGCCGGGATATTCGCGCTCCTGATGCATGCGGATGGTGCCATAGATGCCGTTGTTGACGACGACCACAATGATAGGCAGGTCATACTGCACGGCGGTGGCGAATTCCTGCCCGTTCATCAGGAAGCAGCCGTCGCCGGCGAAGGCGACCACGGTGCGCTCCGGAAACAGCTCTTTGGCAGCGACGGCCGCAGGCGTGCCATAGCCCATCGAGCCCGATGTCGGCGCACCTTGAGTGGCGAAGCGGCGGAAGCGGTGGAAGCGATGCACCCAGGTCGCGTAATTGCCGGCGCCGTTGGTGAGAATGGCGTCGTCGGGCAGCATCTTTTCGAGGTAGTTCATGATCGGGCCCATCTGGACCGAGCCGGGGCCGCCTTCCGGTGGCGTCGACCAGTCGAGATAGGAGGCATGCAGCTTTGGTGTCTCGGCTGCCCAAGTCGGCTCAGAGGCCGGCTTGCGCTTGGCGAAAGCGTCGATGAAGGCAGAAGGCGAGGCGTTGATCGCCAGTGTCGGCCTGTAGACGCGGCCGAGCTCGCCAGCGTCGGCATGGACATGGACCAGTGTCTGGTCGGGGTAGGGGCTTTTCAGCAGCGTGTAGTCCGAGGACGGCATTTCGCCCATGCGGCCGCCGATCAGGAGCACGAGATCGGCCTGCTTGATCGCTGTGGCCAGCTTGGGGTTGATGCCGATGCCGACATCGCCGGCATAGTTCGGATGTAGATGATCGAACAGCATCTGCCGGCGGAAGGAACAACCGACCGGCAGCGACCACGCCTCGGCGACCGTGCGCATTTGCGCCACCGCCTCGGCGTCCCAGCGCGTGCCGCCGAGGATGACGAACGGCCGCTTGGCCTTAGCCAGCAGCTTTTCCAGCGCATCGAGCTCCGCTTCGCCCGGCCGTGTCTCAACCGGCGTGTGCGGCAAGGCGATAGGTGCTTCGACGATGCTGGTCAGCATGTCTTCGGGCAGCGAGATCACCACCGGGCCGGGCCGGCCCGATGTCGCCACCGCGAAGGCGCGGGTGACGAATTCGGGGATGCGCGAGGCGTCGTCGATCTCGACCACCCATTTGGCGATATCGCCGAAGAACCTCTTATAATCGACCTCTTGGAACGCTTCACGCTCCTTGGCGTGGCTGGCGACCTGGCCGATGAACAGGATGACGGGTATAGAATCCTGCATGGCGATGTGGATGCCGGCCGAGGCGTTGGTGGCGCCGGGGCCGCGGGTGACGAAGCAGATGCCGGGCTTCCCGGTCAGGCGGCCGTGGCAATCGGCCATCATCGCGGCACCGCCTTCCTGGCGGCAGACGATGGTGCGGATCGCAGAATCGTGCAGCGCGTCGAGCACCGCCAGATAGGATTCACCCGGCACACAATAGATGCGGTCGGTGCCGTTGGCTTCGAGCGCGTCGACGATGAGTTGTCCGCCGGTCTTCATTGTCCAGACTTCTCCAGTTCGGCAAGGATTTCTTGCGTGTGCTCGCCCAGGCGCGGCGAGGGGCGCTCATAGACCAGCGGCGTGCCCGACATCACCATCGGCGCACGCACCGAAGGCAGAAGATTGCCATGGCCGTCGTCGAGATCAAGCCGCATGCCGCGCGCGATCGTCTGCGGATCGGCAAACATCTGGCCGATCGTGTTGATCGGGCTCGCCGGCACGCTGGCCGCTTCCAGCTTGGCCAGCAGCGGATCGCGGTCAAAAACCTTCAGCGCCTCGATCATGCGCTCATGCAATTTCACCCGGTTGGCGACCCGGGCGGGGTTGGTGGCGAAGTCGGGATTGGCAGGCAGGTCGCCCAGTCCGACAGCGGCGCAGAATTTGGCGAACTGGCCGTCATTGCCGACCGCCAGGATGATGTGCCCATCCCGGACCGGCACCACCTCGTATGGGGCGATGTTCATATGCGCATTGCCCATCTGCACCGGCGATTTGCCGGAGACGAGATAGTTCAAATTCTGGTTGCCGAGCGCCGAGATCTGGGTGTCGAAGAGCGCCATGTCGACGTGCTGGCCTTCGCCGGTTTGTTCGGCATGGCGCAATGCTGCCTGGATGGCGATGACCGAATAAAGGCCGGTGAAGATGTCGGAGATGGCGACGCCCGCTTTTTGCGGCTCGCGGCCGACCTCGCCGGTGATCGACATCATGCCGGCCATGGCCTGGATGATGAAGTCGTAGCCGGCGCGCGGCGCATAGGGTCCGTCCTGGCCGAAGCCGGTGATCGAGCAATAGACGAGGCGCGGGTTGATCTTGCGCAGGCTGTCATAGTCGAGGCCGTATTTCTTCAGACCGCCGAGCTTGAAGTTCTCGATCAGCACGTCCGAGGTGGCGACCAGCCGGCGCACGGTCTCGGCCCCTTCCGGTGTCGAGAAATCGATGGCGATGGAGCGCTTGCCGCGATTGCAGGAATGGTAATAGGCGGCCGACAGGTTCTCGCCGTCCTTGCCCATGACGAAGGGTGGCCCCCATTTGCGGGTGTCGTCGCCGCCATCGGGGCTTTCGACCTTGATGACATCGGCGCCGAGATCGGCAAGCAACTGCCCGGCCCATGGCCCGGCAAGGATGCGGGCGAGTTCGACGACGCGGACGCCTTTCAGCGGGGGCTCAGCCATGGATCACCGTGGTTGCCGCAATCACCGTGACTGCTGCGAAAGCAGAGCCTCTATCAAGCCCTGCAACGGCTGTCACGGCTCTTGCAATGGGCCAATCCGTCACGCTTTGAGGACTTTGTCGGCCCAGGCGGCGAAATCATCCATGATGATGTCGCGATTCACCTCGTTCAGGCTTTCGTGGCGGGTGCCGGCGTAAACCTTTGAAACCAGATTCGAAAAGCCCATCGCGCGCATGCGGCTGGCAAGATGCGTGATCCCTTTGCCATAATCCGAGGCGGGATCTCTTTCGCCGCCGACGATGCTGATGGGCAGGTCGCGCCGGATGCCGGCAAAGCCGGCATCCTTGCCGCCGTTCAGCGCCATCGAGACCACATCGCGCCACATCGACACCGAGGCATCCCAGCCGCAGAGCGGATCGGCGATGTATTTCGCCACTTCCGCCTCGTCGCGCGACAGCCAGTCGAACAATGTGCGGTGATTGGGCACCGCCTTGCCCCAGGCCTGGAAGGTGAGCTTCGGCAGCAGACGCGATGGCACGTCGGAGCCGAGCCGCATCCGTTCCCAGGCAAGGATGCCCAGCGCCACCTGTCCGAGCAGGCCTTGGGAGAAATTGCCGTTCCAGATACCGGCGGCATGAACGCGCGGCGAGTGGCGTAACAGGTAGTTCAGCGCGACCGACGCTCCCATCGAATGACCAAACAGGATGACCGATCTGTTTGGCTGTTCGCGGGCGATAAGATCATGGATGGCGCCGACGTCGGCTATCACCTTGGCCGGGCCGTCGCTGGCGGCGAACCTGCCGAGCGGCGCGTCGGGCGCCTTGGTCGCGCCATGGCCGCGATGATCGTGGACATAGACATCGAAGCCGCGGGAGCCAAGAAAATCGGCAAAGCGGGCATAGCGCGCTGCGTGCTCGGCCAGGCCATGATTGATCTGGACGACGGCGCGTGCCCGGCCATCGGCCTGCCTGACGAAAAGATTGAGCTCGGCACCGGTTGGGGAGCGAACCACGCGCTGCTGGCTGAATGACATGCCGCTCGGTCCCGCCCTTGCATTATCGTCGTTGGCTTTGTTTGCGCCGGCCCACATTATGCGTCAATCCAGCAAACCCGCTTTTCGCGACGATGTTTCTTGCGTTTGGCCAGCAAAATATCGCAATTCTGACATGGAGACAGCTTCAGTCTGTCGCCCACTTGTCCAGCCGAGGATTTTCCATGCGCATTGGTGTCGTTTTCGGATTGGCCATGCTGGCCGCGTCGCTGGCCGGTGCCGCGCGTGCCGACGTCAAGATGAGCGGCTCCTTTGTGGCCGACGCTGCCTGTCCGGCAACGCAAGCCATCAAGAACGGCAAGAACCCCGGCAATGTCTCGACCGATGCCGGGCAGAGCTATCGGCTGCTTGCCGGCAACAAGGATACGCCGACGCATTATCTCATCCTGGTGCCGGGCGCCGATCCGGAGCGCCGCTGGGTGAAGGTCAGCTGCGGCCACGTTTCCGGCAGCAGCGCGGCGACCGTGCCGGCCGCACCTGACGGGCAAGGCAAGCCGGCGGCATCGGGGAAACCCGAATACGTCTTCGCGCTGAGCTGGCAGCCGGCGTTTTGCGAGACAAAGTCGAACAAGACCGAATGCAGGGCGCAGAGTGCTGGTGATTTCGACGCCACGCATTTCACCTTGCACGGTCTCTGGCCGCAGCCGAACGGCAATTTCTATTGCCAGGCGACGGCGAGCGACAAGGCCAACGACAATCCGGCCCACTGGAAAGACCTGCCGCCGGTCAATCTTGACGCCAACACCCGCACGGAACTCGATCAGGTGATGCCCGGCACGGCCTCCCACCTCGATCGGCATGAATGGATCAAGCACGGCACCTGCTACGGCAAGAGCCAGCAGGACTATTTCTCCGATGCGCTCAACCTGATGCGCGCGGTGAACAGCTCGCCGGTGCGCGAACTCTTTGCCAAGAACATCGGCGGCAAGCTGACGGCGGACCAGATCCGCGGCGCTTTCGACACTGCCTTCGGGGCGGGAGCAGGGGATCGCGTGCGCGTTTCCTGCGTCATCGATCCGTCGAGCGGCAGGCGGCTGATCGGCGAACTGACGCTCGGCCTCGCGGGTCCGATCGGGCCCAACAGCTCGCTTAAGGATCTGCTGCTGGCTTCGGTGCCGACCAACAAGGCCGGCTGCCCGACAGGCAATGTCGACGCGATCGGCTTCCAGTAACTCTCAACAGAGATACCGGACTGTCGCGCTGCCGCGCCCTGGTGCTATGCTGCGAGCGCATCATTCTGGCGGGGGCGGCAATGGATGGCATGACGAGCAGCGCGCTGGCGCGGCTGGCTTTCTGGGCCAAGGGCATGGTCTCGATAAACGATGCCCGCATGGAATGGCCGGGCTTTTCGTATACCGACGCCGAGTGGGCACGCATGCGGACGCTCTCCGAACCGATCGGCGTCGGCACCTACCAGCTGTTCACGATCGTCAATGCGGCGATCTTCATCACGATCGCGGCGATCGGCATTTTCGGTGTCTTCCTGCCGCTGGCGACGCTGCTGTTTCCCATAGCGGCGGAAACCAGCGCGCTGAAGTTTTCGCTCCTGCTGGCCGCTTGCGCTTTCCTGATCATCGGGCTCGGTCTGCCGATCTCGATGCACCTTTCGGCCATGCTGGTGGGCGGCAAGACGGTGCGGGCGGTGCTGGTTCCAGCACTCGGCGACGAGGCGTTGGCGTCAAAAGTGTCCTGGCAGATCAACCGCATCATGCTGGTCATGTGCGGCTTGCTGGTGCCGGGCATCCTGCTGTTCATTGCCTACGATATCCAGGCCGGGCCGATCATCACGGTGCTGAAATGGCTGGCGATCGCGCTGATGGCGGTTTCGACCGTGACGGGCTTTCGACGGCAGAGGAATTCGTAACGAACTAGATCTGTGCGGATTTGGTCCGCGCAGCGGCTGTGTCGGCTTCTTGGCCGCCCGGCTCGCCGACGACGCGATCGCGGCCGGTCGACTTCGCCTTGTAGAGACGCTGGTCGGCAAGCGCGAACAGGTCGGCAAGGCAGCGCGTGGTTTCGCTGACGCTGGAAACGCCAGCGCTGACGGTGAGCTCGAAGCGACTGGTGGCGGCCGAGCCCTTGACCGCGTGGCGAATGCTTTCGCCGAACAGCCTGGCGACCGAGTGCGGACGCGAACTGAGGATGGCGAATTCCTCGCCGCCGATGCGGAACACCTGGTCCTCGGCGCTTGCCGTCTCGCCAAGCAGGGCCGCGACCGCCTTCAACACCTTGTCGCCTTCGGCATGGCCGAAACGGTCATTGATCGATTTGAAATGGTCGACATCGATGATCAGCAGGCTGAGCGGCCTGGCGGTGCGCAGGCTGGCCTGGACGGCGGCTTCACCGTCGGCGTCGAAGCGCCCGCGGTGCAGCAGGCCGGTCAGGCCGTCCCGCCCGACATGTTCGACCAGCGCTTCGTAGCGTTCGCGATAGGTCAGCGTATCGAAGATATCGGTCAATCCGCGCGGCGCGGTGACTTGGCGCTCCTCGAACCATTTGAGATAGGCGACGAGCATGGTGCTGAACGTCACCGCCGCCGCCATCTTGGCGAACCAGCCGCCGAAAAAGACGGCTATCGGCGCGCCGGCAACGAAATGCAGGGCGGTGAAAAACCCGGCCTGGTCGAATGTCAGCACGCAAGCGACCGAAATCAGGATGCGCGCGAACGGCGCCTTGCGCAGATAACGCCCGAGCTTTTCATAAAGCAGGATGATCAGGATGGCATCGACGAACAGCAGCGTCGTGCCCCACACCATCAGCCAGCCCATCTGGTCGATGAAGCCGATGTCTGGGAGCCTGCCGTCGGGAAGTGCCGCGATGACGTGCAGGCGCAGCAGCAGCACCAGCCCGATCATCAGCGCATTGCCGAGCAGCAGGCCGTAGATCGGCTGACGCACAGTTGCAGCGTCCTCTTTCATATAGAGCAGCAAAAGCATCACCAGCTTGCCGGAAAACAGCACCGCCGAGCCAGGCGAGACCATGCCGAACGGCAAGGCGACATAAAAAACGCTGGCGAGGTAGGTCTCGAGGAAGTGCATGACACCGAGCGCGCAGATGAACACGCCGAGGCCGATGCGCCTCCGGAAGCGGAAAAGCGTCACCATGACGCTGAAATAGACGACCGCTTCGGCAAGGAGCAGGAAACTGTTCAGCAATGCCGTCGACCCGATCTCTTTCTCGAAATCGCGAATAGCGAGCGATTCCACTCCGATCCTGTTTTGACGCCGAAGAGTTAACCGGAGATTTCAGCACGCTTCGTGCTGGTGGAAAACTTCGGCGGTTGGCGGACACTTCCGCGTGTGACCGGGCAGATATGGCAAAAGCGATTGCCGTTCGCCGCCGCATCGCCTACATAGCGGCCAACCTCCACTCAATTCGACAGATCCAGTCAGTTTTCTGGGCCAGTCAGTTTTTTTCAGGGAAAGCGCGCGTGGCACGCCAGTTCATCTATCACATGGCCGGCCTCAACAAGGCCTATGGCACCAAGAAGGTGCTCGAGAATGTCCATCTCTCCTTCTATCCCGACGCCAAGATCGGCATCCTCGGCCCCAACGGTTCGGGCAAGTCGACGATCCTCAAGATCATGGCCGGGCTCGACAAGGAGTGGAACGGCGAAGCCTGGCTGGCCGAAGGCGCAACCGTCGGCTACCTGGCGCAGGAGCCGGCGCTCGATCCGGACAAGACCGTGTTCGAAAACATCATGGAAGGCGTCGCCGCCAAGACCGCGATCATCGAACGCTATAACGAATTGATGATGAACTACTCCGACGAGACGGCCGACGAGTCGGCCAAGCTTCAGGACGAGATGGACCGGCTCAACCTGTGGGATCTCGAACAGCAGGTCGAGATGGCGATGGAAGCGCTGGGCTGCCCGCCCAAGGATTCGGAAGTCACCAAGCTTTCGGGCGGCGAGCGGCGCCGCGTCGCGCTTTGCCAACTCTTGCTGCGCCAGCCCGACCTTTTGCTGCTCGACGAACCGACCAACCATCTCGACGCCGAAACCACGGCGTGGCTGGAAAAGCATTTGCGTGCCTATCCGGGCGCCGTGATGATCATCACCCACGATCGCTACTTCCTCGACAACGTCACCGGCTGGATCCTCGAACTCGATCGCGGCCGCGGCATTCCCTATGAGGGCAACTACACCAAATACCTCGAAGCCAAGGCCAAGCGGCTCAAGCAGGAAGGCCGCGAGGACGATGCCCGCCAGCGCGCCATCGGCCGCGAGCGCGAATGGATCCAGTCGAGCCCGAAGGCCCGCCAGACGAAGTCCAAGGCGCGTATCCAGGCGTTCCAGGATCTTTTGGATGCAGCCGACAAGCGGCGTCCGAGCGATACGCAGATCGTCATCCCGCATGGCGAGCGGCTCGGCAATGTGGTGATCGAGGCGGAAGGCCTGTCGAAGGGCTTTGGCGACACGCTTTTGATCGACGGCCTGGAATTCAAGCTGCCGCCCGGCGGCATCGTCGGCGTCATCGGCCCGAACGGCGCCGGCAAGACGACGCTGTTTCGCATGATCACCGGCCAGGAAAAGCCGGATGCGGGCTCAGTGCGCGTCGGCGAAACGGTGAAGCTCGGCTATGTCGACCAGAGCCGCGATGCGCTCGATCCGTCAAAGACGGTATGGGAAGAGATTTCCGGCGGCGCAGAAGTGGTCAAGCTCGGCAAATTCGAGGCCAACACGCGTGCCTATTGCGCGTCGTTCAACTTCCGTGGCGGCGACCAGCAGCAGAAGGTCGGCAATCTGTCCGGCGGCCAGCGCAACCGCGTGCATCTGGCCAAGATGCTGAAGACCGGCGGCAATGTGCTGCTGCTCGACGAACCGACCAACGATCTCGACACCGAAACGCTGGCGGCACTCGAAGACGCGCTGGAAAACTTCGGCGGCTGCGCCGTCATCATCTCGCACGATCGCATGTTCCTCGATCGCCTGGCGACGCACATCCTCGCCTTCGAGGGCGACAGCCATGTCGAATGGTTCGAGGGCAATTTCGAGGATTACGAGCAGGACAAGATCCGCCGCCTCGGGCCGGATGCCGTCAACCCGCACCGCATGACCTACAAGAGGCTGACGCGGTAAGGGGTTTTCCGGGCGGCGAATTCTCAAGAAGACGTGAGGAGTTCACATGGCTGATTGGTCCGCCGCCCAATATCTGAAATTCGAGGACGAGCGCACGCGGCCCGCGCGAGACCTGGTGGCACAGGTGCCGGTGGACTTCCCGCGCCGGGTCGTCGACATCGGCTGCGGGCCGGGCAACTCGACCGAGCTGCTCGTCGAGCGCTGGCCGGATGCGCAGGTGAGCGGCTTCGACACTTCGCCCGACATGATCGAGAAGGCGAGGGCGCGTCTGCCCGAGGTCACCTTTGATCTGGCCGATGCCTCCAAATGGCAGCCGGCGGAGCCGGTCGACGTGATCTTCGCCAATGCGGTGTTCCAGTGGCTGCCCGAGCATCCCGCTGTGTTCCAGCGGCTGATGGGTTTTCTTGCGCCAGGCGGCGCGCTGGCCATCCAGATGCCCGACAATATGGGCGAGGACTCGCACCGCCTGATGCGTGAAACCGCCGCCGAAATGCCGTTTGCCGAAAAGCTCAAGGGCGCGGCACGCGGGCCGTTGCCGCCGGTGTCGTTCTATTATGATCTTCTGTCGCCGCTCAGCGATCGGCTGGATATCTGGCACACCATCTACAACCACCCGCTTGCCGATGCGCAGGCGATCGTCGAATGGGTGAAGTCGACGGGCCTGAAACCGTTCCTCGATCCGCTGGGTGCCGATGAGCGGACGCTGTTCCTCGAATGTTACACGGCCAAGATCGCCAAGGCCTATCCGAAGACGGCTGATGGCAAGGTGCTCTTGCGCTTTCCGCGCATTTTCATTGTCGCAAAACGAGCTTGATTATCCGTGTTGCGCGGCGTCTTAGGGCCGCTTGGCTTTGCCTGTGGCCATGTCAAGGATCGGCTTAAGTCGGCCCAGATCTTTGGTTTAAGCCGGCGTAAACCGCCTCGGTGAGAAAACTGTTGCGCCGGAGCATTCCGGCGCCCACATGAAGCCGCAGCGCCTGCGGATGGGACGGACTGGACATGCATCGCGTCATCATCAGCGGCATCGGCGTTGAAATCCCCGAACCCACAATCACCAATGAAGAACTGGTCGCCAGCTTCAATGCCTGGGTCGACACGGAAAATGCGCGCCGCCAGGATACTGGCGAGCCGCCGCTGCCGAAATCGGACAGCGACTTCATCGTCCACGCCTCGGGCGTGCGCACCCGCCATGTCATCGAGCGCGAGGGCATTCTCGATCCGACCCGGATGGCGCCGCGCATTCCGGCGCGGCCCGACGACGCGCTGTCGCTGGAGGCGGAGTTCGGCATCGCCTCGGCGAAGAAGGCGCTCGACCACGCCGGGCTGCAGCCGTCGGATATCGACCTGGTGATCTGCTCGGCCTCGCATCACCAGCGGCCCTATCCGGCGATCGCCATCGAAATGCAGGAGGCGTTGGGCACCAAGGGCGCCGGCTTCGACATGGGGCTTGGCTGTTCCTCGGCCGCGGCCGCCTTGCACGTCGCCGTCAACCTGGTGCGGTCGGGCGCGCACAAACGCATCCTGGTGACGACGCCGGAGATCATCACCGGGCATCTCAATTTCCGCGACCGGCAGACGCATTTCATCTTCGGCGACGCTTCGGTGTCGATGGTGGTCGAAGGCCTGGCCAAGGGCGACAAGCGGCCGGGGCGCTTCGAGGTGCTCGACACGCGCGTCTGGACGCAGATGTCGAACAACATCCGCACCAATCTGGGCTATCACACCCGCACCGCCCAGGAAGATCCTTACATGATCAACCTGGAAGGCAATCTGATCAAGCAGGTCGGCAACAAGGTGTTCAAGGAAGTCACCGTCGCCGGGCAAAAATTCATCGTCGAATTCCTCGCCGAGCACGGGCTGACGCCGCAGGCGATCAGGCGCTTCTGGCTGCATCAGGCCAATGCGCGCATGAATGCGATGATCCTGAAACTGTCGTTCGGCCACGAAGTCGACCACGACCGCGCGCCGATGGTGCTGGAGCGGCTGGGCAACACGGCGGGCGCCGGCGCCATCGTCGCGCTGTCGGAGAACCACGCCGACATGAAGCCCGGCGATTTCGGCCTGATCTGCGCCTTTGGCGCGGGGTATTCGATAGGTGGTGCGCTGTTGCGGATGCTTTAAGCTTGTCTGGTCAAGCTGGTGCGAACGGGCACTGCCCAACTCGCCGCGTAGGAAGCTTTCTTCCAGTCTTGCCTTGGTCACGATGCCGATGATGAGCAGGGCGGTTCCGGCTATGCCCCAGAGGGTGCCCTTGGCCGCCATGGTGGCGAGGATCGCCAGGCAGCAATCCGGTGTAGATCGGATGCCGGACAACGCCATACGGGCCGGTATTGATGACCCGATGCCCGGCCTTGGCGGTGATGGCGCCCGACCACAGCCTGCCGAGATGCAGGCGCGCCCACCAGGCAAAGGCGATGCCGATGGCGATCAGGGCGACACAGATCCAGGCTTCGGAGAGATCAGGCATCCACAGCCTGAGCCGGCCTTCATAGCCGTGCGCCGGAATGAACAGCAGCACCGCGCCGGCCAGCCATAGACCCCGATAGCGGGCCTCCGCCCTGAACCCGGCGCGCTTCTGGGCAGGGTCGGACCACAGGGCGGCGACGGCCCAGATTCCTGCCCAGATCAACCAAAGCAACGTGATTGCCGTCACAGGTCGCATGATCAGCCTCCGCAAACTGTCTGGACGTAACCATGAAACCGGCACCGCGCGGCGGCAATGCGGCGCGAAATCGATGAAAGGTAAGAAAAGCGTGATCGCGATCCTATCGGTGCTGTTGATCGGACGATCAGCACTTTCGACTGGACGCCTCGGAGCCCGCCCGGCTAACTCGTCGAATGACGATTGGAAAGAACGCCATGTCGGATCTCTTCCCCGAGGCTGAAAAGCCGGTTGAAATCATCCCCGCGCGAAAGCTTGCCGCCAGGGCGGCAGCGCTTTACGTGGCGCCGGCGGATCATTTTCAGACCCGCCCGGTGGACGAATTGCGGCTGGGTTTCGACGGCATTTCAGGCGATTTCCATGCCGGACCGACACGGCGCTCGGGCGGGCGCGAGCCCTGGTATCCGCGCGGCACGGAAATACGCAACGAACGGCAATTGTCCGTCGTGGCGGCGGACGAGCTGGCGGTTGTCGCCGAACGCATGGGCCTGGCCGAGATCAGGCCGGAGTGGATCGGCGCCAATCTTGTGATCGAAGGGGTGCCGAACCTCTCCATGCTGCCGGCCGGCACGCTGCTGTTCTTCAAGGGCGGCGTCACCATCAAGGTCGACGCACAGAACGGCCCGTGCCGCATCGCCGGCCGGTCGATCGCCGAAAACGCCGGATTGGCCGACGTCGGAGCCGGCGCGCTGTTGTTCCCGAAAGTCGCGAAACGGCTGCGCGGCGTCGTCGCCTGGGTCGAGAAGCCGGGAACGGTCATGGCCGGCGAAGAAATCTCGGTGCGCGTGCCGGAGCAGTGGATCTATCAAGCCTGAGGGCAGGCTGCGCTGCCCATGGAGCGTAGCAAAAGTGGTGGCCTCAATCCTTGCGGTTTTTCTCGAGACCTTGCTGACTATCAGGGATAATTCACAGGGCTCGACCACGCCGGATCCTCGTGCTTCTCCCAATAGAGCGCCATCAGCCGGCTGGTGATCGCGCCGACCTTGCCGTCGGCGATCCGAACACCGTCGATCTCCGTCACCGGCATGATGCCGCCTGCGGTCGAGGTGATGAAAACCTCGTCTGCCTCGTGCAATGCGGCAACGCTGACATCGGTGGCGGTGGCTGCAAGACCTTCTTCGGCGCACAGATCAAAGACAGTGCGGCGGGTGATGCCGGGCAGCACACCGATGGAAGGCGTCGACAGTTTGCCATCCTTGACGCAGAAGACGTTGAAGCCCGGGCCTTCGGCGACATTGCCGTTGAAGTCCAGAAGCAACGCAGTCTCGGCGCCGCGATCATAGGCATCGTAGAGGCCGCGCACCAGATCGAGCCAGTGGTAGTTCTTGATCGCCGGATCGATCGAGGCCGGCGGAATGCGCACCTTGTCGCTGATGGCGACACGCAGGCCGCGATGCAGCTGCTCGGCATTGGCGACCGAGCCGAACGGCACGGCGAACGCCATGAAGCGGTTGAGTGCCTGGCGCGGGTCGCGGCTGAAAGTCGGGGAGGCGCCGCGCGTGCACAGCATCTCGACATAGGCGGCGCGATGACCCGACAGCGCCACGCAATTGTGCAGGATTTCGGCCACGCCTTTGCGGTCGAAGGGAATGGTCATGCGCAGTTTTTCCAGCCCGCCGAAGAAGCGGTCGAGATGCAAATCGAGGCGGAAGAAGCGGCCATTCCAGACATGCACGGTGTCGTAGGTTGCGTCGGAATGCAGAAAGCCCCAGTCCAGAACCGAGATCTTGGCCTGCGACATCGGCAAATATTGGCCGTCGAGGAAAGCGACGCCCTCGGGGTAGGAGTGCGGGTCGACATGGCGGTCGCCAACTATGGGCAGTTGCTTCTCGTCCTGTGTTGCCATCGTCCGGCTCATCGAGGCCTCCTGTCAAGCAGGCGAGAGGCTAGCGGCGCTGGGCAGAAGGCATAGAGCCACCCGCCCGGCGCTGTTCGGCCTCCATGACGATCTGGCCGATACATTCGATCGCGATTGCCCTATCGTTCCGGGTCTGAACGGGAGGGGAAAATGGGCAGGTTTGGGGCCGTCACAGCGGCAATGATGATGTTCGCCGCCGCGGGCCAAGCCAGCGCCCAGTGCCCACGCGAAGGCGAGGAATTGTGCCAGAGCGGCCAGACCTATCGCTGCGAGAAAACCGGCAGCGAATTGACGTCGATCTTCCAGAACGTGCCTTGCGCGGTGAATGTGCCGACGCTGAGCGGCACCTGGCTCGGCAGCGGCCACCAGAGCCCGGCCGGCGATGCCGGAGCTGATTGGGCGATCGCCATGACGATCAATGATGGGGGTGCGTCCATCGACTATCCGTCGCTCGGCTGCGGCGGATCCCTGTCGCAGACGTCCAGGGACGACATTTCGGCGGAATACCACGAGAGCATCACCTACGGGCAGGACAAGTGCATCGACGGCGGCAACATCACGGTCAGGTTTTTCAAGGGAAATCTGTCCTGGACTTGGGTCGGCCAGGCCGACGGCCAGCCTTATAATGCGGTCGCAGTGCTAAAGCGGAAGTAGCCGTGGTCATTCCTCCTCGTCGTCGGCGTCGAGCAGGCGGGTTGCGCGCCAGCGGGTGAGCACGATGTTGGTCTGCTCGATGACGAAGAAACGCGCCGAGTCGCGGTCATAGCCTTCGCTGAGCAGTTTTTCGTAATCGGTGTGCATGTGGCGGATATGGGCAATGGTCGCCAGCCATACGGCGATGCCCGGCGGCAGGGTCTTCATGTGAACCGCGCCGGCGTCGGTGCGGATCTTCTCCATATCGGCATAGGGCGCCAGCGGCAGAAGTGCGGTCAGCGCCTTGGCGATGGCGCGGCGGCGGCCGGTCGGCGCTGTCATCGCCGGATCCCATTGGGCTCGTCGCGCCCTTCGATGGTCGCCTCTGATATGGCGTCGGTCGAGGCGAAATAGGGTTTTAGGTCGATGACCGGCGTGCCGTCGAGCACGTCGATGGCGTCGAGATCGATGCGGCCGGTTTCGATGTTGACGGCAATCAGCCTGGCGATGTGCAGCCCGATGGGGTTCGGGCGGGCAGGGGAGCGCAGCGCAAATACACCTTTCGCTTCAACGGCATGGCGCGGTCTCTGCACAATCAGAGTCCGCGGCGCATGATGCAGCCAGGATAGGATGATGACGTGGCTGGCGCGCTCCAGCCCCTGCAGGCCCCTTCGGTAGGGCGCGTCGATGGTCAGCACCGCCTTCTGTCCGGTCTCGCGCGCGACGCGCATGTTCTTCGGGCAGGTTTCGCGCGTCGTCCACGGCGAGGCAATGCGGCCGATGAAGACGATGCCGCCATCAGGCGGCATCAGGGCCGGATCGTTTTCCAGCCTCTGCTCCCCTTCGCGCGCCTCAAACATCTCACGCGTTTCAGTCATGGCCCGCGTCTCTTAAAACGCCACACGAGCGGCATTTTCTGGTCCGGAAGCGACATAGCGCTTGCAAGGTTTCGAAAACCGACATAAACATATGTTTATATCTTTTCAAAGAGAATACGCTGATGCATGTCTCGCTCGACACCATGGTTGATACATTGAAGGCGGCGGCCGAATCCAGCCGATTGCGCATACTGGCACTTCTGTCGCGCGGCGACCTCACGGTTTCCGATCTTACCGAAATTCTCGGCCAGTCGCAGCCGCGCGTTTCGCGTCACCTGAAGCTCTTGCTGGAGGCCGGGCTGATCGGCCGCTACCAGGAAGGGTCCTGGGCCTTCTTCCGTCTGTCGGATGCGGATTCAGCGCGTGACTTCGTCATGGGACTGGTTTCCGGCATTCGCGGCGCCGATCCGCAGGTCGAGCGCGATCTTGAGCGTCTGGCCTCGGTCAAGCGCAAGCGGCAGGACCGCGCGGTCGCGTATTTTTCGGTGAATGCGGCAAGCTGGGACCATATCCGCTCGCTGCATGTGCCGGACCGCGCCGTCGAAGCCGCAATGTTGAAGCTGGTGGGCAAGCGGCCGTTCCAGTCGATGCTGGATCTCGGCACCGGCACCGGGCGGCTGCTTGAAATCTTCTCGCCGCTTTATCGGCGCGGTGTCGGCATCGACATGTCGCGCGAGATGCTGACCGTGGCGCGCGCCAATCTCGACAAGGCCGGGGTTTCGAACGCACAGGTTCGGCAGGGCGACATCTTCGCACCGCCGGTCGAGCGCGATGCCTTCGATCTCGTCACCATCCATCAGGTGCTGCACTATCTCGACGATCCCGCCCGCGCCATCCACGAGGCGGCGCGGCTTTTGCGTCCGGCCGGACGCCTGGTCATCGTCGATTTCGCGCCGCATGCGCTGGAATTCCTGCGCGAGGAGCACGCGCATATGCGGCTCGGTTTTTCCGACCGGCAGATCGCCGACTGGTTTTCGGACGCCGGCCTCGATCTTGAAGACAGTCAGGAATTCGAGCCGCGCGGCGGCAACGAGGCCAGGCTCACCGTAAAACTCTGGCTTGGCCGCGACCGGCGCCTCTTGATCGCCGATCCTTCCAACGACACAAGGCAGGCCAAAGCGAACTCGATAGGGGAAATCGCATGAACCAGTTCCGCTTTTCCCGCCGCCCCGACATTGGCGACAAGGTCAGGGTTTCCTTCGAATTCTTCCCGCCGAAGACGGACGAGATGGAAGCGAGGCTGTGGGAGACGGTAACAAAGTTGGAGCCGCTGAAGCCGAAATTCGTCTCGGTGACCTACGGCGCCGGCGGCTCGACGCGGGAGCGTACCGCGCGCACTGTAAAGCGCATCCTGACGGAAACCGGTATTCCTGCAGCGGCGCATCTGACCTGCGTCGGTGCAACACGCGACGAGGTCGACGCGGTCATCCAGGATTACAGGTCGATCGGCATCAACCGGTTCGTGGCGCTGCGCGGCGACCCGGCCTCCGGCGTCGGCGAACCGTATCGGCCGCATCCCGGTGGCTACGAGAACGGCGCGGAGCTGGTCGCCGGGCTCAAGGCAATCGCGGACTTCGACATCTCCGTCGCGGCTTATCCGGAAAAGCATCCGCAAAGTCCCGATTTCGCCACCGACATCGAGATGCTGAAGCGCAAGGTCGACAATGGCGCGACGCGCGCCATCACCCAGTTCTTCTTCGACAATGATCTCTACGAGCGCTATGTCGAGCGCGTCCGCCGCGCCGGCATCTACATCCCGATCGTGCCGGGAATCCAGCCGGTTCACAGTTTCAGGCAGGTCGCGAACTTTTCCGCCAGGGCGGGCGCGCATGTGCCCGGCTGGCTGGCGGAGCGTTTCGAAGGCCTTGACCGGGACCCGCAGACGCATGCGCTGGTGGCGTCGGCGGTGGCAGCCGAACAGGTGATGGATCTGGTCGAGCGCGGTGTCGGCGATTTCCACTTCTACACCATGAACCGCGCCGATCTGGTCTTTGCCATCTGCCATATGATCGGCATCCGCTCGCACGAGGCGGCGGCGGCCGGATCAGCCGCGGCTTGAGGTCGGGTTCAAACAAAAGGCCGGGAAAAACCCGGCCTTTTGAATTGGTTGGACTATTTGGGTGCTGGTCTTCCCCGCTTTGGCGGTCAGGGAAGGAAGCCCATAATAAGGGCTCCGATAAAGGCGAACGCAGCACAGATCATCAATGCGTTGATAGGCCTCGTAAGTCCCATGACATAGCCTCCTCTTAAAGAGCTATGTCATGGAGTCTAGGTTCATTTGTGCCACAGGCAAGCGGAAAATGTGCTGCATTGCGACGTGATTGTGAAATCCGCGACATGTCTTTTGCCGTTAGGCTTTGAAACTCCTAGGCAAAAACCGGCTTCAGACCTGTGAATAAAATGTGGCCCGCTCGTGTCGCTGCTGTGTCATGGCAGCGCTACCCCCGCTAAAGCCTAATTCGGCTTTCGCGATGCGGGGGCAATTAGGCGGTTAGAGCATTCTTTGCGCGTCCAGTGGACGCGCGGCGCTCTAACGTCGGCCGAACAACCGCCCGTCAATGGTGACGAGGCCGAGCGCGATCAGGACCACGCCGCCGATTTCGAACAGCTCCAGCCGCTCGCCAAGGAACAGGAAGCCGAGCAGCATGGCGCTGGCCGGCACGACAAGCGTGACCAGCGAGGCGTTGGTCGCGCCGGCCGAGGCGACGAGGTTGAAATAGAGGATGTAGGCGAAGGCGGTGGACAGAAGCGCCAGCGCCAGCACCGCCGCCCAGACCGGGGGCGAGGCCGAGAACAGGCCGGATGGACCGTAGGTGAAGAGCACGATCGGGATCATGATGATGGTCGACGCCGTCAACTGTCCGGTGGCGATGACCGGTGAGGGCACGCCCTTGAAGAGGCGGGCGACCATCAGCGCAATACCATAGGACAGCGAAGCACCGATCAGCGCGAACTTGGCCCAGACCGGGCCGCCGAGCCCGGTAAGCAGGCCGGGGCCGATCATGACGGCCGTACCGGCGATGCCGAGCGCAATGCCGGCGAGCTTGTTCCAGGAGAGCTTTTCGTCGGATGTCAGCGCGTTGGCGAGGATCAGCGTCCAGAATGGCGTCGTCGCGTTGAGCACCGAGGCGATGCCGGCGCCAAGCTCCGTCTGGCCGGCGAAGATCAGCGAGAAGGGCACGACATTGTTGGTGAGCGCCAGCAGGAAGAACAGGCCTGCATGCGGAAGCGCGAGGCGGAAGGACGGACCGCGCAGGCCGAGATAGATCTGCAGTGCGATCGCGGCGATGGCGACGCGAAACAGCACCAGCACCAGCGGGGGGAGTTCCGCCACCGCGATGCGCGCAAAGAAGAACGAGCCGCCCCAGATCGCGCCGAGCAGCAGGAGTTGCCCCCAATCCTTGAGCACCATCGGCCCGCGTGGTGCGGATGTCGCGGCCATTGCCATGTGAGTCGCCCTCCCAGACTGCCTGAATGCCAGTCACTCAGGCAGAAGCCATATCGGCGCCAGTGACAAGGGCCACCCGAAACCTGATCGCTGGCAAACGTTGCTGGCAAAGACCTAGCGCCGCTGCGTCAGCCGCACGAGACACAGAATTGTTTTCATTAGCCGCTAGCTTGGATTAATTGTGCGCAGGCTAGGTCAAGGATTCGTCGATGCAGCGATTCGAAAATGCCCGCGAGGCGGCACTGGCGCTTCGTCCGGACGATCCGGTCTATTGCTTCCGCCCGCAAGTGCTGATGGCGGATGCCAGGCAGTTCATGGGCATGTTCCCCGGCAAGACCGCCTATGCGGTCAAGACCAATGGCGAGCAGATCGTGCTGAAGACCCTGGTCGAAGCCGGTGTCAAGGCTTTCGACGTCGCTTCGCCGGGCGAGTTCGCCGCCGTGCGCGCGGTCTCTCCGGATGCCGAGATGCTCTACATGCATCCGGTCAAGGCGCAGTCGGACATCAAGCTGGCGCTGGAGAAATACGCCATCCGCGTCATTTCGCTGGATCACGAGGACGAGATCACCAAGCTGACGCGAGTGGTGCGGGCGCTCGACATCGATCCGGGCTCGATCAGCGTGTTCGTGCGGGTGCAGACCAAGGGGCATGCCGCCTACGAATTGTCGAAGAAGTTCGGCGCCGGGCCGGCCTATGCGGTCGAACTGGCCGAGCGGCTCAACCGCACCGGCTACAAGGTTGGTCTGTGTTTCCATGTCGGCAGTCAGATCGAGGATCCCGACACCTATGAGCGGGCGCTGGCTTCCGCCGATTGGGTGCGCAACCGGCTGACCTTCGATATTGCAGGGCTCGACGTCGGCGGCGGTTTCCCCGCCGAATACGGCCACGATCCCAACCGCAAGCAGATCGAGATGCCGTCGCTCGGCCAGATCATGTCGCGGCTTTCGGGCGATCTGAAAGAGTATCAGTTCGACCAGATGCCGCTGGTGGCCGAGCCGGGCAGGGTGATCGTGGCGCGCTGCCTGTCGCTGATCGTGCGGGTGCTGTTGCGCAAGGGCAAGCGGCTTTACATCAATGACGGCATCTGGGCGTCGCTGTCGGATTCATGGACCGGCAAGATCACGCTGCCGGCCCGCTTCATTCCCGATCCTGCGATCCGCTCGCGCAATGGCGAGGAGAAGAACATCGTGCCGTTCAAGGTCTGCGGCGCGACCTGCGATTCCGTCGACATCCTGTCGCGGCCATTCTGGCTGCCGGAAACGGTCGATACCGGCGACTGGATCGAGATCGGCCATATCGGCGCCTATTCGCTGTCGCTGAGGACCCGATTCAACGGGTTTTACCCCGACACCTTCGTCGAGGTGACGACGCCGTTCGACGAGGGCGACGCGCCGCAGGGGTTTGCGAGTCTGGAGACGATGGCGGATTAGGGAATAGGGAATAGGGAATAGGGAATAGGGAATAGGGGTGGCAGGCACGGCTTTCGGAGTAATTTTCTACTGCCTACTGCCTACTGCCTACTGCCTACTGCCCTAAAATTTCCCCAATAGCTCCGGCGTCGGCCAGCCATCCACCGGCAGGCCTAGCCGCATCTGCTCCTTGCGGATCGCCTCGCGGGTGTTGGTACCCAAAATGCCGTCGACAGTGCCGACATCGTAGCCCCTGGCTTCCAGCTTGATCTGCAACGCCTTCATCTGCTCGTTGTTGAGGCCGGTTTCGGGACTGCGCGGGTCGAGCGGCGGCGCGCCTGCGAGTCGTGCGGCAAGGTTGGCTGCCGTCAGCGCATAGGTGAAGGACTGGTTCCATTCGAGATAGACGTCGAAATTGTCGTAGGTGAGGAAGGCAGGCCCCTTGCGGCCCATCGGCAGCGCCAGGCCTGCTTTCAGGCCGTTGTCGACCAGCGGCGCGCCGCTAGGGTAGGTGACGCCCCATTGCGCCCACTGCGACAGCGGCAGCTTGTTGGTGCGGCCGGTCTGGTCCCACGGCATGTCTTCGGGCGCGCGGACTTCCTGGATCCAGGGCTGGTCGCGTTTCCAGCCGCGCGACAGCACTTTGTTGGCGGTGGTCATGATCACATCGGGCACGCTGCCGCGCAGGTCGATCTTGCCGTCGCCGTCGCCGTCGACGCCGCGTGCCAGATAGTCGGAGGGCAGGATCTGCGTCTGGCCGATCTCGCCGGCCCAGGCGCCCCTGACATCGGCCGGCAGCACGCCGCGATCGATCAGCTCCAGAAGCGGCACCAGCTGCTGCCGGAAGAGCTGCGGCCGGCGGCAATCATGGGAAAGCGTCACCAGGGCGCTCAGCGTGTGGAAGTCGCCCTGCACGGCGCCGAAATCGGTCTCCAGCGCCCAGAAAGCGGCGATGATCGGCGCCTGGACGCCGAACTGCTGGTCGGCGCGGGCGAAGACGTCGGCGTATTTCTTCAGGTTTGCCGCACCTTGCTTCAGGCGATAGGCCGAGATCATGCGGTTGGAAAACTCGACAAAGGTTTGGGTGAAGACGCCCTGGGCGCGGTCGCGTGCCAACACCTTGTCGTCGAAGGTTGCCGCTCCAAGGGCGTCGAGACCCGCTGTACCTACGCCAGCCGCCTTGGCTTCCGCAGCGACGCCCTGCTTCCAGGATTCGAAGTCGCCGCCGCATTCCTGCGCCATCGCCGGCAAGGCCGTGGCGCACAGGGTCAGCGCAGCCGCGAGGACTTTGGAACGCAGTCGCATCAGCTTCCTCTCGAAACGAATAGCGGGCAGTTGTTGTGCTCCCCGGAAGCCCAACGCCCTGAATTACTGGCGGTTGCACTGTTCACCGCTGGCTGTGTCGAAAAGCAGGCGGTAGGCCCGGTGTCAACGGGTGTTCTGCCGCAGCCACTTGTTCCAGGAGGCTTCACTGCCGTTGAAGACGTTGATGTCGGACTTGCCGCTTACGCCCGGAACGATGCCGGTTCCCGTGTATTGCCAGAAGGTGAAGGGGTGGCTGCCGTATTTCTCACGCGGATGGCCGGCGACGGAGCGCAGCCAATAGGGATAGCCGCGAAAGCTCGACAGCTCGTTATCGTCGAAGAAGTCGATCGAGGTGTAGATGATCGGCTTCTTGCCGTAGTGCCGTTCGACGATTTCAAGGAAGGTGGTCATCTCCGCGCGCACCGTGGCAGCGTCGGGACGCAGCCTGCAGGTCGGCGATTGCGGGTTCCATTCCATGTCGAGGACCGGCGGCAGCGCCGAGCGGTCGACGGGGACGTTGCGGATGAACCAGCGCGCCTGCACGGCAGCCGGGGTGCAGAAATAGTAGAAGTGATAGGCGGCTCGCGGAACGCTGGCAGCTTTCGTGCGGGTCCAATGCTCGTTGAAATACTCATCGAAGCGATCGCCGCCCTCGGTCGCCTTGATGAAGGCGAAGGAGATGCCGCTGGCCTTGGCCGCCGGCCAGTCGACCGAGGTCTGGTATTTGGAGACGTCGGTGCCGTGAACGGCATAGTTCCAGGGCGCGCCGCTTTCCCATTCATGCGGTTTGGAATCGGCAAAGCGCGGCGCGCGCACGGCAACCGTCGGGCTGCTCGAAGCGGACGGCGACAGCGGCGAGAGATCGTCCACGGTCGAGCAGGCGCCAAGCAGCGTCAGCATGATGAGGCCCGCAAGACGGCGCATCGCAATTCCCGAGCCGGATTCAGCCGGTCGCTGATGGGTCTATACACTGATGGCCGGTTTTGTGATCGGGCCCCCTCCGAGCGATCGCCCCACAGCATCGCTCAGCATATCCTGTGATCGCCGATCATGGTTGATAATCCGTTGATGGCGCTCGACAAGCATTGTGATTTGCGGAAGCAATGGCGGCAAATCGATGACATAAGGGTCGCGCAGGGCCCGGAGGAAATAAATGCGGATCGTGGTCAAGATCGTCAAATGGCTGCTTGGCCTGATCGTTCTGGCGATCGCCGCCCTTTTTGCCTGGCTTTATATCGCGCCGCCGGAGTTGATCAGGGTCGGCTCGGGCTACTCGGCCAAGATCGTCTGTTCGAACGTCTTCATTGCCGGCCGCGATCCCAATGAGGTGCTTGCCGTCGACGTGCAGGCGCCCGGGCATCCCCTGCTGCGGCTAATGCGGGTTTCGGTGGACAAGAACAGGGGAACGGTGTCGGCGGGCCTGTTCGGCTTCCTCGGCAAGAGCATCGCCGTCGCCCGTGACGGGCTGGGCTGCGCTTCGGTTCCGGACGGCGATGTAGGCAAGGCGCGGCGGACCGCGATCCAAGCGGAGCCGTCGGCGGCCACCATGGGCGACCTGTGGCCGCAAGGCGAGCGCGTCGAGGCATCACAGGATCCGGTGATTGCCAAGCTGCTGGACGATGCGGCGCTGGCCGGCACCGGCATGCGCGCGGTGGTGGTGGTCAAGAATGGCCGCGTCGTCGGCGAGCGCTACGGCGATGGCTTTTCCGCCAAGACGCCGCTGCTCGGCTGGTCGATGACCAAGACGGTGAACGCCGCCATCGTCGGCACGCTGGTCAAGGACGGCAAGATGGCTTTCGACGACAAAAACCTGTTTGCGCCGTGGAAGGCGGACGGCCGCACTGCCATCCGCCTCGCCGACATGATGGCGATGTCGAGCGGGCTGGAGTTCAACGAGGATTATGGCGACGTCGCCGACGTCACGCGCATGCTCTATCTCGAACCTGACATGGCGGGCTTCGCCGAATCCAAGCCGCTGGCTGCAGAGGTCGGCAAACAGTTTTCCTATTCGAGCGGCACGGCGGTGATGCTGTCGCGCCTCTGGCAGGACGCGATCGGCGACAAGGCCAAGGCGCTGACGTGGCCGCGCACGGCGCTGTTCGAGCCGCTCGGCATGCACAGTGCGGTGCTCGAGACCGACGAGCAAGGCACCTTCGTCGGCTCATCCTATCTCTACGCGACTGCCCATGACTGGGCGCGCTTCGGCCAGTTCCTGCTGCAAAGCGGGGTGTGGAACGGCAACCAGATCCTGCCGGCCGGCTTCGTCGACTGGATGCGGGAGCCGGCAGCTGCCTCGAAAGTCTACGGCAAAGGCCAGTTGTGGATCGAGGCCCCTGGCGATGAGGAAAACCCCGGCGCCGGCGTCGCCGCAGGCCTGCCCAAGGACACCTACTGGATGGAAGGTCATGACGGGCAGACGGTCGCCATCATTCCCTCGGAACAACTGGTGGTCGTGCGGCTGGGGCTAACGCCGGCCAAGCTCGGCTACCGGCCGCAGACGATGGTGGCGGCGTTAATCAAGGCGTTACATTAGACTAGCGCGCCGTAACTCTTGTCTATGCAGCTGTCGCCAAAGGCTTGGCGCGATCAACCCGCGCCCGCTCGTCGGGCGAGTTCATGACCTGCCAAAGATCGCTGCGGCGCTGTACGTTCAACCAGAAATCCGGGCTGTTGCCGAACACCCGTGCCAGAATGAGCGCGGTCGCCGCCGTCACGTTGCGGCGGTCGTTGCACAATTCGTTCACATGTTTGCGCTGGACCCCCATCGCCTCGGCCAAAGCTGCCTGCGTAAGGCCAAGCGGTTGCATGAATTCTTCCGTGAGAATTTCGCCAACCGTTGCTGGCTTGCGTGCGGTCATCAACATGTTCTCACCTCACTTATAGCTGTGGTCGTCGAGATAGATGTCCGACGCCTCACCGCGGCCGCCGTCCCAGCGGAAGATCAGCCGCCATTGCTTGTTGACGCGTATTGAATGGAAGCCTTCGAGAATGCCACGCAGCTTCTCGAAATGATTGCTGGGCGGCACACGCAAATCCTGATCGATCATCGCGTCGTCAATCATCTGGAGCTTGCGGAACAAACGGCTTTCGAGATCGGACGGAATGTTGCGAGAATGGGTGTCTTCCACGAAGAAGGCCCGCAGCCATTCATCCCTGAAGCCGATGATCACCACATGCTTCCATGCATGTGAGATAGTGTACCGCTCTCGGGGTCATAAGGCAACGTTGATCCAACGGATCGTGGCTGCTTCGCCTTTATGTGCCTTTCCCACGGCAATATTCAGGAAGTGATCTTGATAACCGCCAGCCAGGCATAGCCGCGATAAAGCGTGCGGAAACGGAAGCTTGCGCTGGTTCGCCGCGATTCCGATTCCAGCACTTCGCGCAACGATTCACGCGGCGCGACGTGGAATTTTTTCAGCCAGCCGCGCAGCAAGGTCCGGAACCAGCCGGGCAGGCCTTCCTGCTGGCCGAAATCGACGATGTGCAGCGAACCGTTCGGTAACAGCGCGGCCAGCGCTGCCGACACAGTTTTTTCCCAGCCGGGGATCATCGACAGCGAATAGGACACGAAGACGCGATCGAAGCCGTTGCGCCCGAACAGCGCCTTGGCATCGAATCCCGTGGCGTCGCCCTGGGCGAGCGTGACACGATCGACCAGGCCCTCGCGGGCAATCGCGGCGCTGGCCGTCTCCAGCATTTCGGCTGAAATGTCGAGGCCGAAGAAGCCGGCGTCGGGGTAGCGACGCGCGGCCAGGATGATGTTGCGGCCGGTGCCGCAGCCGAGCTCCAGCACGGTGCCACCGACAGGCACGTCGAGCCCCGAGATCATTAGGTCGCGGCCGAGCAGGTAGTATTTGCGGGTCAGGTCGTAGATATGGCGCTGCCAGCGGTAGACGCGGTCCATCAGTTCGGCATGGTTGGCCTTGAATTCGGGGCTGGCCGGCAACTCGCTGGTGCTCATGCCGCACGCTTCACGTAGAGGTGGAAGCCGCCATAGATGGCCGAGCGGTCGCGGGCCAAAAATTCGCGCGAAGCCTGGTCCTGATAGTCCCACTGGTCGAGCAGCGAGCTGGAGACTCGGCCCGGCAACAGGCTGGGTTCGGCGGCGGTGCGGAAGATCACGCGGGCGCCGGCCGATGCGGTGCGGGTGATTTCCGCCCACAGCGCGTTGAGCTGGTCATCGGTCATCCAGTCCTGAGCGTCGAGCAGGACGAAGCGGTCGACCGCGCCTGCGTCCTTGCCGGCGAGGAACTCGATCAGATTGGCATGGTGGATGGCGACGCGGTCGACATTGCCGCGAATGGTCTCGTAGTTCTGTTTTTCGAGATAGGCGGGAAGGGCAGCCTCGCCGGGGTTCGGATAGCGCCGGGCGAAGGCCTGCCAGGCGAAATAGTTGTTCTCCAGCGGAAAATCGCAAGCGAGCTTTTCCAGCCGGGCTTTCAGCACGCTGGCCATGGTGCCGTCGCCAGAAGTGATCAGCGAATCGTACTGCGCCGGCGGAATGCCGAGGCCGAACAGAGAGGCCTTGCGCGACGTCGCCCATTTCAAAAGCTCCTTGTCGAAGACCGGCGCCAACTCCTCGTTGAAGAAGCGGCGCTGCTCGCCGATGTTCTTGGCCTGCATGATGCCGGCAGGGTCGACGCCGAAGAATTTTGCCGTGCGGTGGCCCATGGCGATGAACAGGCCGAGCAGGCCGGTCTGGTAGAAATTGCGGTCGAACACAGTGATGCGACGGCGGCCGCGCCAGTTGCGGCGCTCCCAGTAGTGACGGCTGACCGGATCGAGATGCGGCGCGATGAAACGGTCATACGCTTTCGAATTGTGGCTGGTGTCGGCGGCGCCGAAGAAGCGGAACAGGTCGCCCTGCGATGGCAAATGGCGCACCGCCTCCAGCTTCATGCGGTTCAGCGCGATGTGCGCGGTGTTGAGGTCGACGGCGTCGACCCGGGCCGGCGAGCGCGTGAGGTAGGCCAGGATGTTGCAGCCGCCGGAGGCGATGGTGACGACGCGGTGGCCCTGGCCAAGCTGCATCGCCTCCATGTCGACATCGGGGTCTTCCCAGATCTGCGGATAGACGAGGCCGGAAAACAGGAAGGCGAACAGCCGCTCCGAAATGCCGGCCTTCGACAGCGGGCGGTTCTGGTAGACGGCCTTTCCAACTTCCTTGCCGCGGCGAAAAACCAGATCAGCGGAAACGTCCGTCATGGCAAGATGATTCCCCATTTGCTTTGCCGCAAGCGGGTAGCTCAGGGTCATGACAGGCCGGTGACAGCCTGTTGACGCCTCCTTACAGTTTGCCAAACCCGCCCGGCGTCGGCGTCGTCAGGATGACGGCGTCGCCGGCCTGCAGCACGGTCTGGTCGCAGGCTTTCAGCATGTCGATCGTGCCGTCCTTGCGGCGGACCTTGGTCGAGCCGACCTCGCCATCGCCGCCTCCGTCCAGCCCTTGCGGCGGGCGGTTGCGGTGCGAGGAGAGGATCGCGCATTCCATCTTTTCGAGGAAGCGGATGGTGCGTTTGGTGCCGTCGCCGGCGCTCCATTTGCCCTTGCCGCCGGAGTTTTCCCGAATGTGGAAATCCTCGAGCAGCACGGGAAAGCGCAATTCCAGCACTTCCGGGTCGGTGAGGCGCGAGTTGGTCATGTGGGTGTGGACGCCGGAGGTGCCGGCAAAGCCGCGGCCCGAGTTCATCTGGCCGGCGGGCGAGCCGGAACAGATCGTCTCGTAGTATTGGTAGGTCTTGTTGCCGAAGGTCAGGTTGTTCATCGTGCCTTGCGCGTTGGCCATGGCGCCCATGGCGCCGAACAGCGCATTGGTGACATGCTGCGAGGTCTCCACATTGCCGGCGACGACGGCGGCGGGGTAGGCGGGTTTCAGCATGCAGCCGTCGGGAATGATGATGTTGATTGGCCGCAGACAGCCGGCATTCATCGGGATCATGTCCTCGACCATGACGCGGAAAGCATAGAGCACGGCCGCTCGGGCGACGGGTTCGGGCGCGTTGAAATTGTTCTTCATGCCCGGCGACGTGCCGGTCAAGTCAACGGTCGCCTCGCGCTTTTGCCGGTTGACCGTGATCTTCACCTTGATGATTTGGCCGGTGTCGGTCGGGTATTCGTACTGCGAACTATCGGGCAGCCGCTCCAGCACGCGGCGCACGCTTTCAGCCGCATTGTCCTGGACATGGCCCATATACGCTTCGACGACATCGAGGCCGAAATGCGCGACCATCTTGCGCAGTTCCGCGACGCCCTTCTCGTTGGCGGCGATCTGCGCTTTGAGGTCGGCGATGTTCTGGTGCGGATTGCGGGCCGGGTAGCGGTGGTCGGTGAGCAGCGTTTCCAGCTCCTTCTCGCGGAATTTTCCACGATCGACGATGCGGAAATTGTCGAACAGCACGCCTTCCTCGTCGACCGTGGTGGCAAGCGGCGTCATCGAGCCGGGTGCCGTGCCGCCGATATCCGCATGATGGCCGCGAGAGGCTGCCCAGAACAGGATTTCGCGTTGGGCGTCGTCGAACACCGGCGTCACCACGGTGATGTCGGGCAGATGCGTGCCGCCATTGTAGGGTGCGTTGAGGGCAAAGACGTCGCCGGGGTGGATGTCGCCGGAATTCAGCCGGATGACGGTTTCGACCGAGCGGTCCATCGAGCCGAGATGTACCGGCATGTGCGGCGCATTGGCGACCAGCGCGCCAGTGCGATCGAAGACGGCGCAGGAGAAATCCAGCCTTTCCTTGATGTTGACCGAATAGGCGGTGTTCTGCAGCGTCACACCCATCTGCTCGGCGATCGACATGAACAGATTGTTGAAGACCTCCAGCATGACCGGATCGGCCTCGGTGCCGAGCGCTGCCTGCCGGCGCTTTTTCTCGACGCGGCGCAGAAGCACATGATTCCTGGCGGTGATTTCGGCCTGCCAGCCCGGCTCGATGGCGATTGTCTGGTTCGGCTCGATAATCAAGGCGGGTCCCGCAATCCTGTTTCCCGGCTTCAGCGCCTCGCGGCGGAAGATGGGTGAAGTGTGCCACTCTCCTTCGGTGAAGATTTCGCGGGTTTGCGAAGGGCTTACGGCAAGGTCTTCGGTTCGCGATTCAGTTTCGTCGCGCCCGGTGCCGCCGGTGTCGGTGCCTTCGACGCCGACGGTCTCGACGATCATCGGCTTGTCGTCATAGACGAAACCGAACTGCGCCTTGTGGGCGATTTCAAAATCGCGCCTGGCCTGGAAAATCGAATCCGCCTCGAAATTCACCGGCAGTGTCGTGTCGGTGCCGTCATAGCGAATGTGCAGCACGGGCTTGGTGGCGACCGCATCCTCGCCGATGCCTTGCGCCGCGAGCTCGGCGATGACGGCTTTTCTCAAGATGGCAATGAGGTTGCCGATCTCCGTTCTGGACTCTTCGGCAAGCGGTTTCAGCAGCGCCTGCTGGCGCGAGGCAAAGACCGAGGACAGGCCGATGCCATAGGCCGACAGCAGACCTGAGAAGGGATGGATCAGCACCGCTTCCATGCCGAGCGCATCGGCGACCAGGCACGCGTGCTGGCCGCCGGCGCCGCCAAAACAGTTCAGGAGATATTCGGTGACGTCATAGCCGCGCTGGACGGAGATCTTCTTGATGGCGTTGGCCATGTTCTCCACGGCGATGGTGACGAACCCTTCGGCGACAGTCTCGGGCGACCGGCCATCGCCGATTTCGGCGGCAAGTGTTGCAAATTTTGCTCGCACCGTCTCGACGTCGAGCGGTTCGTCCTGGCCGGGTCCGAATATTGCCGGAAAGAAATCGGGCTGCAGCTTGCCAAGCATGACGTTGGCGTCGGTGACGGCGAGCGGGCCGCCGCGCCGGTAGGCTGCCGGGCCGGGATTGGCGCCAGCCGAATCCGGTCCGGCCCGGAAGCGACCGGCCTCATAGTGCAGGATCGAGCCGCCGCCGGCGGCGACGGTGTGGATGCGCATCATCGGCGCACGGATGCGCACGCCGGCGACCTCGGTGTCGAAGGCGCGCTCATACTCTCCGTCATAATGGGCGACGTCGGTGGAGGTGCCGCCCATGTCGAAGCCGATGACTTTGCCGAAACCGGCGAGCCTGGCCGTCTCGACCATGCCGACGACGCCGCCGGCGGGCCCCGACAGCAGCGCGTCCTTGCCCTGGAACATGTCGGCGGCGGTGAGACCGCCCGACGACATCATGAACATGAGGCGAGGCGATTGGCCGGGCGCCACGCCCAACTCTCCCGCCACCCTTTGCACGTATCGAGACAGGATCGGCGACAGATAGGCGTCGACCACGGTGGTGTCGCCGCGGCCGACCAGCTTGATCAGTGGCGAGACTTCATGGCTGACCGAGACCTGGCTGAAACCAAGTTTGCGGCAGACTTTCGCCACAGCCTTCTCGTGGTCGGGGTATTTCCAGGCGTGCATGAAGACAATGGCGACCGCATCGATGCCATCGGCCCTGGCCTGTTCGATCGCCGGCCGGCAGGCGGCGATGTCGAGCAATTGTTCGACGCGGCCATCGGCGCGCACGCGCTCGTTGATTTCGATGACCCGCTCGTACAGCTGTTCGGGAAGGATGATCTCCTTGGCGAAGATGTCGGGGCGCGCCTGGTAGGCGATCTTCAGCGCATCGCGAAAGCCCTTGGTGATGAGCAAAAGCACGCGGTCGCCCTTGCGCTCCAGCAGCGCATTGGTGGCGACCGTGGTGCCCATCTTGATGTCGCCGATCAGGCCGCTCGGGATCGTGTCGCCGACTGACAAGCCGAGAAGGTCGCGAATGCCCTGGATGGCGGCATCGTTATAGGCTTCGGGGTTTTCGGAGAGAAGCTTGCGCGGGTGCAGCCCGCCTTCCGGATCTCGGCCGATGATATCGGTGAATGTGCCGCCGCGGTCGATCCAGAAATCCCATTTTTCGGTCATGACAGCCCCTGGCGCTCTTCTGTTCGATCGGTGGTGCACATGCTGTTAGTTCGCCACGGCCTGAGCGGCAATCGCAAATGAACCAGACGATGTTACATGTCGAAACGCAACGTTACGAAACTCATGGTCGTCTGACGCATTTGTCCTTCGACCGCTCACGGCAACGTGAGCGTGTGTTGAAGGAGAGACAAAATGAAAAAGCTCATTCTCGCGTCCGTTTCCGCTCTGGCCTTGCTTGGCGTCGCCGCCTGCAGTGACAGCGGCACGGACAATACGACCACCCAGAGCACCAATCCGCCGGCCGCCGAGGAACCGATGAAGCCGGCTACCCCGGAAGCCACGCCGCCGGCCGCGACGCCTCCGGCAACGGATAATTCGACCACGAAGAGCATCACACCCGAGAAGCCTGCCGAGCCGGCTCCGGCAACACCAGCTCCTGCGCCCGCGCAGTAGTGAGCAAGCAGTACTTCGTGTGATGAATGAGAAAGGCCGGCTCGCGCTGGCCTTTTTCATATTGTCCGAGCGCCGTGGCGTTCGAGTCCGATCGATTTGTCGCGCAAAGCCTGCGGCACTGTCCCGGCTTGATAGGAGCGGGCGGTGGCTCTAAGAAGCAGGCCATGTCGATTTGGGATCGCCTCGGCGAATTCATCACCCGCGTTTCATCCTCAGCCTCGTCGGGTGTCGCCGACGTGGTCGAGGCCGTGCGCACGGTTTTCGCCGGCGATGCGGATTTGCGCCGGCGTGTCGCCTTTTCGGTGGCGATGATCGCGCTGTCGGCCAAGATGGCCAAGGCCGATGGCATCGTCACCCAGGACGAGGTGCGCGCGTTCCAGGAAATATTCGAAGTGCCGCCGAAGGAGACGCGCAATGTGGCGCGTCTGTTCGATCTCGCCCAGCGCGACGTGGCCGGTTTCGAGGCCTATGCCGAGCGGATGGCGCAGATGTGCGGTTCCGGGCATTCCAATTGTGTGATGCTGGAGGACATACTCGACGGTCTGTTCCACATCGCCAAGGCCGACGGGCTGGTGCACGAGCGCGAAGGCCACTTCCTGCACCGCATCGCCGAGATTTTCCGCATCGACGAAGCGCATTACGAGGCCATCATGGCGCGGCACGTCAATCTCGGCGCCGGGGATCCCTATGTCGTGCTTGGCATCGAGCGCGGCAAGCCGTTCGAAGAGGTCAGGAAACGCTATCGCAAGCTGGTTTCCGACAATCATCCGGACCGGCTGATCGCGCGCGGCCTGCCTCAGGAATTCATCAAGATCGCGACCACCAGGGTGGCGGCGATCAACGCCGCCTACGAGATGATCGAGCGGGGCCTGCGCCACGCATGAGCGGCTTTCTGCCCGACGAGCCACGTGCCGAAGTCAGGGTATCGCCGAATTTCGGCCCGCGGCGCGAGACGCCCAGGCCTGACATGATCGTGCTGCACTACACCGGTATGGCGACCGGCGCCGGGGCCGAGGCTTGGCTTTGCGACCCGGCCAGCGAGGTCTCGTCGCATTATCTCGTCCACGAGAATGGCCATATCCTGCAGATGGTCAGGGAAAGCGACCGCGCCTGGCATGCCGGCAAGAGTTCGTGGTTCGGACGGGCCGACATCAATTCCTGTTCGGTCGGCATCGAGATCGTCAATCCGGGGCATTCGCTGGGTTATCCCGGTTTTCCCCGGCGGCAGATCGATGCGGTGATCGGGCTGTGCCGTGGGATCGCCGGTCGGCATTCGATCGCCGCCGAGCGGGTACTCGCGCATTCCGATATTGCGCCGGGGCGCAAGATCGATCCCGGCGAGAAGTTTCCGTGGCGGACGCTGTTCGAGGCCGGTGTCGGTCATCTCGTGGCGGCCGCACCCGTCAGGCGAGGCGCCACTCTGACAACCGGCGACACCGGCGGCGACGTCGAAGCGTTGCAGTCGATGCTGGCGCTCTACGGTTATGGCGTTGAAATATCCGGCGTTTTCGACCGGCAGACCGAGGCGGTGGTCGAGGCCTTCCAGCGTCATTTCCGGCCGCGCAAGGTGGACGGCGTTGCCGACGGCTCGACGCTGCGGACGCTGCAAAGGCTGCTTGCTTCCGTGAGGCGCTGACCCCCGGGAAGCCTCTTCCAAGCAATTCTTTCCAATCCTTAAGTTACAAGCTGTCACTCAAAGTGACTTGCCTGGCCTTGTTTGACACCAATTCGGGCGTCAAACGGCTGACGTGTAGATGTCGGACCCCAAGCCCCCGGGTTGTTCCGACGTTGGTTAGGCGTTGCTGCGCGAACATCTTCGCGCGGTTCAGACAGAACAGGATCACATGCAGAAATTTACCGTTTTAACGGCAGCTCTTGCTGCCGGCGTAATGACTTTTGCCTTCAGTGCCGCAGATGCCGCGCCCCTCAGCCCGCGAGCCGATCAAGGGCCTGTCGTGGCATCCGCGAAAAGCGGCAAGGCCCCACAGGCCAGAAGCGGCAAGGCAGGCCAGGACGCCAAGGCGACGAAGCGGGCTTCCGCGAAAATGGAAAAAGCAAGCTGGTCCAAGCCGAAGAAGTCCGCCAGAAAGCAGACGAAGCGTGGCCGAAAAACCGTCGACATGACGGCAACGGCGTCGATCGGTGTCCGGAACGCGGCAGCCTCGGCGGCCACGGTGGCCAGCAGCGGGCAGTATTCCGCAATCGTTGCCCGCTATGCGGCGATCGAAGGCGTTCCGGTATCGCTCGCCTCGGCGGTTATCCAGATCGAAAGCAACTATCGGCCCAACATCGTCGGCGGCGCCGGCGAGATCGGCCTGATGCAGATCAAGCCGGCCACGGCTCGGATGATGGGCTATAGCGGCTCCGCCAAGGGTCTGTTCGATCCCGACACCAACATCAAATACGGGATGAAATACCTTGCCATGGCGCGGAGCCTCGGCGGCGGCACGACCTGCGGCACAATTCTGAAATACAATGCCGGCCACGCCGCAACGCGGATGAACCCGGTGTCGGCAGCCTATTGCGGCAAGGTGAAGGTGCAGATGGCTGCGCTGGGATCGCCCGCATAAGTCTGCTTTTTCGTTTGCGTTTTCGGGCGTGAACCCCTTTATACGCTCTGCCAGCTGGCTGGGCGGCCGCACCCGCAAACGCCGAAAGGTCGTGGGTGAGGAAAGTCCGGGCTCCATGGAAACACGGTGCCGGTTAATGGCCGGCGGGGGCGACCCCAGGGAAAGTGCCACAGAAAGCAAACCGCCACGATCCGGCTTGCCGGATTCGGGGTAAGGGTGAAAGGGTGGGGTAAGAGCCCACCGCGCGACTGGCAACAGGAGCGGCACGGTAAACCCCACCGGGAGCAAGACCGAATAGGGACGGTGCGAGGGGAAACTCTCGAGGGCTGTTTCCGGCTCACCGTCCGGGTAGGTTGCGTGAGGCGCATGGCAACATGCGCCCAAGATGAATGGCCGCCACGTTCTCGCCTCGCAAGGGGCGAGGGCCATACAGAACCCGGCTTACAGGCCAGCTGGCAATTTTTTCTCCCGCGATATCGAAGAGAAGTCTCTTGATATCAACAGGTTGCGCCCTCGGGCGCGCCTGCTGATTCAAGTTTGTTCACCGATCCATCCATGCGAGCGAGGGCCGGCTATTGCTTGAAACTGGTGCGATTAAATCGTACCATGGATCAGCTGATAGCATCGGGAGCCTCTCATGGGACAGGTCGACAAACGCAGCATCACGCTGTCGCCGGAACTGGCGGCGGCGGTGGACGGTGTAGTCGCCGCCGGCGAATATGCATCGGCCAGCGAAGTGATCCGCGACGCGCTCAGACAGTGGAAAGACCGGCGCGACCTGCATGGCTACACGGTCGAGGAATTGCGCAAGCTGGTGCAGGAAGGGATCGACAGCGGGCCTGGTCGATTTGCGTCAATGGATGACATCAAGGCTGAAGCGAGGAGACGCCTGCGATCTGACGACGCGGCATGAATCTGCTGCCCATCGTCCGGAATGCGCGCGCAGAAGACGATTTGATCGCGATCTGGCTTCATGTTGCACGCGACAGCGAGGCTGCGGCCGATCGGTTGCTCGATCGCATCGAGGCGCGGTGGCGGCAACTGCCACTTATCCCTTCTTAGGCGCACCGCGCGACGACATCGCGCCAGGCATCCGTCATCTGGTCGTTGGCGACTATCTCACCTTGTACCGGGTCGATGACGATGCGATCGAAATAATCCGCGTGCTGCATGGCAAGCGCAACATCGAGGCCGATGACGTCGGCGCGTAGCCGTTTCGTCAGCCGCCGATCTTGTCCAGTGACGCCTCGATCGCCTTCCAGAGCTCGTCCACCGGCTCGCAGCCGACCGAGAGGCGAACGAAGCCGGCGGCAACGGCATCGCCTCGCTTCAAGCGCCGCTCGGCGGAGGTGTGGACGCCGCCGAAGGATGTCGCGGCCTGCATCAAGGCGCAATTGTTGATGAAATCCTCGGCCTTGTCCTCCGAGGCGAGCTCGAAAGAAATGAGAAAGCCAAAGCGCTCCATCTGGGCGCGGGCAAGGTTGTGCGACGGATCGCCTTCCAGTCCGGGATAACGCAGACCGCTGATTGCCCGATGGCCCTGCAGCCGCCGCGCGATGACTTCCGCCGAGGAACACATGCGATCGAAGCGCACATCCAGTGTCTCCAGGCCGCGATGCACCAGCCAGGCTTCGAATGGTCCGGGAATGCTGCCGGAAACTTCGCGCCAGCCGGTCACGGCGGCGATGATATCGGCATTGCGGCTGGCCACATGGCCGAACAGCACGTCGGAGTGGCCATTGGGTGCCTTGGTGTCGGCGGCAACGACGATATCGGCGCCATGGTCGAGCGGCCGTTGGCCGAACGGTGTCATGGTCGTGTTGTCGACGACAAGGATCGCGCCGGCTTTGTGAACAGCATCGGCAACGGCGGCGATATCGCAGATATCCAGCCCCGGATTGGCAGGGGTTTCGACAAACGCCAGCCGATAGCCATCGAAGCCGCCATCGAGGAAGGTCGAGGTCGGCCTGACGTCGTAGGTGATGCCGAGCGGCTTGAGGAAGCGATCGGCCAAAGCCCGTGTCGTGTGATAGCCGTCTGAAGGCAGCAGGATACGGTCGCCGCCCTTGAGCATGGCAAAAAACCCCGCCGAGATTGCCGCCATTCCTGAAGGGAAGGCAACGCACGGCGCACTCTCCAGATGAGCCAGCATATGTTCGACCGCGTCCCAGGTCGGGTTGCTGAAGCGGCCATACTGGTTGAAGCCGGTGGCGTCGCCGGGCGCATGAAAAATGGCGGCCATGGTCAGGGGCAGGGGAATGGAATCGCCCATGGCAAGCCCGCTGCGACGCAGATGAGGAAGTGCTGCAGCGCGTGACTTTGCTGTTTCAGACATCGAATTTCCAACCCTGTTTGCGACCGACGAGATGTGGCGAGACGCTATGCCCTGCAGCGGCGCGCGGCAAGGCGCGTCCGGTTGGGCCAAGCGGCTCTAAACGCTTCGTTAGGCTTAATAGACGATAAAGACGAGACGTGTCGTCGAGGCTGTTCTCATTGGTCGCGGCGCGCGTGTTTGTGAAGCCTAATCCCGTTGACGCCCATAGTGCCCCATGATATCCCATCCAGACATCAAAGCCTTCGTTCCGTGTCAGGGTAAAGCGTACGCCAATCGGGCAGCCGCGGCGGCTGCGCGTTTGCCGGTCTTTGCCCGTGTGGACGAGGCTGATACGGGGCAGGGAACGCGCCGCGGCGGCGCGGGCGACAAGATGGAGAGGGGTGCGGCGGCGAAAGCGGCTGTAGCGTTTAATGGACCGGTTTCTGTCAAACACGGTGAGCAGGATCGATGCGAAGGGACGGGTGTCCGTTCCCGCGCATTTCCGTGCCGTCGTGCAGAAGCGCGGCTATTCGGAACTCTACGCGCTGCGCTGCCTCGACCTGCCGGCGATGGATGTCGGCGGGCTCGACCTGCTCGACCGCTACGAGCAGCGCATTGCGCTCGAGGATCCCTTCCTGCAGACGGCGGACGACATGTCGTTCTTCTGCCATGGCGATGGCACCTTCTTGAAACTCGACCAGGACGGCCGCATCACGATGAGCGATTTCATTCGCGAACACACCGGCATTTCGGCGGAAGTGGCCTTTGTCGGACGCGGCAATTTCTTTCAGATCTGGGAGCCGGGACGGCTTGCCGCCTATGGGGCGCAGGCGCGAGCCCGGCTTTTGCAGCTTCGGCAGGGGACGAAGCCTGGGGAGCGACCGGAATGACGGCGAGCCACGGCGATGACCTTCCTCACGCCGTTGGCGGATCGGCCCGCCACATTCCGGTCCTCCTTGGCGAAGTGCTCGAAGCGCTGGCGCCGGCGCAGGGCGACGTCATCATCGATGGCACATTCGGTGCCGGCGGCTACACCAGGGCCATTCTGGCGACGGGCGCCTCGGTTGTGGCGATCGATCGCGATCCGGATGCAATCGATGCCGGGCGCGATCTGGAAGCGCAGTCCGGCGGCCTGCTGCGGCTGGTGCAGGCGCCGTTCTCGACGCTGGACGAACATGTCGAGAGCGCCGAGGGCGTCGTGCTCGACATCGGCGTGTCCTCGATGCAGCTCGACCAGGCCGAGCGCGGGTTTTCGTTCCGCGCCGACGGGCCACTCGACATGCGCATGGCGCAATCGGGCCTCAGCGCCGCCGATGTCGTCAATTCCTTCAAGCCGGGCGACCTTGCCCGTATCTTCGGCTTTCTCGGCGAGGAGCGCCATGCCGGACGCATCGCCCGCATGATCGAGGCGCGCCGCGAAAAGCGCCCGTTCGAACGCACGCTGGAACTGGCCGACGCCATCGAGACGCATATCGGCCGGGCGCCGAAGGACAAGATCCATCCGGCGACGCGCGTCTTCCAGGCGCTGCGCATCTTCGTCAATGACGAGCTTGGCGAACTGGCCAAGGCGCTGTTCGCGGCCGAACGCGCGCTGAAGCCGGGCGGTCGGCTCGCCGTGGTGACGTTCCATTCGCTGGAAGACCGCATCGTCAAGCGCTTCATCGCCGACCGGGCCGATGTTGCGACCGGCTCACGTCACCTGCCCGAGGCTCATGCGCGCACCGCGACGTTCCGCAAGGCGGGCGGCGGCGTGACTGCTGGCGACGCCGAGGTGGCGGCCAATCCGCGCGCCCGTTCGGCCAGGCTGCGCGCGGCGATCCGCACCGAGGCGCCGGCGCGCAGCAGCGACTTTTCGATTTTCGGCCTTCCAAAGCTTCCCGGCCCAACACTTCCCGGCACAGGCCGACCGGGGGAGAGGTAGCTAAGTGTTTCGTACCAGCGACATTGTCCTGATCGCCGTCATGGTTGCGGTCGCGGCCCTTACCTACAAGGCCAAGCGCGAGGCCGAGGAACAATTGGCCGCGGTGCAGAAGATCCATGCGCAGATACGCTATGAGGAGGATACGATCGACCTGCTCAAGGCCGACTGGAGCCTGCTTACCCAGCCGTCGCGGCTGCAGAAGCTCGCCGAACTCTACAAATCGCAGCTCGAACTCGAGCCGGTCAGCGCTCGCCAGATCGGCGGCATCGGCGACCTGCCGGCCAAATCCCTTGACATCCAGGACATCCTGTCGGGACGCCAGGGAGGCATGGCCGACAATTCGGGTGGCAACGCGCCGCCGGACGGCAGGGATCCCGTGGTGACCGGAGGCATCGCCCAATGATCGGCAAACTGCTGAAGCGTCGCGCCAGGACGAGTGAAGATGGATCGATCGTGGTCGAGGGCGCCCGCAAGACGACCGGCGGCAAGGGCAGGACGCGCATCGTCATGACCATGGCGGTGTTCTTCGGTATCTTCTCGACCATATCAGGGCGGCTGGTCTATCTCGGCTTCCAGACCCCCGACATGTCGGGCGGTCCGCAGAGCCGGGTGACGGCATCGCGGCCCGACATCGTCGACCGCAACGGCGAAGTGCTGGCCACGGATATCAAGACGGCGTCGCTGTTTGCAGAACCGCGCCGCATTGTCGACGCCGACGAGGCGATCGAGAAGCTGTCGACGGTGCTTCCGGACATCGACTATGAGCAGACCTACCATAAGCTGAAGAGCGGCGCCGGTTTCGTCTGGCTGCAGCGGCAGCTGACGCCCAAGCAACAGTCCGACATCATGCAACTCGGCATTCCCGGTTTCGGCTTCCGCACCGAAAAGCGCCGCTTCTATCCGAGCGGCGAGACCTCGTCCTACATTGTCGGCCTCACCAACATCGACAACCAGGGCATCTCCGGAATGGAGAAATATGTCGACGAGCAGGGGCTGAGCGATCTGCAGGCATCGGGCCTTGCCATTGCCAAGGATCTCAAGCCGGTAAAGCTTTCGATCGATCTGCGCGTGCAGCATGTGGTGCGCGACGAGATCGCCGCCGGCCTGGAGCGCTATCGTGCCATGGGGGCCGGCGCCGTCGTGCTCAACGTCAAGACCGGCGAAGTGGTGGCCATGGCCTCGGTGCCGGATTTCGATCCGAACAATCCCTACAATGCACAGGACAAGGACCGGCTGAATCGCATGTCGGCGGGCCTCTACGAGATGGGCTCGACCTTCAAGAGCTTCACCTCAGCCATGGCGCTCGATTCCGGCAAGGCGACGATGGCGAGCCGCTTCGATGCTTCGCATCCAATCCGGGTCGGCCATCAGGCCATTCACGATTTCCACGGCAAGAACCGTGTGCTGTCGTTGCCGGAGGTGTTCCTCTACTCGTCCAACATCGGGTCGGCCAGGGAAGCCGAGATGGTCGGCATCGAGGGGCATCGCGAATTCCTGCATCGCCTTGGCCTTCTGGACAGGATGCAGACCGAATTGCCGGAGACTGCCCGTCCAACTGAACCGAAGGTCTGGAAACAGGTCAATTCATTCACCATCGCCTTCGGCCATGGCGTGTCGACGACGCCGTTGCAAGCGGCTGTGGGCTGCGCGGCGTTGATGAATGGCGGCTTCCTGATGAACCCTACCTTTCTGGTGCGTACGCAGGCGGAAGCGATGGCCACGGCCAAGAAGGTGGTCAGCGAAAAGACCGTTGAAGGCATGCGCTACCTCTATTCGCTCAACGCGGAGAAGGGCTCGGCCAGAAATGCCAGGGTCCCCGGCTACCGCGTTGGCGGCAAGACCGGAACGGCCGAGAAGGTCGTCAATGGCCGCTACTCCAAGGACTTGAATTTCAACACTTTCGTCGCCGCCTTCCCGATGGACGATCCACAGTATCTGGTGTTTACCATTGCCGATGCCCCGCACCCGGAAAAGCCTGGCATGACGGATGTCGCGGCCGCAAATGCGGGGGTCATGGCCGGCAATATCATCAGGCGTTCAGCTGCCATGCTTGGCGTGAAGCCAGATTTCAGCCATGAAAATGGTGCAACGCTGGTTTCCTATCAGTGATTCTTAGGGCGCGCCGGCAACAGCGCGCTATTTTGTTGCGGTGAACGGGACTCGATGAAGCTCAGAGATCTAGCCGGTATCCTGCCCGTCGAGGGAATAGCTTCCGTCGATCTGGAGGTTACAGGGATTTCTTCGGATTCCCGCCAGGTGAAACCGGGCGTTGTCTTTTTTGCGCTCGCCGGAACCAAGGCCGATGGTGCCGTTTATGCCGCCGACGCCGCCGCGCGCGGTGCGGCCGCGATCGTGGCGGGCAAGGGCAGCACCATTGCCGGGCTGTCGGTTCCGTTATTGGCGGTCGACGATCCCCGCCTGGCGCTGGCGCTGAGTGCCGCCCGTTATTCCGGCAAGCAGCCTGAGATCATGGTCGCGGTGACCGGCACCAGCGGCAAAACGTCGGTCGCCGCCTTCACCAGGCAGATCTGGGAGCAGGCCGGTTATGCCGCCGCTTCGATCGGCACCACCGGCGTGGTGGCGCCTGGACGCAACGACTATGGCTCGCTGACGACACCCGATCCGGTCGCCCTGCACCAATTGCTGCGGGAATTGGCGGATGCCGGCGTCACCCACGCTTCGATGGAAGCCTCCAGCCATGGGCTCGACCAGCGCCGCCTCGACGGCGTGAAGCTGGCCGCCGGCGGCTTCACCAATCTCGGCCGCGACCATATGGACTATCATCCGACCATCGAGGACTATCACCGCGCCAAACTGCGTCTGTTCGACACGCTGCTGCCGAAGGGCGCACCGGCCGTGATCTTCGCCGACGATCCATGGTCGGCGCCGACGATCGAGGCCGCACAGGCTGCCGGGCTCAATGTGCTGACGGTCGGCCGCCATGGCGATTTCCTCAGGCTGAAGCGGGTCGAGCACGAGCGCCACCGCCAACGCGCCGAAGTCGAGGCCGATGGCGTGCTCTACGAGATCGACCTGCCGTTGGCCGGTGATTTCCAGATTTCGAACGCGCTGGTTTCGGCGGGTCTTGCCATCTCCACGGGAACACCTGTCGCCAAGGCCTTGATGGCGTTGGAGAAACTGAAGGGCGCGCCGGGCCGGCTCGACCTCGTCGGCACCACCGCCAGCGGCGCGCCGGTCTATGTCGATTATGCCCACAAGCCGGACGCGCTGGAAAACGTTCTGGCCTCGGTCCGGCCGTTCACCACCGGCCGCGTCATCGTCGTGTTCGGCTGCGGCGGCGACCGCGACCGCGGCAAGCGACCGATCATGGGCGAGATTGCGACGCGACTTGCAGATGTCGTCATCGTCACCGACGACAATCCGCGCTCCGAAGTGCCGGAAACGATCCGCGCCGCTATTTTGGCCGCCGCTCCCGGTGCCATCGAGATCGGCGACCGGCGCCAGGCGATTCATGAGGCGGTCGCCATGCTGCATGCCGGCGACACGCTGATCGTGGCCGGCAAGGGGCACGAGGAGGGCCAGACGATCGGCTCCGAGACCTTGCATTTTTCCGATCACGAGGAGGTTCGCGCGGCACTCGTGGAGCGTGCCGCATGAGCTTGCTGTGGACCTCCGAGGCGCTGGTTGCCGCCATGGACGGGCGGCCGCTCGGGCCGATGCCGGAAGGCATTTCAGGCATTTCGATCGACAGCCGCAGCCTGCAGCCGGGCGACGCCTTCTTCGCTATCAAGGGCGAGGCGATGGACGGCCATGACTTCGCAACCGCCGCCATCAAGGCTGGCGCCGGCGTGCTGGTGGTGGCCGAAGGCAAGCTGCCGTCGCTCGGCCGGCTGACGGCGCCGATCATCGTCGTCGAGGACGTGCTGGTCGCGCTGGAAAAGCTTGGAGTTGCGTCGCGCGCCCGCTCGAGCGCGAAAATCATCGCTGTGACCGGTTCGGCCGGCAAGACCACCACCAAGGAAGCGCTGCGCCATGTGCTGCAAGCCGCCGGCAAGGTGCATGCCTCGGCGCAGTCCTTCAACAATCACTGGGGCGTGCCGCTGACTTTGGCACGCATGCCCGATGATTGCGACTATGCCGTGTTCGAGATCGGCATGAACCATCCCGACGAGATCCGTCCGCTGGTCAAGATGGTGAGGCCGCATGTCGCCATCGTCACCATGATCGCGGCCGCCCACCTAGGTTTCTTCCGCAATCTGGACGAGATCGCCAAGGCCAAGGCCGAGATTTTCGAGGGGCTGGAGCCCGAGGGGGCCGCCGTCCTCAACCGCGACGATACGCGCTTCAAGCTGCTCGACAAGATGGCCCATGCAGCCGGTGTCGAGCACGTCTACGGCTTCGGCGAGAATGCGCGCTCTACCTTCAAGCTCACCAAATGCGAACTGCATGCGGATCATTCCGATATCATCGCCAGGATCGGCGGCCACGAAGTGACGGCGCGGATCGGCGCGCCCGGCCGCCATATGGTGCAGAACGTGCTGGCGGTGCTGGGGGCGGCACATCTGGTCGGGGCCGATCTCGACAAGGTGACACTCGCACTGGCCGATCTTTCGGCCGAGCGCGGGCGCGGCAAGCGCCATGTGCTGCGCCATCCCGGTGGCTCGACTTCGAGCCACCCAGGTGGACCGATCACGCTGATCGACGAAAGCTACAACGCCAATCCGGCATCGATGGCTGCTGCCATGGCATTGCTCAACGCGACGCCTGTGACGGGCGAGGGCCGCCGCATCGCCGTGCTCGGCGACATGCTCGAACTCGGCGACCATTCGGCCAAGCTGCATGCAGCCCTTGCCGAACTCATCGTCGGCACCGGGACACAGACCGTCTTCCTCGGCGGCCCGGAAATGCGGGCGCTGGCCGAAGCGCTGCCGGCTGAGATCAAGACGGAATACCGCGCTGGTGTCGAGGAGCTGAAGCCGGTGCTGCTTGCCGCGCTTAAGCCGGGTGACGTGGTGATGATCAAATCGTCGAAGGGCATCGGTTTTGCAAAACTGGTCGATGCGCTGCTGGGCAAATTCCCGGCTGAATCGACAGCTAGAAAACAGACCTAGGTCGGGGGACGAAAACGCATGTTTACACTGCTCGTCGATTTTGCGGACAAGATCTCGGTCTTCAATGTCTTCCGCTACATCACCTTCCGCACCGGCGGGGCGCTGATCACGTCGGCGCTGATCGTCTTCATCTTCGGACCGACCATCATCAATTCGCTGCGGCTGCGGCAAGGCAAGGGTCAGCCGATCCGCGCCGATGGGCCGCAGACACATTTCAAGAAGGCCGGCACGCCGACCATGGGCGGCCTGATGATCCTGTCGGGCATCATCGGCTCGTCGCTTTTGTGGGCGAACCTGTCGAGCATCTATGTCTGGGTGGTGCTGCTGGTGACGCTGGGCTTCGGGTCGATCGGCTTCTACGACGACTATCTCAAGGTAACCAAGCAGTCGCATCTCGGCTTTTCCGGCAAGGCACGCCTTGCGCTTGAATTTGTCATTGCCGGCATCGCCGCCTGGGTGATCATGCACAATGGCCAGGCGCCGTTCTCTTCGTCGCTGACATTTCCCTTCGCCAAGGAATTCATCGTCAATCTCGGCTGGTTCTTCATTCCGTTCTCCTGCTTCGTCATCGTCGGCGCCGGCAATGCTGTGAACCTCACCGACGGTCTGGACGGACTGGCGATCGTGCCGATCATGATCGCGGCGGCTTCCTTCGGTGTCATCGCCTATCTCTCCGGCAACGCCGTGTTCGCCGAATATCTGCAGATCCATTTCGTGCCCGGCACCGGTGAACTGGCGGTCGTGCTCGGCGCGGTCATCGGCGCTGGTCTGGGCTTCCTCTGGTTCAATGCGCCGCCTGCGGCGATCTTCATGGGCGACACCGGCTCGCTGGCCATGGGCGGCCTGATCGGCACCGTTGCGGTCGCCACCAAGCACGAGATCGTTCTGGTCATCGTCGGCGGATTGTTCGTCGTGGAAATCCTGTCGGTCATCATCCAGGTCGGCTACTTCAAGATGACCGGCAAGCGGGTGTTCCTGATGGCGCCGATCCACCATCATTTCGAAAAGCTCGGCTGGACCGAAAGCCAGGTGGTGATCCGCTTCTGGATCATCGCCGTCATCCTGGCGCTGGTCGGCCTGTCGACCCTCAAGCTGAGATAGGAAGCCCCTTGATCCCCGCCGCATCCTTTTCAGGCAAGCGCGTTTCGCTCTTCGGGCTCGGTGGCTCGGGGATCGCGACGGCGCGCGCACTGATCGAGGGCGGCGCGGACGTGCTGGCTTGGGACGACAATCCCGAAAGCGTGGCCAAGGCAACGGCTGCCGGCATCGCAACCGCCGATCTCCGCGGCGCCGACTGGGCGAAATTCTCGGCCTTCGTGCTGTCGCCAGGTGTGCCGCTGACGCATCCCAAGCCGCATTGGACGGTGGAGCTGGCGCGCGGTTCGGGCGTCGAGATCATCGGCGACATCGAGCTTTTCTGCCGCGAGCGGATGCTGAGCGCGCCAAATTCGCCTTTCATCGCCATCACCGGCACCAACGGCAAGTCGACGACGACCGCGCTGACCGCGCATATCCTGAAAGCCGCGGGACGCGACACCCAGATGGGCGGCAATATCGGCCGCGCGGTAATGACGCTCGATCCACCCGAGCCCGATCGGCACTATGTGGTCGAATGCTCGTCCTACCAGATCGACCTCGCGCCCTCGATCAATCCGACGGCAGGCATCCTGCTTAACCTGACGCCCGATCATCTCGACCGCCACGGCACCATGCAGCACTACGCCGCGATCAAGGAGCGGCTGGTGGCCGGCAGCGAGACGGCGATCGTCGGCATCGACGATTCCTGGTGCGCGCAGATCGCCGAGCGGTTGGAGCGGGCGGGCCGGCCTGTCATCCGCATTTCCAAGCGCCTGCCGCTGACCGATGGCTATTTCGCCGAAGGCAGCAATCTGATGGAAGCCGTGCACGGCCGTTACAGCCGTGTCGCCTTCCTCGAAGGCATCGGCTCGCTGCGTGGCCAGCACAATGCCCAGAACGCTCTGGCGGCGGTCGCCGCTTGCCTCAAGGTCGGGCTGGAGCTTGGCGAGATCCAGTCGGGGCTGGAAAGCTTTCCCGGCCTCGCGCACCGCATGGAGCAGGTCGGCCGCAAGGACCATGTGCTGTTCATCAACGATTCCAAGGCGACCAATGCCGATGCGGCGGCGCCGGCGCTGTCCAGCTTCGCGCGCATCTACTGGATCGCCGGCGGCCTGCCCAAGGAAGGCGGCATCGAACCCTTGCGCGGCTTCTTCCCGCGCATCGCCAAGGCCTATCTTATCGGCGAGGCGGCGCCGGCTTTTTCGGCGACGCTGGGCGAGGCAGTTCCCTACGAGATTTCAGGCACGCTGGCCGCGGCGGTCGAGCACGCCGCGCATGATGCGGCCAAGGACGACAGCGGTGAGGCGGTGGTGCTGCTGTCGCCGGCCTGCGCCAGCTTCGACCAGTTCAAGAATTTCGAAGTCCGCGGCGAAGCCTTCAGGCAAGCTGCGAATGCTATCGAGGGTGTGAAACCCATCGGAGGGGCACGATAATGCAGAGCCGTCTCGACAAAAGTCCGGTTGCGACCTGGTGGTGGACGATCGATCGCTGGTTCCTGGCGGCGTTCCTGTCGCTGATGGGGCTTGGCATCGTCTTGTCCTTCGCTGCCAGCCCGGCGGTGGCCGAACGCATCGGCCTCGACAGTTTCCACTTTGCCACCAGGCAGATCATCTTCACCGTGCCGGCGCTCGGCGTGATGCTGGCCGTTTCCTTCCTCGATTCCAGGCAGATCCGGCGCATGGCGCTGGTCATCCTGTGCCTGATGCTGGTGCTGATGGTGGCGGTGCTCTACATCGGCGTCGAGGTGAAGGGTGCGCGCCGCTGGGTGTCGCTTGCAGGCCTGTCGATCCAGCCGTCGGAATTCCTGAAGCCGGCCTTCGTCATCATGTGCGCCTGGCTGTTCGCCGAGCACAAGCGCCAGCCTGACATTCCGGGCAATCTGTTTGCCATGCTGCTGCTGGTGCTGGTCGTATCGCTGCTGGTGGCGCAACCGGACCTCGGCCAGACCATGCTGACGACCGGCACCTGGGGCATCATGTTCTTCATGGCCGGGCTGCCCTGGCTGTGGATCGTCGCGCTCGGCGCGGCCGGCGTCGGTGGCGTCTTTGCCGCCTATACGGTGTTCCCGCACGTTGCCTTGCGCATCGACAAGTTCCTCACCGGCGAGGGCGACACGTTCCAGGTCGACATGGGGCGCGAAGCGCTGATCAATGGCGGCTGGTTCGGTGTCGGGCCGGGCGAGGGCACAGTCAAGCGCGTCATTCCCGATAGCCATGCCGACTTCGTCTTCTCGGTCGCGGGCGAAGAGTTCGGGCTGATCATGTGCTTCTTCATCATGTCGATCTTCGCCTTCATCGTGCTGCGCGGCCTCAACACGGCGCTGAAGGAGCATGACGATTTCACCCGCTATGCGGTCGGCGGCCTCGTCACCGTGTTTGGCCTGCAAGCGGTCATCAACATGTGCGTCAATCTCCAGCTTGTGCCGGCCAAAGGTATGACGCTGCCGTTCATCTCCTATGGCGGCTCCTCGCAGATCGCCATCGCCATCTCGATGGGCATGGTGCTGGCGCTGACACGCAAGCGGCCGGAAAAGCGCAAGCAGATGGGCTTTGGCCTGTCGCAACGCGCCCTGCCGGCGGAGTGATATGGCCAGAGGCGTCATCCTTCTCGCGGCAGGCGGCACCGGTGGGCATCTTTTCCCGGCCGAAGCGCTGGCGCATGAGCTGAACGAGCGCGGCTGGTCAGTGCATCTGGCGACCGACGACCGTGCAGAGCGTTTCGCCGGCCATTTCCCGGCCGCAGCCGTCCATCCGATCCAGTCGGCGACGATGGGCTCGAAAAACCCCTTTGCCCTGCTTGGTGCCTTCTGGAAAATCTGGCGCGGCGTGCGCCAGGCTTCCGCCGTCATCGCCAGGATCAAGCCGGATGCGGTCGTCGGCTTTGGCGGCTATCCGACCTTGCCGCCGCTCTACGCGGCGACACGGCGCAAGGTGCCGACCCTGATCCATGAGCAGAACGCGGTGATGGGGCGCGCCAACCGGGCGCTGGCCGGCCGTGTCGATGCCATCGCCGGCGGCTTCCTGCCGCAGGACACCAGTGCTGCCGGGGTCAAGACGGTGACGACAGGCAATCCGGTCAGGCCGGCCGTGCTGGAAGCTGCCAGGACGAATTATGCGGCATCGACCGGGGAACAGCCGTTCCGCCTGCTGGTGTTCGGCGGCAGCCAGGGCGCTCAGTTCTTTTCCGATGCCGTGCCGGGGGCGATCGCGCTGCTTTCCGATGCTCAGCGCAAGCGGCTGGTCATTACCCAACAAGCTCGCGCCGATGATGTGGCGCGGGTCAAGGCGGCCTATGCGGCACTGGGCGTTGCTGCCGAGGTCTCACCCTTCTTCACCGACATGGCGCAGCGCATGGCGGCTGCGCACCTGGTGATCTCGCGCTCCGGCGCCTCGACCGTTTCGGAGATCGCCGTCATCGGCCGGCCGGCGCTGCTGGTGCCTTACCCCTACGCGCTCGACCACGACCAGGCGGCGAACGCGGCGGCCCTTGCCGCTGCCGGCGGCGGCGAAGTGCACCCGCAATCCTCGCTCTCGCCCGAACGCATCGCAGTGCTCCTCGGCGGGCTGATCGACCAGCCTGAGCGGCTTGTGGCGATGGCGGCGGGCGCGAAATCGGCCGGCCGGCCGAACGCGGCACGGTTGCTCGCTGATCTTACAGAGGCTATTGCGTCCAAAAAAACCATTTCGGATTTCAGGAAGGGGACGCAAGCATGAAGATGCCGCAGACCATCGGCCTTGTGCATTTCATCGGCATTGGCGGCATCGGCATGAGCGGCATTGCCGAAGTGCTGCACAATCTCGGCTACAAGGTGCAAGGGTCCGATCAGGCCGAAAGCGCCAATGTGCAGCGGCTGCGCGACAAGGGCATCGAATGCTTCGTCGGCCATAGGGCCGAGAATCTCGGCGATGCCGAGGTTGTCGTCGTCTCGACGGCGATCAAGAAATCCAACCCTGAGCTCAAGGCCGCGCGCGAAAAGCTGCTGCCGATCGTGCGCCGGGCCGAAATGCTGGCCGAACTGATGCGCTTTCGCCAGGCGGTGGCGATCGGCGGCACGCATGGCAAGACGACCACGACCTCGATGGTGGCGACCTTGCTCGATGCCGGTGGGCTCGATCCGACCGTCATCAATGGCGGCATCATCAATGCCTACGGCACCAACGCGCGCATGGGCGACGGCGAATGGATGGTGGTCGAGGCCGACGAAAGCGACGGCACTTTCCTGAAACTGCCGGCCGAGATCGCGGTCGTCACCAACATCGATCCCGAGCATCTCGATCACTATGGCAGCTTCGACAAGGTGCGGGAGGCGTTCCGCCAGTTTGTCGAGAACGTGCCGTTCTACGGTTTTGGCGTTATGTGCACCGACCATCCCGAGGTGCAGGCGCTGGTCAGCCGCATCGAGGACCGCCGGGTCATCACCTATGGCGAGAATGCGCAGGCCGACGTGCGCTTTACCAATCACCGCATGGCAGGTGCCATTTCGGAATTCGACGTGGTGATCCGCGACCGCAAGACAGGCGGCCAGACTGTCATAGCAGGCCTGCGCCTGCCGATGCCCGGCCGCCACAACGTCTCCAACGCGACGGCAGCGATCGCGGTCGCGCATGAGCTCGGCCTGTCGGCCGAGGCGATCAAGAAGGGCCTGTCGTCCTTCGCCGGCGTCAAGCGCCGCTTCACCCATACCGGTTCGTGGGACGGCGTCGAAATATTCGACGATTACGGCCACCATCCGGTCGAGATCTCGGCGGTGCTGAAGGCGGCGCGCAGCGCCACCCAGGGTCGCGTCATCGCCATTGCCCAGCCGCATCGCTTCACCCGGCTGCATGATCTGTTCAACGAGTTTTCCACTTGCTTCAACGACGCCGACACAGTGATGGTGGCGCCGGTCTACGCGGCCGGCGAAGAGCCGATCGACGGCGTCAGCTCGGACGCGCTGGTGTCGCGCATCCGCGCCGGCGGCCATCGCGACGCGCGCTACATCGAGGGTCCGGCGGCGATCGCGCCCGTCATCCGTGATCTGGCCAAGCCGGGTGACTTCGTCGTCTTCCTGGGCGCCGGCAACATCACCCAATGGGCCTATGCGTTGCCCAAGGAGCTTGGCGGGACCGTCTCATGATGCACGGCCAGGCCCTGATCGACAGACTTGGCGACCGGCTTGCCGGCCTGCGCGGCCGCCTCACGCCGAACGCCGAGATGGACAAGATCACCTGGTTCCGTGCCGGGGGCCTGGCTGAAGCGTTGTTCCAGCCGGCTGATGAGGAGGATCTTGCGGTGTTCCTCAAAGCCGTTCCTGAAGAAATACCTCTTACCGTCGTTGGCGTCGGCTCGAACCTTTTGGTCCGCGACGGCGGCATCGAGGGCTTTGTCATCCGCCTTTCGGCCAAGGGCTTCGGCGAGGCCGAGGTGATTTCGCCGATCAGGATCAAGGCGGGAGCTGCGACCCCCGACAAGCGTGTCGCAGCGGTGGCGCTCGAGGCCGGCATTGGCGGCTTTCATTTCTACCACGGCATTCCGGGTGCAATCGGCGGTGCGCTGCGGATGAATGCCGGCGCCAATGGTGTCGAGACGCGCGAGCGCGTCGTCGAAGTGCGGGCGCTCGACCGCAAGGGCAATGTGCAGACGCTGAGCAATGCCGATATGGGATACGCCTATCGCCATTCAGCGGCGCCCTCCGGGCTGATCTTCACCTCGGCCGTGTTCGAAGGCTTTGCCGAGGAGAAAACGGCGATCAAGGCGGCGATGGAGGCCGTGCAGAACCATCGCGAGACCGTGCAGCCGATCCGCGAGAAGACCGGTGGCTCGACCTTCAAGAATCCGGAAGGCACGTCGGCCTGGAAGGAGATCGACAGAGCGGGCTGCCGCGGCCTGATGATCGGCGGGGCCCAGATGTCGCCGATGCATTGCAACTTCATGATCAACACGGGAACCGCGACCGGCTACGACCTTGAATATCTCGGCGAGACGGTGCGCACGCGGGTGCTGGAGAATTCCGGTATCCGGTTGCAATGGGAAATCAAGCGAATCGGCAATTTCCGGCCGGGGCATGCCGTGCAGGAGTTTCTCGGGCAGCTCCTTTAAGGTGCACTTTGGCGCGCGTTGAAGTTCATGTGATGCATGAACTTCAACGAGGCCGAAACGGTCCGCGACCGTTGCCGCAAAGACTCAACGACACGCTTTTCGCATCCATTTTCTCAGAAAGTGAATCTCTCGGAATCGTAAGCACTTGCCAGTGAATCAACTCTCTGATTCTCTGCTCGAAAGCGTTTCCTGATTTGAGTCGTTCGACGCGTTTTCAGCGTTTTCCGTCTGGGGGGCAACCTGCCGGGAGACTCTGACTCAATGTTGCGGAAAATCTGGTTTTGGTCCGCCGTGAGAGAGGGGATGCCGGGGAATGAAAAACAAGCATGTGGCCGTCCTGCTGGGTGGTTTTTCGTCCGAGCGGCCCGTGTCTCTTTCGTCGGGAAGGGCTTGTGCCGATGAGCTCGAGAAGGAAGGCTACCAGGTCACCCGTGTCGATGTCGGGCGCGATGTCGGCTCCGTGCTTGCCGAGCTCAAGCCGGATGTCGCCTTCAATGCGCTGCACGGCCCTTTTGGCGAGGACGGCACCATTCAGGGCATCCTTGAATATCTCGGCATTCCCTACACCCATTCTGGCGTGCTCGCCTCGGCTCTGGCCATGAACAAGGAGCAGGCCAAGCGGGTTGCCAAGTCGGTCGGCATCGTGGTCGCCGAATCGAAGGTCGCCAGCCGCTTTGCCATCCAGAACAAGCATCCGATGAAGCCGCCCTATGTGGTCAAGCCGGTCAATGAGGGTTCGAGCTTCGGTGTCGTCATCGTGCATGAGGGCCAGTCGCATCCGCCGCAGGTTCTTGGCTCGTCGGAGTGGAAATATGGCGATACCGTCATGGTCGAGCGCTACATCCACGGCAGGGAGCTGACCTGCGCGGTGATGGGCGATGTGGCGCTGGGGGTCTGCGAGATCATCCCGACCGGCCATTCCTTCTACGACTATGATTCAAAATATGTCGCCGGGGGATCAAAGCACGAATGCCCCGCAAAAGTTTCACCGAATATTTACCAAAAAATACAAACACTGGCGCTCAAGGCTCACCAAGCGATCGGCTGTCGAGGCGTTTCCCGTTCGGACTTCCGTTATGACGATCGTCATTCCGAAAACGGCGAGATTGTCTGGCTCGAGGTCAACACCCAGCCGGGTATGACGCCGACGTCTTTGGTGCCTGAAATCGCCGCCCAAGCCGGGCACTCGTTTGGCGATTTGTTGAGTTGGATGGTGGAGGACGCTTCGTGTCTGCGTTGAAATGGGGACAAGGTAGGGAGAGGGGCGCGGCCGGGCCGGCGCTGTTCGGCCTGTCATTGTCGTTGGACCATTTCGTACTGCCGCGCATGCTTCGCCGCCCGGTGCGCATTCTGGCGCGCCTGGGCGTTGGGGAATTCCAGGCGCCGCGCTTTTCCGCGGCCATGATGTCGGCCGTGCTGATTTTCTCGAGCAGTGCCTATGGTGCCTACCTTGGCGGTCACGTCGACGGTATCGTGCAGAGCATCACCGCCCGTACCGGCTTTGCCGTCGATCAGGTCAAGGTGGTCGGCAATCGCCAGACCTCGGAAATCGATATACTCGACAGGCTTGAACTTGATGGCTGGACGTCGCTGATCGGCTTTAATGCCGAGGCAGCGCGCGAACGGATCTCCGGCCTGCCGTGGATCGAGGTTGCGGCGGTGCGCAAGGTCTACCCGCATACGCTGGAAGTACGTGTCGAGGAGCGCGAGGCTTTCGCGCTCTGGCAGCAGGGCGACGAGCTTTCGGTCATCGAGAGGAATGGTGCCATGATCGCGCCGTTCTCGGGCGGCAAGCAGGTGCTTCTGCCGCTGCTGATCGGCGCCGGCGCGCCGGCGAGCGCGCCCGATTTCCTGGCCAAGGTCGAAAAATATCCCGAGCTCGCGAGCCGGATCAAAGGGTATATCCGCGTAGGCGAGCGGCGCTGGGACCTGAAGCTGGACAATGGCATCACCATCAAGCTTCCCGAGGATGACGAGGAACAGGCGCTCGCCGAACTCGTGAAGATGGATCATGACAGCGGCTTGCTGTCGCGCGACATCGCCGCCGTCGACATGCGCCTGACGGACCGGCTGGTCGTGCAGTTGACGGCGGAAGCGGCGACGCAGCGCGAAGCCGCCCTCAACGAGAAACCCAAGAGCCTGAAGCGCAAGCCGGAGACGAAGATATGAACTGGCTTGGCGGTCCTGGCGATGCCGCGTCGCGCCGGTCCGGCACCCTGACGGTGCTGGATGTCGGTTCGAGCAAGGTCTGCTGCATGGTGGCCAAGCTGAAGCCGTGCGATGACGGCAAGCTGCTGCGCGGCCGCTCGCACCGGATCCAGGTGATCGGCATCGGTCACCAGAAGTCGCAAGGCGTGAAGTCGGGTGTCATCGTCGATCTCGACCGCGCCGAGCACGCCATCCGCCTTTCCGTCGACGCGGCCGAGCGCATGGCCGGGCTGACGGTCGATTCTCTGATCGTCAACATGACGGCCGGCCGGCTCAAGAGCGAAGCCTTCTCCGCCACCATCAATCTTGGCGGCCATGAGGCCGACGAGGCCGACATCAAGCGCGTTCTCGGTGCTGGCGCCAAGCAGGCGCTGAAGGCCGAGCGCGAGGTGATCCATTCGCTTCCCGTCGGCTTCTCGCTGGATGCCGAACGCGGCGTGCGCGATCCGCGCGGCATGGTCGGTGACGCACTCGGCGTCGACATGCATGTGCTGACCGGCGACGCCGCGCCGATGCGCAATCTGGAGCTTTCCATCAACCGCTCGCATCTGTCGGTCGAGCGCATGGTGGCGACGCCCTATGCCAGCGGTTTGGCGGCCCTGGTCGACGACGAGCTGGAAATGGGTGCGGCCTGCATCGACATGGGCGGCGGCACGACAACGATTTCGGTGTTTTCGGAAGGCAAGTTCGTCCATGGCGACGCCATCGCCATCGGCGGCAACCACGTCACGCTGGACATGGCCAAGGGGCTGTCGACCTCGCTCGATGCCGCGGAACGGCTGAAGGTGATGCATGGCTCGGCGCTGCCGGGCAGCGCAGACGACCGCGACCTGGTCTCGGTCCAGCCGATCGGCGACGATGGCGACGTGCCCTTGCAGATCCCGCGCTCGGTGATGACGCGCATCGTGCGCGCCCGCATCGACGAGACGCTCGAACTGCTGCGCGACCGGCTCAACAGGTCCGGCTATGGCAATGCAGTGGGCAAGCGTGTGGTTCTTACCGGCGGTGCCAGCCAGCTTGCCGGCCTGCCGGAGGCGGCGCGCCGCATCCTGGGACGCAATGTGCGCATCGGCCGCCCGCTCGGCGTGGCCGGCCTGCCGGAAGCGGCGAAGGGGCCGGCCTTCTCGGCCGCGGTGGGGCTTCTGATCTATCCGCAGATGGCGAGCTTCGAGAGCCATCCTGCGAAAGGAATTTCCGGTCTCAAAATGACCGGAACGGGCGGAAAACTGCATCGCATGAGTCAGTGGTTGAGAGACAGTTTCTAAAATTGACGGGGACAGCCCCATAGGCGGCCGCGGCGGCGAAGCGGCGTGAAAGGCAAAGGACGGAGACAATGACCATCAATCTGCAGAAGCCGGACATCACCGAGCTTAAGCCGCGCATCACCGTGTTCGGTGTCGGCGGCGGCGGCGGCAATGCCGTCAACAACATGATCACCGCCGGTTTGCGCGGTGTCGAGTTCGTGGTGGCCAACACCGACGCGCAGGCGCTGACCATGTCGAAGGCGGGCCGCCTGATCCAGCTCGGCGCGCATGTCACCGAAGGCCTTGGCGCCGGCTCGCAGCCGGAAGTCGGCCGTGCGGCGGCGGAAGAGTGCATCGATGAAATCCTCGATCACCTGACCAACACCCATATGTGCTTCGTCACCGCCGGCATGGGCGGCGGCACCGGCACCGGTGCTGCTCCCGTCGTTGCCCGCGCGGCGCGCGAAAAGGGCATCCTCACCGTCGGCGTCGTCACCAAGCCGTTCCACTTCGAAGGCCAGCGCCGCATGAAGACCGCGGATTTCGGCATCGAGGAATTGCAGAAATGCGTCGATACGCTGATCGTCATCCCCAACCAGAACCTGTTCCGGCTGGCCAATGACAAGACCACCTTCGCCGACGCCTTCGCCATGGCCGACCAGGTGCTCTATTCCGGTGTCGCCTGCATCACCGACCTGATGGTCAAGGAAGGCCTGATCAATCTCGACTTCGCCGACGTCCGTTCCGTCATGCGCGAGATGGGCAAGGCGATGATGGGCACCGGCGAGGCTTCCGGAGAGGGCCGTGCGATGGCCGCCGCCGAAGCGGCGATCGCCAACCCGCTGCTCGACGAGACCTCGATGAAGGGCGCCAAGGGCCTGCTGATCTCGATCACCGGCGGCCGCGACCTGACGCTGTTCGAAGTCGACGAAGCCGCGACCCGTATCCGCGAGGAAGTCGACCAGGACGCCAACATCATCCTGGGCGCCACTTTCGACGAGGAACTCGAAGGCGTCATTCGCGTCTCGGTGGTTGCCACCGGCATCGACAAGTCGGCGGCTGAAATCGCCGCCGCGCCGATCTCGATCCGCACGGCGCCTCCGAAGCCGGCCAGCCGCCCGGCGGCTCAGATCGCGGAGGTTCGTCCGGCGCCTGTCCAGCAGGCGGCATACGAGCCACGCGCTGTCGACCCGGTCGCGGAAGCCATCCATCTGGCCGAAGCTAATGCCGCGGCCATGGCGCAGGCGCGCCCGGCCCCGGTCGCCCACGCTGAAGATTTCCGCCCGCAGAGCAAGATCTTCCAGGCACCGCCCGCCCAGCCGATGCCGCAGCCGGTGGTCCAGCAGATGCAGCCGGCCCCGCAGCCGCGCGAGATGCTGCGCGAAGCCCCGCAGCCGGTTGCGATGGCGCCGCAGCGTATGCCGCGCGTCGAGGACTTTCCGCCGGTCGTCAAGGCCGAGGTGGATGCCAAGAGCCGCCCGGTCGATCACGAGAACAACAGCGGACCGATGGGCCTGCTGAAGCGCCTGACCAATGGCCTGACCCGTCGCGAGGAGGAACCCGCACGACTGCAGCCGGCGCAGCCGCGCGAGCCCAAGCTGCGCCAGGCAGCGCCCGAAGTACGCCGTCTTGCCAGTCAGGATGCGCAGCTGTATGCGCCGCGCCGTGGCCAGCTCGATGATCAGGGCCGCCTGACGCCGCAGGTGAGGACGACTCAGGAAGACGATCAGCTGGAGATTCCGGCGTTCCTGCGCCGCCAGGCCAACTGATTGGTAAACGGACTGTAACATTTGTTAACAGGTAAGCGAGGAATCGCTTGCCTGTTAACGTTTTAAATGATGGGATTTCAACGACTTACCAATTCGCACTCATTCCATTTCGCGGTTACACAGAGTAAGAAACCGTGATTTGGAGTCTCCCTGACGGGACATTATCTTCGCTGCCTACCATCATCGGTTTGCCGGGATTTCGGGGGAAGTCGCCCTGCCAGCCGATTCACACAAGAGCCGCGCCCTCGGGCTGGAGAAGCGGACCTAGGCATTACGGGCTTATGGGGATTGTCTTGCACGACTATCAGACGACATTGAAGACGCGCGCGTCGCTTACCGGCACCGGCGTCCACAGCGGCAAGGAAGTGTCCATCAGCTTCGTGCCCGCGGATGCCGACACCGGCATCGTTTTCCAGCTTTTCAACGGTGCGGAGCAGGGCCGCGAGTTTCGTGCCCTGGTCTCGGAAGTCGGCGCTACCGACCTGTGCACCATGCTTGGTGATCCCGCTGGCGAGCATATCGCCACGGTCGAGCACATCATGGCGGCGCTGTTTGGGCTCGGCATCGATAATGTCGCTGTCGAGATCGATGGTTCCGAGGTTCCTATCTTCGATGGCAGCGCCATGGCGTTCGTCGAAGCCATCGATCAGGCGGGCATCGAGACGCTTTCGGTCAAGCGCCGCTATATCAGGGTCATCAAGCCGGTCCGCATCGAGAACGGCGCCTCGTGGGCGGAGTTTCGCCCCTATGACGGGACCCGTTTCGAGATCGAGATCGACTTCGAAAGTCCGGCGATCGGCCGTCAGCTGTTTGCCTCCGACCTCAATGCCGATATTTTCCGTCGCGACATCGCGCGCGCCCGCACCTTCGGCTTCATGAAGGATGTCGAGCGGCTGTGGGCTGCAGGCTATGCGCTCGGCTCCTCGCTGGAGAACTCGCTGGTCATCGGCGACGACAACCGCGTCATCAATATGGGCGGCCTGCGCTATCCCAACGAATTCGTGCGCCATAAAACGCTGGACGCCATGGGCGACCTGGCGCTGGCCGGCGCCCGCTTCATCGGCTGCTTCCGCTCCTATCGCGGCGGCCACAGGATGAATGCCGCGGCCCTGCGCCGTCTGCTCTCGGACCGCACGGCATTCGAAATCGTCGAGACGACACGCCGCGAGCGTGGCCGCAGCGCCGAGATGAACGCCGTCAATGCGCCACTCTACGCGCCCTGGATGATCTGATTTCCCGGGTTTTTCGGGTTCCATGGGCGATAGCGCATGTGGCAGGAATGCACCACTCGCCAGTGAAATTGCATTGACGTCCAAGCTGCGTCCGGCCGCCACAAAAATGTGCGATTGGCCGGAGATAGCGTTGTCGGGCAAGGCGGTTATGGTTTATGGCTGCTGCCGTCGATTAATGCATGTCGTTCAAAAGTGGGGACCAGTTTTGAAACAATGGCATGCAACTGGCATTGAAATGGCGCCGAAAGGGCGAGATCCAATCATGTTCTTCAAGCGAGTTGGTCAATTGAAAGCACCGCAGAGGGCTGTTTTCCTGGCGCTTTCAGTAGTTGTTCCATCGCTCTTTCTGTCGGCCTGCATGTCGTCGGAGAAAGATATCGACCTGTCGACCTATGTCGACCAGACCGAGCCGGCCGATGTTCTCTACAATCAGGGCCTTGCCAATCTCAATGCCGGGCGCCTGCAGGAGGCGAGCAAGAAGTTCGACGCCGTCGACCGCCAGCATCCCTATTCAGAATGGGCCCGCAAATCGATGGTGATGGGCGCTTTCGCCGACTATCGCCAGGGCAATTACGATGAGGCGATCGGCTCGGCCAAGCGCTATCTCACGCTTTACCCGTCGACCGATGACGCCGCCTATGCGCAGTACATCATCGGCTTGAGCTACTACCGTCAGATCAAGGACGTGACGCAGGACCAGAAGGAAGCGCGTCAGACCGTCCAGACGATGCAGGATCTGGTCACGCGCTGGCCGACATCGGAATATGTCGACGACGCCAAGGAAAAGATCCGCTTCGCCAACGATCAGCTGGCCGGCAAGGAAATGCAGATCGGCCGCTACTATCTCGAGCGGCGTGAATACATCGCCGCCGTCAAGCGCTTCCGCACCGTGGTCGAGAACTATTCTAACACCCGCCATGTCGAGGAGGCGCTCGCCCGCCTGACCGAAAGCTATTACGCGATGGGTCTGACCTCGGAGGCGCAGACCGCCGCCGCCGTGCTCGGCACCAATTACCCTGACAGTTCATGGTACAAGGATTCATACAAGCTCTTGCAGAGCAATGGGCTTGCACCGCGCGAAAATGCCGGGTCGTGGATATCCAAGGCCGGAAAGATGATCACCGGCGCCTGATCCCAAGCAGACGTTGCAGGCTTCACCAACGCGCCGTCTGCCTGGTTTTGTTGCTTGTCGCGGGTTTTAGCCGCAAAACCGCACGACACTTTTGCGGAACCTGCCTGGAGCACTCGGATCGAAGCGTGCGCTTTTTCGGATTGATCCGGTGCTCAAACAAAAAGATAGTGCGGCGCTGCGACTCCAAACCGTCGCGTGCCGTTCTAGATTTGGGTTCTGATGCTTTCCAGACTGTCGATCCGCGATATCGTCCTGATCGAGAAGCTGGATATCGACTTCCAGCCGGGTCTTTCGGTGCTGACCGGCGAAACCGGTGCCGGAAAATCCATCCTGCTCGATGCCTTGTCGCTGGCGCTCGGAGCGCGCGGCGATGCTTCGCTGGTGCGCCATGGCGCGGCGCAGGGGCAGGTCATCGCCGTCTTCGACGTGCCGCGTAACCATCCGGCGCGTACGCTGCTTGCCGACAATGCGATCGAGGATGACGGCGACATCATCCTGCGCCGCCTGCAGACGGCGGACGGCCGCACCCGCGTCTTCGTCAACGATCAGCCTTCAAGCGTCACCCTGATGCGCGATGTCGGGCGCGCGCTGGTCGAGATCCACGGCCAGCATGACGAGCGCGCGCTGGTCGATCCCGGAGCGCACCGCGAGGTGCTCGACGCTTTCGGTGGCCATCTCGGCGCCGTCCGCTCGACCGGCGAGGCATGGCGGCACTGGCGCGCCTGCGAGCAGGAGCTGTCGCGACACCGCGCCAAGGTGGCGGCGGCGGCGCGCGAGGCTGATTATTTGCGCGCGGCGGTGGCGGAACTGACGAAGCTCGATCCGCAGCCGGGCGAGGAGACCGATCTCGCCGAACTGCGGGCGTCGATGATGCGAGCGGAGAAGATCGCTTCCGAAATCCATGATGCGCAGGATGTGCTGTCCGGCCCGTCCTCGCCCTTGCCGCAACTTGCCAGCCTGCTGCGGCGGCTGCAGCGCAAAGTGACGGAGGCGCCCGGCCTGCTCGACGATGTCGTCAAATCGCTCGATGAGGCGATGCTTTCGCTCGACGCGGCGCAATCGGGGGTCGAGGCTGCACTGCGCGCCACCGAATATGATCCGCAGCGGTTGGAGAAGGCGGAGGAGCGGCTGTTTTCGCTGCGTGCGGCCTCGCGCAAGCACAGCGTCGCCGTCGACGATTTGGCGCAGCTGCGCGACACGATGTCGGCCGATCTCGCCGATCTCGATGCCGGCGAGGAGCGCCTGCACGGGTTGGAAAAGCAGGCCACTGCCGCGCGCGAGACCTATGACATTGCCGCCGCGCAGCTGTCCTCGCTTCGTCATACGGCGGCGGTCGGCCTGACCAAGGCGGTGATGGCGGAATTGCCGGCTCTGAAGCTCGAACGCGCCGCCTTTATCGTGGAAATGAAGAGCGAGGTCGAAAGCCGCATGGAAGAGGGGATCGATCAGATCGAATTCTGGGTGCGGACCAATCCAGGCACGCGGCCCGGGCCGATGATGAAAGTGGCCTCCGGCGGGGAGCTTTCGCGCTTCCTTCTGGCGCTGAAGGTGGCGCTGGCTGACCGCGGCTCGGCACCGACGCTGGTGTTCGACGAAATCGACACCGGTGTGGGCGGCGCTGTCGCCGACGCTATCGGCCAGCGGCTGGCGCGGCTGTCGAAGCGCGTGCAGGTGCTGTCGGTGACGCACGCACCACAGGTGGCGGCGCGCGCGGCGACGCATTTCCTGATCTCCAAATCCGGCACCACCGACCGTGTCGCCACAGGCATTGCCGAAATGGATCGGCCGGCGCGGCAGGAAGAGATCGCACGCATGCTGGCCGGCGCCACCATCACCGACGAGGCGCGCGCCGCCGCGGAGCGGCTGCTGCGTGAGAATACCGCCGTTTCCTGATGGCGCTGCTTCCCGATCGGGGGTGCCTCTAACTGGTGAAATTCGACGCACGAACAGAGTCAGCATATGGCTCCATCCTGCTGTTTCGGCGTGGTTTTGTCAGAATTCAGCTCCCTTCCATCCGAATCCTGATCTATTGTCCCGGGCCAACAGCAGCCAGGTGCAAAACCATGTCCGAAAAACCAGTCGATGCCCTGACCGAAAGCGAGGCCGAAGCCGAGCTGAAGCGCCTCGCGGAAGAGATCGCCGAGCACGATCGGCGCTACCATACCGAAGACGCGCCAGTTATCACCGATGCAGAATATGATGCGCTGGCACGGCGCAACCTTGCCATCGAGGAGCGCTTTCCAGCGCTGGTTCGCGAGGACTCGCCATCGCTGAGGGTTGGTGCAGCACCCGCGGAAGGCTTTACCAAGGTGCGCCACGCCGTGCCGATGCTCAGCCTTGCCAAGGCCTATACCGACGATGACGTCACGGATTTCATCGAACGCGGGCGGCGGTTCTTCGATCGCGACAAGGAGCTCGACATCGCCTTCACCGCCGAACCGAAGATCGACGGGCTGTCGGCTTCGCTGCGCTACGAGAACGGTGTGTTCGTGCAGGGCGCGACGCGTGGCAACGGCGCCGTCGGCGAAGACATCACCGCCAATTTGAAGACTATCGCCGACATCCCTGCGAAGTTGAAAGGCTCGGGCTGGCCCGAAACCATCGAGATCCGCGGCGAGGTTTATATGACCTATGCGGAATTCGAGGCGCTGAAGCAACGCTCGGCAGCGGCCGGCGGCCAGGACTATGTCAATCCGCGCAATACGGCGGCCGGGTCGCTGCGCCAGAAGGATCCGTCCGTCACCGCCAGCCGCAACCTCAAATTCTTCGCCTATGCCTGGGGCTACACCTCGGCGGATCCCGCTCCGACCCAATATGATTCGGTACAGAAATTCGCCGAGTGGGGGTTCAAGATCAGTCCGCTGATGGTGCGGGCGAAATCGGCCGAGGAGTTGATCGCGCATTATCATCGGATCGAGGAGCAGCGCTCGGCGCTCGGCTACGATATCGACGGTGTCGTCTACAAGGTCGACCAGCTGGAATTGCAACGCCGATGGGGCTTCGTCACCGGCGAACCGCGCTGGGCGGTCGCGCACAAATTCCCGGCCGAACAGGCGATGACGACCGTGCAGAAGATCGACATCCAGGTCGGTCGTACCGGTACGCTGGCGCCGGTTGCGCGGCTGGCGCCGGTCACTGTCGGCGGCGTCGTGGTCGAGAACGTCACGCTGCACAATGAGGACTACATCAAGGGCCTGGACAGTACCGGCGAGCCGATCCGAGATGGCATCGATGTGCGCATCGGCGATACGGTCGTGATCCAGCGGGCAGGCGATGTCATTCCGCAGATCGTCAGCGTCGTCATCGACAAGCGGCCTGCTGATGCGGTGCCTTACGAGTTCCCTCACACTTGCCCGATCTGCGGCTCGCCGGCGACGCGCGAGATCAACGAAAAGACCGGCAAGGAAGATTCCCGCCGGCGCTGCACCGGCGAACTGATCTGCCCGGCGCAGGCGGTGGAGGGATTGCGCCACTTCGTGTCACGCGGCGCCCTGGACATCGAAGGGCTCGGCGCGGAAAACATAGACACGTTCTTCAATGCGGGATTGATCAAGACCGCCGCCGATATCTTCACGCTCAGGGACCGCCGTCCGGCTGTCACCAGGGCGCTGGCCGAGCGCCGTGAGGAGCAGGCAAGGCAGCGCGAGGCCGCATCGGGCAAGACACGCAAGAATGTGCGCAGCGTCGAGGATCGCAACTATGAGGGCCTCGACAAGCTGTTCGCCGCCATCGATTCGCGCCGCGAGCCGGAGCTGGACCGCTTCATCTTCGCGCTCGGCATCCGCCATATCGGTGAAACGACGGCCGCCGTGCTTGCCCGCACCTTCTCGACCATCGAGGAGCTGATCCGCGTCGGCAAGGAGACAGCGGCAGCGGAGAATCCACATACGGTTTTCCCCTCGGTCAACGGCATCGGCGATACCGTGATCGATGCTTTGCGCGACTTCTTCGGCAATGAGCGCAATGACGACGTGCTTGACGCGTTGCTCCGCCAAGTCAAGCCGAAGCCGTATATCGTCAACGTCTCGGCCGACAGCGAGGTCGCCGGCAAGACGGTCGTGTTCACGGGCTCGCTGGAGAAGATGACACGCTCCGAAGCCAAGGCGATGGCGGAGCGCCTCGGCGCCAAGGTCGCGGGCTCGGTTTCGGCGAAGACCGATCTTGTCGTGGCCGGGCCAGGTGCCGGCTCCAAGCTGAAGCTCGCCAGCGAACTCGGCATCGAGGTGATCGACGAGGATGCCTGGCTGGTGCGGATCGGCAAGGCATGACCGGACCGTTCAGCGGCTTCGGCCCCAAAGCCATTCCGTTCCTCAAGGCGCTGGATTTCCACCAGAGCCGCGAGTGGTTCCTGGAGAATCGCGACCTCTTCGAAAAGGATTTGCGCGATCCATTCGGTGATCTCGTCGAGACGCTGACCGCGCGCTTCGCGGAGGCAGGTCTCGGCCTGCGCGGCGACCGCAAGAAGTCGCTGTTCCGGATCAATCGCGACGTGCGTTTCGCTAGGGATAAGCGGCCCTACAACAGGCATTTGTCGGCCATCCTGTCGCCCGACGGCACCAAGATGGAGCAGGGCGTGTTCTACGTGCATATCGGGCTTGAGCGCTGCTTTGCCGACATTGCCTGGTGGCAGCCGGAGCCTGCGCTGCTGCTGGCGATGCGCAAAGCCGTCGCGACGAAGCCGGACAAGTTTCGCGCCCTGGTGGCGGCGCTGAAGAAGAACCGGCTTGAACTCGAGACCGAAGGCCGTATGAAGCGTACGCCACGCGGCTTCGAGGAAATCAGCGATCCCGATCTGGTCGCCGCCATCCGCCACCGGCATTTCTATGTCCAGCATGTCATCGATCCGGCCGGAATCCATACGGCTGATCTGGTCGATGAACTCGTCGATTTCACCTTGCGCGCCAAGCCGCTGCTCGACTGGGGCAGGGCGATTGAGGGCAAGATCCCGAAGGAATAAGCGTCTAACTCAGCCGATCCAGCGATCATTTCCGCTGATCGTTTGGCTCAAGCGAATTCGTGTGACACGGCGAGGCGCGCCACCTACATACCGCGCTTCCCTTGTTGTTGTGCATGTCGTTATCCCTGCTACGCACTTTTGGGCGACATGTATCAGGAGTGGTTGATGGCGACGGACGCAATTTCGGAGAGCAGCGAAAGAAGCGATTTCTGGCAGGGCGTGCGGCTGTCGATGCCTGTCGTGGTGGCGTCGGCGCCGTTTGCGGTGCTGTTCGGTGCGCTCGCCGTCGACAATGGTTTCTCGGTCCTGGAAGCCTTCCTGATGAGCGCGCTGGTCTATGGCGGCGCCAGCCAGATGGTCGGCATCCAGCTGTTCGGCCAGCATGTGGCGCCGTGGCTGATCGTGCTGTCGATCTTCGCCGTCAATTTCCGCCACGTGCTCTATTCCGCAGGCATCGGCCGGCGCATCGCGCACTGGCCTGTCACCCAGCAGGCACTTGGTTATTTCATCCTCACCGATCCGCAATTCGCGGTAGCCGAAGCGCGGGCGCAATCGGGCCAGACAGTCGGCTTTGCCTGGTATCTGGGGCTTGGCTTGCCGGTCTATCTGTTCTGGATCGTCGAAAGCGCGCTTGGCGCGCTGTTCGGCAAGCTGATCCCCGACACGCATGCGCTCGGCATCGATTTCCTGCTGCCGATCTATTTCCTCGGTCTCGTGCTGGGCTTTCGCAAGCGGCCGCTGTGGCTGCCGGTGGTCGTCGCCAGCGCCGCCGCCTCGATCATCGCCTACAAGACGGTGGGCTCGCCTTGGCATGTCTCGATTGGCGCTGTTGCCGGTGTGCTGCTGGCGGTCATCCTGCCTCCCCATCACAGCGGCGTAAAGGCACGGCCATGAGCACGACCTTCTGGATCATCATCGCCGGCGCAATCGCGACCTATCTGACGCGAATCGGCGGGCATCTGGTCATCTCCCGCTTCGAAACCATCCATCCGCGCGTCGAGGCCGGTCTCAACGCCGTGCCGGCGGCGGTGCTGACGACGCTGGTGGCGCCGGAACTGTTGAATGCCGGGCCGGCGGAATGGGCGGCTCTGGTGGTCACCGCGGTCGTCTCGCTGCGCGGTGGGTTGATGGCGATGTTTCTGGCGGGTGCGGCGATGTTGATCGTGGCGCGGCAGTTCGTCGGGTAGGGCGTATCGATATTCAGGTGATGACGGCCTGCAAACGGCGGCTTCCTGCGCTTCCGGTGCTCACGTACCCAAAAGTACGCTCCGCTCCGGTTCTCGGAACCCATCGTTTTCGGCTCGTCCTGACCTGAATCTCGACACGCCCTCGGCGCCTCAGAAAATCAGATCTTCGCGTCGTGCGGCAATGGCGCCGTCGCCTTCTCCAGCCAGGCCAGCGTTTCGCCGTCGAGCATCGGGCCGATCTCGGTCAGCACGCGCGCATGGTACGTGTCCAGCCAGTGCAACTCGTCGCGCGTCAGGAGGTCCGACTGCACCAGTCTTGTGTCGATCGGCGCCAGCGTCAGCGTCTCGAAGCCGTGCATGGCGATATCGCCGCCCTCGATCTCTTGCGCCGACGTCACCAGGATCAGGTTCTCGATGCGGATGCCGTAGGCGCCTTCCTTGTAGTAGCCCGGCTCGTTGGACAGCATCATGCCTTCGAGCAGCTTTTCGGTGCCGGTGCGGGCGATACGCTGCGGCCCTTCATGCACGGCCAGATACGAGCCGACGCCATGGCCGGTGCCGTGGGCGAAGTCGCAACCGTGCTTCCACAGCGCCATGCGCGCGACGGCATCGATCTCGGAGCCGCGCGTGCCGGCGGGAAAGCGCAAGGTGGAAATGCCGATCATGCCTTTCAGCACCAGGGTGAAGCGTTCGCGCATCTCCTGTGTCGGCTGGCCGATCGGCACGGTGCGGGTGATGTCGGTGGTGCCGTCCTGATACTGTGCGCCGGAATCGAGCAGGAACAGTTCACCGGCCTGCAGCTTGCGGCTGGTGGCGCGCGATACGCGATAATGCATGATGGCGCCGTTCGGGCCGGCGCCCGAAATGGTGTCGAAGGAGACATCGCGCAGCGGCATCTGCGTTTCCTCGCCGGTCTGCCGGCGCTGTTCCTCCAGCCGGGTGACCACCGATATCTCATCGAGCGATCCGGGTTTTTGCCGCTCCAGCCAGCACAGAAGCTTCGCCACGGCCGCACCGTCACGCCGATGCGCGGCGCGCGAGCCGTTGATCTCGGCCTGGTTCTTGGTGGCGCGCGGGATGCGGGCGGGGTCTGCTGCTGCAACGACGACGCCGCCATTGGCCTCGACCAGCATGCGCAGCCTGTCGGCCGCCAGCACCGGATCGAGCGCGATTTTCGCGCCACTCTTGGCAAGTGCCGCAATCGCCGCTTCGAATTCGCCGGGCTCATGCGGCTCGGCGAGCTGGGTGAGGTAGGCCGCGACCTGGCGCGAGAACTTGCGCTTATCCATGAAAAGCTGGTGCGACCCATCGGCGGCGAGGATGGCGAAGCCGAGCGCCAGCGGCGTGTGCGGCACGTCGCCGCCACGGATGTTGAAGGCCCAGGCGATGGAGGAGGGGTCGGTCAGCACCGCATGGGTGGCACCATCCTTGGCGATCGCCGCCGCCAGCCGCGCCAGCTTGTCCTTGGCAAGCTCGCCGGCAAAGCCGATCGGGTGAAGCTCGACGGGAGCCACCGGCGCCTCGGGCTGATCCTTCCAGATAATGTCGATCGGGTTCTTGTCGAGCGGCACCAGCACAGCGCCCGATCTGTCGGCCGAAGCCTGCAGCGCCTTGACCTCGCTGATCGTGTGCAGCCATGGATCAAAGCCGAGCCGTGCGCCCTTGCCAAGATTGTCTTTCAGCCAGACGGCCGGGGGATTGTCGACCAGGCTTTCGATCGAAAAGACGTCGAGATCGACCTCGCTGCGCACCTGCAGCGTGTAGCGCCCGTCGACAAAGACGAAGGCGCGGTCGCGCAGGACGATGGCGACACCGGCCGAGCCGCTGAAGCCAGTCAGCCATTTCAGCCGCGCCGAGCGGTCGGCGACATATTCGCCCTGATGCTCGTCGGCACGCGGCACGATGAAGCCGTCCAGCCCGTTGGCTTCAAGCCATTGGCGCAGCAACGCCACACGCGGTTGGCCGACGGCCGGGTCGCCGGCGGAATCGAAGGTCTGGAACATTGTGGGCCTCCTGCGGTCAGCGCAACCGTAGCGTACGGTCGCGGAAATCGGAATCGATTTCCGGCTGGGCGCAACCTGCTACAGCATCGCTTGGCTGACAATCGGCGGAACTTGGTCCAAGCTCGGTCGTTGCCGGCCTGCATGCCTCAATGCTTCAGATGGATCGTCACCCAGCCTTCGCGGTGCAAGGTGCGCACGTGGCGAAAATTCTGGCCGACATAGGCCGAGATGACGGCGTCCCGCTGGCGCTCGAGGATACCCGACAGCACGATCGAGCCGCCAAGTGCGATGTGATCGGCCATTTGCGGCGCCAGCCGCATCAGCGGCCGCGCCAATATGTTGGCGACGATCAGATCGAAGGGCGCGCGCTTGCCGAAGATCGGATGGTGAAAGCCTGGTGCTGTTGCTGTTTCCACCAGTGCCTTGACGTGGTTGAGCCGCGCATTGGCGGCAGCCACCCGCACCGCCACCGGATCGATGTCGGTGGCCAGCACAGGAATATGCGCCAGCTTGGCGACGGCGATCGCCAGCACCGCGCTGCCGGTGCCGAGGTCGAGCGCATTGCGCGGATGCTCGCGCCGCACCACTTTCTCCAGCATTTCCAGGCAGCCGGCTGTGGTGCCGTGGTGACCGGTGCCGAAGGCGAGGCCGGCCTCGATCTCGATGGCCAGTTCACCGCTGTGGCGCTTGCGGCGGTCATGCGCGCCGTGGACGAAGAAACGGCCGGCACGCACCGGCTTCAGCTCTTCCAGCGAATGCGCCACCCAGTCGATGTCGGGCAGGGCCTCGCGCTTGATCGGCTTCGATAGGGAAAGGCCGGCAAGGATGTCCTTCAAGCGGGTCTCGACCGCATCGACGTCGCCATCGGCATAGAGCGACACTTCGTGGATGTCTCTGTCCTCGTCGACCTCCAGGACGGCGATCGGCAGCCCCTCTTCCTCGAAGGCTGCCTCAAGCGCCGCGAAAATGCTGGCGGACTCGATCTTTCCGGTGGTGAAGTAAAGGCGCGTCTGGGTCATGAAATGGTAATCAGCCTTTCGCCGCCAGCCGCTTCAGCTTGGCGATGGCCGTATCGGCGCTTTCGCCGTAGGCGATTGTGCCGGCAAAGTCGCCCTTGGCGTTGAGCAGCAGCACCGAGGCGGTGTGGTCCATTGTGTAGTCGCCGTCGCCGGTGTCGACCTTCTTCCAGTAGATGCCGAACGACTTGGCCATGGCATGGACCTTGTCCGGAGCGCCCGTGATGCCGACGATACGGTCGGAGAAATTGCTGACATAGGCGTTCATCACTTCCGGCGTGTCGCGCTCGGGATCGACCGAGACGAAATAGGCGTGCAGGTTCTTGCCGTCGTCGCCGAGCGTCTTCAGCCAGCCGGCCAGTTCGAACAGCGTGGTCGGGCAGACCTCGGGGCAATGGGTGAAGCCGAAGAAGACGACGCTGGGCTGCCCCCTGAAGGCGGCTTCGGTGATCGGCGTGCCTTTCTGGTCGACCAGGGTGAAGGCGGCCCCGAACGGTTCGCCGCCATAGTGGCCGCGGTACCAGTCGAAGGTCAGCCAGCCGATGCCGGCCGCCATCAGGACGAGAATGCCGACCAGGATAGAACGCATCATCATCAAAAGTCCGTCTGCAGAAATCGCCGCGCCGGCTCAATGCCGCGCCTGTGCGACAGTCTTAGCGGTTCGGCCTCGCACAGGCAAAGTGCCGCGTTGCCGCAACCGCGGCGGTGTCGACCTATCTGCTTGCAAAGCCGGGCTGCTCGCCCCACCTGTGACCGGCAACTCGAACCGCAGGAGGCTAGTTTGCGACGACTGGTTGGGCGACGGCTGCTTGGGCACGGACTGATTGGGCGGAAACTGATCGGCGGCGCCTTGGCCGCCTGCGTTGTCCTTGGCGCCGGTGCCGCGGTCGCCGAGGAAGTCGGCAAGGTCGGCGTCGACTGGCTCGGCAATGACATCATCGTCGAAGCGATCAAGGATCCGAAAGTGGAAGGCGTGACCTGCCACGTCTCCTATTTCGATCGCGGCATCATCGATCGCCTGCACAAGGGCAACTGGTTCGAGGATCCGTCCGATTCCTCGATCTCCTGCCGCCAGACCGGTCCGATCACCATCGGTGACATCGACATGAGTGAGGGCGGCGAGGAAGTGTTCAAGCAAGGCATCAGCCTGATCTGGAAGAAGCAGGTGGTGAACCGCATCTACGACAAGGCCAACGAGACGCTGATCTATCTCTCGCATTCGCGCCAGGTGCAGAACGGCTCGGCCAAAATGTCGGTCACCACCGTGCCGCTCTACGGTCAGAACGTGGTGTGGAGCAAAGGCAAGCCGTAACAGGCTGCCGACCTTCGGACGATTGGTCCCGCTTGCGGGACCAATCGCTCGGGGGTAAAGCCGCCGGCATGGACCGTTCCGAAAACCTCGTCCCGAAAGACCCCGAGCCACGCATCCATCCGACCGCGGAGCTGAAGGCGTGCAAGCTCGGCCGCTATGCCTCGATCGGCGAGCGAGTGGTGCTGCGCGAGGTGAATGTCGGCGACTTCTCTTATTTTGAACGCCATTCGGAAGCGATCTACACGACGATCGGCAAATTCTGCTCGATCGCCGCCAACAGCCGCATCAATGCGCTGGAGCATCCCATAGAGCGGCTGACCCAGCACAAGCTCAGCTACCGGCCGAACGAGTATTTTCGTTGGCTGGGCGTCGATGCCGCCTTCCGCGAGCGGCGGCAAGCGAAAGCGGTGACCATCGGCCATGATGTCTGGATCGGCCACGGCGCGGTGATCATGCCCGGGGTCGCCGTCGGCAACGGTGCCGTCATCGGCGCCAACGCCGTGGTGACGCGTGACGTGCCGTCCTATGCGATCGTCGCCGGCGTGCCGGCGAAGGCTCTCCGGCCACGCTTCGCTCCGGATATCGCGGCGCGGATCGAAGCTCTCGCCTGGTGGGACTGGCCGGTCGAAAAGCTGGCCAGAGCGGTTCCCGACATGCAGGCCATGCCGATCGAAGCGTTCCTCGATCGCTGGGAAAACGACGCCGTCTGACCAGGTCAAGTGCGTAGCGTTGAGACGGAGTCGGGCGACGCGCTTCAAGGCCCGCCGGACTGAAACCCCTTCCGCCATGCGGGGGTGGCGCAGCGGAAGGGGCTGGAGTTAAACCGCTGTGAAGCGGAAGGAACAGGCACTCTCGCCTGCAGGGTCATTGTGACATTGAACCCATAAGGCGTGTTTTCCAGGCTATTCTCCCTATGCGTGTAGGCAATTGTACCTGAGGTATTTGCTTGCATCGGGAACCTGAAACGGTCGCTGATTGTTCTCATCGCGCCGCAGCGTTGAGGATTTCGATAGATGGAAAAGCATTTCACCAAGGTCGCCAACTGGGTCGCCCGCATAGCCGGCCTGCCGCCGACATTCGCCCTCTGTTGCCTGATCGTCATCGTCTGGGCGGTGAGCGGTCCGTTCTTCGGCTTTTCGGACACCTGGCAGCTCGTCATCAACACGGGCACGACCATCATCACCTTCCTGATGGTCTTCCTGATCCAGAACACTCAGAACCGCGACGGCGCGGCGATCCAGGCCAAGCTCGACGAACTGATCCGGGTCGGCAAGGGCCACAACCACTTCATCGGCATCGAGCATCTGACCGAATCCGAAGTCGAGGAAATCCGCGCCAAATGCGAGCGTGCTGCAAAGCGGCATGACGAACAGATCGCCGACATGGCGGCGAAGAAGGTTGTGGCGAAAAAGCGCGGGTCGAAAAAGCAGGCGGCCTGAAAATCAGCCCTTCATGAACGCCGCGAAACTGTCCTTGTGGTCCGGATGCCAGCGCGACAGGGCTGGGCGGTTCTCAATGATATCGCCGATCGCCCAGGCCATGCGCTTTTCATCCAGCGGGCGGGCCGCCTCATTGTCCGGGCACAGGATGTAGAAATCGCCTCTGGTCAGGGATTCCAGCATGAAATCCACAACCTGTTCGCCGGTCCAGGCGCCGGCCGGTTTTTCCGTCGCGCCCTCGGTCAGGCCGGTAAAGGTGAAGCCGGGGATCAGCAGATGGGCAGCGACATGGGCGCCGGGTTCGTTGCGTAACGCATGCGCCAGGCCCTCGGTGAAGGTTTTCACCCCTGCCTTGGAGACATTGTAGGCAAGATTGCCGGGCGGCGTGGTGATGCCTTGCTTGGAGCCGGTGTTGACGATCAGACCCGGCCCGGCCGAGGCCAGCATGCGCGGCGCGAAGGCCTCCACGCCATGCACGACGCCCCAGAAATTGATGTCCAACAGCCGTTTCCAGGCATCGCGGTTTTCCCATGGCTTTCCGGGATTGTCGCCGACGCCGGCATTGTTCATCAGCAGCGACACGCCGTCGAAGGCGCCGAACGCCCTCTCGGCGAGGCGGTCCACCTCATCCGCCTTCGAAACGTCGGCGGCGACGGCAAGCACGGCATCGTCGCCGGCAATCGCAGAAACGGCGCGCGAGGCGTCGTCAAGCCGCGCGCCGCCAATGTCGGCCAGCACGATCTTCATGCCCATCAGTGCAAGCCGCTTGGCGGCCGCCAGACCGATGCCGCTGGCGGCGCCGGTGATCACGGCGGCATTGCCTGGGGCAAGCGCGGGCAGGGCGGTCTGGATCTCGGCGTCGGTGATCATGGGCGATGGGTTCCTTGTTCGATGGCGCCGAACTTAGCGCCGGAGCCGGCCGGTGCAAGCCTCTGCTCGCCTTGTCGGGTTGACCAGTGCGGTCGAGGCTGCGCATGTTGCCCTTTGCCTCCGCAAAAGAGATTTTGCCCTGGGGACAAAACAAACTTTAGCCCTGGGGACAAACGGAGATTTCCTGATTGACGGACTGGGTTGCAATCCTGAAGGAACAGACCGCCATTGGCGACCAGATGGGCCGCGAGGTGCCGCAGATGCTGGCCAATCCCGACATCAGCGAAACGCAGGTGAAGACGCTCTTTTCCGCCCTGGAGAAACAAGCCGAGTTCGTCGAGAAGCTGCGCATGGCGCTGGAAAAGTTCGGCCATGATTTCTCGATCATCAAGGCCGCGGAACGGCTGGAGGAGCGCTATGCAGACCTCGCCGCATCGGTGGCGGAAAAACTGAAAGCGATGCGCAAGTAGCGCAACTCTGGGAAAGACGTGCAGCGCTTTGCCTTGAAAATGCGTGAAGACAGCTACTTTTCAATCACCCGCGCAAAGCGCGTATCCGGCACGAGCCAAATCATCGCGACCAGCACATAGAGCGCGACGCCGATCCACTGGCTGACGAAGGTCAGCACGACGGCTGCGATGTAGACAGCCAGCGAGAGCTTCCCCTTGCGGTCAGTACCCAGCGCCTTGGCAAAGGCGGTATCATTGCCGTGCAGGCGATGCAGCGCGGCGGCGAGTATGGTGTAGGCGATGGCGCATAGCGCGAGGTCGGTGCCATAGACCGCGACCGGCACCGGCGCAAAGTGGTTCTCGCCCATGAAGGCTGTGGTCACCGGCATCAGCGACAGCCAGAACAGCAGATTGAGGTTGGCCCACAGCACGCGCCCGTCGACCCGCTGCACGGCGTGGAACATGTTGTGCAGGTTGTTCCAGTAGATGCCGACATTGATGAAGGACAGCACGTAGCAGAAGAAGATCGGCCACAACGGCACCAGGGCGGAGAAGTCCTCGCCGTGCGGCACTTTCAACTCAAGCACCATGATGGTGATGATGATGGCCACGACACCATCGGTGAATGCCTCGACCCTGCCTTTGCCCATGGATCCCACCTTTGCCCGCGATGAATTGTCGAAAGAGAGAGTAAACGCTAGCGGATGTTGGGGAGCCAATAAATGGCAACCGGGGAATTCCTCAACCATGTCCAAGGAAAATCCGGCATCAGTCCCGCTGGTCAGGACGATTACGGCCGCCCAACGTTGACTTTTCTTGGCTTGGCCGCTCCTCTTGCAGGGCAGTCTTGGCCGAAGCAGATGTACGGCTGGGATTCGAATGGAGGGGACTGATGAGATTTCGTTTTCTGCTTGTGGTCGCGACCATCCTGGCCGCGGTCTTCGGGACGTCGGCCGCGGCCTTCGCCTACAGCGCCCACACCTCGACCAACCTCAACGTCCGTAGCGGGCCGGGAGCGGGATACGCCAGAGTGGGAACGCTGCCCGCCGGCTTCAGGGTCAATGTCACCGGCTGCCAGCCGGGCTGGTGTAGAATCCACGGCGGCGGCGTGAGCGGCTGGGCCAGCGCCGGTTATCTCGAACGCTCCCAAATCGTTCGCCCGCCGATCATCATCGTGCGCCCGCCGCATCGGCCGCACTGGCAGCACAGGCCGCACCGTCCTCCGCACCATCGCCCGCCGCACAAGCCGCGCCCCGGCAAGTGCAAGATCGCGCCCGGCTTCCCCTGCAGGTGAGGCCGACCGGTTGAGCGATAGATGACGGATCGGAGCCGCTGGCCCCGATCAGAGCCTGTTCAGCCGGCGGATATCCCGCTCAAGCAATGTCCACGGTGCTGTCAGGAGCCTCCCTGTCGGCTGGAACGTCGTGGATGAAACCGCGTTAAATCCTCGATCCCCGAAATTGGTGACGAGGTTGGCCATGGCCATTCGCAATTTTGCGCATACGCACGAAGGAGCAGGTGGCGACGCTCTTGCAATCCCCACCGTCGCCGCGATGATTGCGGTGCTGTTTGCCGGCAGCACGGTGCTGACGCCGCTCTATATCGTGTACAAGCAGCAATTCGGCTTTTCACAAATCACCCTGACGCTGATCTACGCCGTGTATGTCGTCGGCAATCTGGCGGCATTGGTGATGTTCGGCGGGGTGTCCGATGTCGTCGGGCGCCGGCCCGCGAGCCTGGCGGCGATGCTTGTCGCCATCGTCAGTGCGCTTGTCTTCCTGTTTGCCGGAAACGTCGTCTCGCTCGACGTCGCCCGCATCCTGAGCGGGCTTGGCATCGGCGTCGGCGCGGGGACCGGAACTGCGTGGATTGCCGAGCTTCTTCCCGGCGCGGACAAGTCGCGCGCCAGTGTGATCGCCACCAGCACCAATTTCCTCGGCCTCGGCTTCGGCGCACTGATTTCGGGACTTCTGGCTGAATATGAGCCATGGCCGTTGCGGCTGATCTTCATCGTCTATCTGGCAGCACTTTTGGTGGTAACGGTCCTGGTCTGGCGCACTCGCGAAACGGTGGCGAAGCCGGGCGGCCTGCGGCGGCTTTCCTTGCGGCCGCAACTTTCCGTCCCGGAGGAAATCCGTGCGCGCTTCGTCGCGCCGGCGGTGACCGGCTTCGGCGCGATGGCGCTGGTCGGGTTCTACGCCGCGTTGGCGCCGAGCATCCTGGCGCAGCAGCTGCATGTGACCAACCACGCCGTCGCCGGCGCGCTGTTCTTCGAACTGGCGATCGTCACCGCGATCAGCATTGTCGTTCTGATGCACATGAGGAGCAACAAAGCGATGCTGGCTGCGCTGGCATTGATGATCCCAAGCGTCTCGTTGGTGGTGGCGGCGCAGATACTGCCCTCGATGGCACTGATGGTTGCTGCGACGGCCTGTTGCGGCGTTGCGGCGGCACTTGGTTACCGTGGCGGGCTGCAAGTGGTGAACGAGATCGCGCCAAAGGCTCGTCGCGCCGAAGTGGTGTCCAGCTTCTTCATCTGCTGCTTTGCCGGCAACGCCTTGCCCGTCATCGGCATCGGCATCGTTTCGACCTATGCCAGTCCTATCACTGCCAGCCTGGCATTCGCCGGCGTGATCGTGGCGTTTGCGTTGGTGGCACTGGCTTTTGAGCTGAAACAACACGGGCGTTGAGCCCTGGAGCTGTCCAGCGGAACCGGGTTGGCTTCAGCCGTTCGGTGTTTCAGGCGAAAGATGCGCGCGTCCGCGCGGCACGCCAAGACCGGTGTCCGGCGGCTCGCCGGCGGCCGGCCTGTTCTCGATCATGTGCGTGGTGCGCCAGCGGCCGAAACGGTAGTAGGCCGCCGCCAGTACAAGCGAGCTGATCGAACCCACCGGGAAACTCCACCACAGCGCTTCCTCGCCGATCACGCCACGCATGAAATAGGCGAAGCCGGTGCGCACGACCAGCACCGAAATGACCAGGATGATCAGCGGCGGCATCACGGCACCCGTGGCTCGTACGGTGGCAAACAGCACGATGGTTATGCCGAACAGGATGAACGACCACGAGGCGACATTGTTGATGTGGACGGCGATGTCGATCGCCGCGCTGTCGCTGCTCAGGAACAGGCTCAGCACCGAACGGTCGAAAACCGACAGCACGGCAACCAGCGCGCCGGTCAGGACCAGGTTGAAGCCGACGCCGGAGGCGGCGATGCGGCCGATCCGGTCCCAGCGCCCGGCGCCGACATTTTGTGCCGCCATCGAGGACACCGCAGCGCCGATGGCGAGCGCCGGCATCTGGATGTAGGTCCACAGTTGGGCGGCGATGCCGTAAGCGGCCGCGACCTGCGAGCCGTTGGAGTTGACCATGCCCATCACTGTCAATGCAGCCGCGGAGATGACAATCATCTGCAGACCCATCGGCACGCCCTTGAAGACGACGATGCGAAGCAAGGTGGGATCGGGCCGCAGCAGAGCGAGGTTGGCGCCGGCCAGCCGCAGCGGATGCTTGCGCACATAGAGCACGATCAGGATGGCGATCACGCTTACCGTCTGGCCGATCAGCGTCGACGTGGCGGAGCCTGCGATACCGAGCTCGGGAAACGGCCCGATGCCGCGGATGAGCAATGGGTTGAGCACGATGTCGAGGACGACGGCCAGCGCCATGAAGAAGAAGGGCGTGCGTGAATCGCCGGCACCGCGCAGCACGGTCATGACGAAGGACAGAAGGTTCATCATCGGCACGGCGACGAAGATGATGCGCAGATAGGAGCGCGCCAGCGGCAAGGCATCGGCCGGTGTGCCGAGCGTGTTGAGAATGGCGTCGACCCAGATCCAGCCGCAGACCGCGAAGATAACCGAGACGAGGAAGAAGAACGTCGCGCTGGTGCCGACGATGCGGCGCGCCTCGGGCAGGTCGCGGGCACCGACCGACTGGGCCACCAGAATGGTGGCCGCCATGCCGATGCCGAACACAGTGCCGAGGATCAGGAACAGGACGAGGTTGGCGTTGGAGGTGGCGGTCAGCGCCGATTCGCCGAGGAAACGGCCGACCCAGACGGCGTTGATCGATCCGTTGAGCGACTGCAGCACGTTGGAGCCGAGCACCGGCAAGGCGAACAGCAGAAGCGTGCGCGGGATCGGGCCGCTGGTCAGGTCGCCGGTGCGCCGGCGCGCGGGCATTTTTTCGTCCATGGCGGGCAGCTCGGCAGATGGTGATTTGGATCCAGTCCACGATGATATCGCAGGCGGGACCGAGATGCACCCTTGCGAACGCGCCGCACAGTTGAAAGCCGCTGCCCCGTTCATGCCCAGCCGCTGCCCCCAGCGGACGCGCCAAGCGCGCCCGTCCGTGCAGTGGTCGTTACTTCTTGGCCAGACCCGGCAGCGTGACCTGATAGACCAGGAACATGGTGTCGACATTGGCGCCGTCTTCCGCCTTGTAGGGCGCGCCAACCTGGAAACCGTCCTGGGCAAGGAAGTCGTTGTCGTTGGCGACGAACAGGAAGTAGTCGTCGGGCAGCTTCGCATCGAGCACGCTGACCACTGACATCGCCTCCCACTTCTCGGACAGGTTATCCTGGTCGTTGGGCGCGCCATTGTGCAGGCCGAAGCGGCCGAGCTCGGCACTGTCGTTGATGTCGATGAATGGCGTCAGCTTGGCCGGTGTCACCGATGGGTCGACGACGCCCTTGGGGGCGACCGGCTTGTCAGCGGCGTCGAAGGCGCCGCCGGCGATGTCGGTCGCGGCCGAGACGTCGACGACGAAGATCTGGCGCACAAGCGAGGTGTCGCCCTTCAGCCCCTGGCCGTTGCCGCTGTCGCGCGCCAGCATCAGGAAGGTCTTGTCGGAGAGCGCCACGATCTCGCTCTGCGCGGCGACCTTGGTCTTGCCCTTGGCATCCTTGAACACCGGCAGCGGCACGACATACTCATGCGCCAGCTTGAGGTGGGCGGGGTCGGACGCGTCATAGACCAGCGCACGCGTGTTCTGGCGCGTCGCGGGAGAATCGCCGCCGTCCTGCCTTGTCGCCGACTGCAGCACGGCGATCAGGAACTTGCCGTCGGGCGTCATTGCCATGCCTTCGAGGCCTTGATTGTTCTGGCGGCCGGTTTCGGGATCCTTCGGATCGGGCTCGGCGGCACCGGGTCCCGGATTGTCCGAGGCGAAGTTCGGCGTGCCGTGGCGCATCGGCACGAGGGCGGCCGGTGGCTGGGTTGCCGACAGCAGATGCCCGTCGGCGGAAAACCGATAGATGTTCGGGCCGTATTCGTCGGAGATGAACATCGAACCATCGGGCAGCCGCACGATCGCCTCGTTGTCGAGCGCCAGCTTGCCATTGTCGGCTTGCGGCAGGATCGGCATGTCGCCGCTTGCCGCGCGCACGCCGTTGAGCGGATCGAGGCCTGTGGCATCAGCCCCCTTGTCGTCGGTAAGAAGCATGGTGTCGGCGAGCGTTGCCTTGACGCCGGTCTGCCGCTGGCCGGCAGCAGGTGCCGCATCTGGTGCCACCGGGGTAAACTCGATGCCGATGGTGTTGAGGCGCGGCCGGTAGTCGGTGGTACCGACGACATTGTAGCCGCGATCCGGCAGCAGCCAGAGCGAACCTTTGTAGCCAGCGGCCTCATGCGTCCAGCCTGATGTGTCGATCGACATGCCGGAGCCCGAACCAAACGTCTCGCCGAACTTGTCGCGCTGAGCGGCCGGGATGCGACCGACGCCGACCAGCCCTTTGTTGACAAAGCTCGTGCCGCCGACGGTCGCGGTGCTGTCGGCGAGGGCCGGCGTCAAGGCGGTGAACAAGGCCAGCGCGACGCCGAGCGACGCGGTTCGATACAGGTGTTTCATGGATAATCCTCTTTGTGCCGGATGTGCCGCGGGACGAAAAAACTGAAAGAGGCGCGACATCGATGATGCCGCGCAGGCCTCCCCGAAACGCGGTCTACGGCGCGAACATGATGCTTGCGTGACAGCGCGCAGTGCATGCCGGCGGTCTTCTTCACGTGCCGATAGAAACGTGCGCCTGGCGGAAGATCATTCCGTCAGTCTCAGACCGGCAAAAAAAGCCGCGCGCGCTGGTCCTGGACACTTATGTCTAGTGCGTATATAGTCCGGCCTTCGGACCAACCGTGGAGGGGAAGCCTTGAAGTCGCACTACCGCGCAGTCGTCATCGGAGGTGGCGTGGTGGGAGCCTCGGTGCTCTACCATTTGACGCGGTTCGGCTGGAGCGATGTGGCGCTGATCGAGCGCGCCGAACTGACGGCCGGTTCGACGTGGCACGCGGCGGCAGGCTTCCATGCGCTCAACGCGGATCCCAACGTGGCGGCGCTGCAGGACTACACCATCAATCTCTACCGGGAGATCGAGGCCGAATCCGGCTGGGATATCGGCCTGCACATGACGGGCGGCGTCAACATCGCCAGCGATCCCGCGCGCTGGGAGTGGCTGAAATCGGCTTGGGCGGTGTTCCAGTCGGTTGGCATCGAGACCGCGCGCCTCGTCACGCCCGACGAGATCAAGGCGATCTGCCCGATCGTCGACGTCTCCGGCGTGCTTGGCGGTCTGCATGATTCCAACGAAGGCCATCTCGACCCGTACGGTACGACGCACGCCTATGCCGGCGCTGCAAAAAAGCGCGGCGCCGACATCATACTGCGCAACCGGGTGGTCGAGTTGAAGCCGCGCGCCGACGGTCGCTGGGATGTCGTCACGGAGCAGGGCACCATCATCGCCGAGCATGTCGTCAATGCCGGCGGGCTGTGGGCAAAGCAGCTCGGTCGCATGGCCGGCGTCGACCTGCCGGTGACGCCGATGGAGCACCATTATTTCATCACTGAGGACATTCCCGAGATCGCGGCGCTGGACAAGGAAATCGGCATCGCCGTCGATCTCGACGGCTTTTCGTATCTCCGGCAGGAGCGCAAGGGCGTGCTGCTGGGCGTTTACGAGCAGAACCCGAAGCACTGGAACATGGATGGCGCGCCATGGGACTACGGCATCGAACTGATCCCGGAAGACATCGATCGCATCAGCCCGGAACTCGCCAAGGCGCATGAGCGCTTCCCTTGCTTGGCGACGGCCGGCATCCGCAAATGGGTCAACGGCGCCTTCACCTTCACGCCGGACGGCAATCCGATTGTCGGGCCGGTGCGCGGGCTGAAGAATTACTGGGTCGCCTGCGGCGTCATGGCCGGTTTCAGCCAGGGCGGCGGCGTCGGCAAGTCGCTGGCCGAATGGATGATTTTCGGCGAACCGCAGGCCGACATCTTTGGCATGGACATTGCCCGCTACGGCGCCTTCGCCGCCAACCGGGAATATCTCAAGCAGACGACACGCCAGTTCTATTCGCGCCGCTTCGTCATGACCTTTCCCAATGAGCGGCTGCCCGCCGGCCGGCCGCTGAAACGCCCCGGCGCCTATGACGGCATGACGGCCGCGGGATGCGAATGGACAGCGTCGTGGGGGCTGGAAATCCCGGCCTATTTCGCGCCGATGGGATTTGCCGAGAACACGACGCTGCGGCGCTCCAACGCCTTCGACATCGTCGGCGACGAGGCGCTGCAGGTGCGGCGCGCCGCCGGTCTCGTCGATATCTCGGCCTATTCGCGCTATGCGGTGGCGGGGCCAAGTGCGGAAGCCTGGCTCGACCGGCTGCTCGCCTGCAGGCTGCCGAAGCCGGGGCGGGCCGGCCTGGCGCCGATGCTCGGTCATGACGGACGGCTGAAGGGCGACCTCACCGTCTTCAACTGGGGCGGCGGCAGCTATTGGCTGATGGGCTCCTACTATCTCCGGGAATTCCACATGCGCTGGTTCGAGAGCCATGCGGCTGAAGGCGTCACCGTCGACGACCTCTCCGACACGATGAGCGGCTTTCTGCTGACGGGGCCGAACGCGCGCAAAATACTGGAGCGAACGACGCATCAGGATGTTTCCGGCGCAGCGCTGCCGTTCATGGCCTGCGGCGCATTTGATATCGGCATGGTGCAGGCACGTGTTGCGCGGCTGTCGATATCAGGCGAACTCGGCTTCGAAATCAGTTGCCCCGTGACCATGCATGCCACTCTGCGCGACACGCTGCTGGGCGCTGGCGAGGATCTGGGCCTTGCCGAAATCGGCTACTATGCGCTCAATGCGCTGCGGCTGGAGAAGAGCTTTGGCATCTGGTCGCGCGAATTCACGCAAGGCTACACGCCGGGCCAGACCGGTCTCGACCGGTTCATCGCTTTCGGCAAGAGCGACTTCATCGGCCGCGAAGCGGCGTTGAAGGAGCGCGACGCCGGTGCCTCGCAGCGGATCGTGACGCTGGAGATCGACGCTATTGATGCCGATGCCAGCGGTTTCGAGCCAGTCTGGCATGACAGTCGGCGCGTCGGTTTCGTCACCTCGGGCGGATTTGGTTACACGATCGGCAAGAGCGTCGCACTGGCGTTGGTGGACGACGATTTTGCCGAGGAGGGGACGGCGCTTTCGGTGCACATTGTGGGCGTCGAGCGGCCGGCACGCGTCATCGCGGCCTCGCCCTACGACCCCGAGGGCAAGGCGATGCGGCAATGAGGAGAATACACCATGGTCGATGACGCGGCACGGGACAGCAGGCGCGAGCGCCGGCGTGGACGCACGGGCGAGGCAGGCAGCGAAAGCAGCCGCCGGCCCAATTATCATTCGCTGAAGAATCCGTTCCTGCCGCAGCCGATCTTCTCGGATGATCAGGTCGTCGCCATCCATGACACGGCGTTGCGCGTGCTGGAAGAGCTCGGCATCAAGGTGCTGCTGCCGCAGGCGCGTGAGCTTTTCGCCAATGCCGGCGCCCTGGTCGATCCGGACACCGACATGGTGCGCATCGGGCGCGACATGGTGACGGCGGCACTCGCCTCGGCGCCGAGATCGATCCACGCTCATGCCGGTTCGCGCGCCCGCGATCTGATGCTGGAGCTCGGCTCGATGACCTTCCTGGCCGGGAGCGGAGCACCGAACGTCACCGATCTCGAGCGCGGCCGGCGGCCGGGAACACTGGCGGATTTCGAGGATCTCATGCGGCTGGTGCAGCATTTCGACGTGCTGCATATGCTGGGGCCCTGCATCGAACCGCAGGATGTCGACAACCGCTTTCGGCACTATGCCGTCAACCGCGCGCAGCTGACGCTGTCGGACAAGTTTCCATTCGTCTTCGCGCGCGGTACGCCGCAGGTCGAGGACGGGTTCGAGATGCTGCGGCTGGCGCGCGGCCTGTCGCAGGACGAGTTTCTGGCAAATGCATATTGCTACACCGTCATCAACACCAACTCGCCGCGCCAGCTCGACATCCCGATGGCGCAAGGCATCATCGATTTCGCCCGCGCGGGCCAAATCTCCGTCATCACGCCGTTCTGCCTGGCAGGCGCCATGGCGCCGATCACGGTGGCCGGCGCGTTGACGCTGCAGCACGCCGAAGCGCTGGCCGGGCTGACGCTGGCGCAGATCGTGCGGCCGGGTGCGCCGGTCGTCTATGGCTCGTTCTCCTCCAATGTCGACATGAAATCCGGCGCGCCAGCCTTCGGTACGCCCGAGCATGTCAAGGCGACGCTGGGCGCCGGTCAGCTGGCGCGCTTCACCGGGCTGCCGTGGCGGTCCGGCGGCGGCAGTGCCGCAAACATCTCGGATGCGCAGGCCGCGCACGAAACGCAGTTCGCGCTGTGGGGTTCGGTGCTGGCTGGGGCGACGATGTGCATCCATGCCGCCGGCTGGCTGGAGGGCGGCCTCAGTGTCTCCTTCGAGAAGCTGATCACCGACATCGAGGCGCTGCAGACGGTGGCTGAACTTTGTGCCGCGACGCCCGGCGACACCGATACGATCGGCTTCGAGGCGATCGCCGAGGTGCAGCCGGGCGGCCACTTCTTCTCGGCCGGCCACACCATGGCGCGCTACCGCACCGCCTTCTACGAACCGCTGGTGGCCGACTGGTCGAATTTCGGCAACTGGACGCAGAGCGGCTCGAAGACGGCGAGCGAGCGCGCCACCGGTGTCTGGAGACGGGTGCTTTCCGATTTCGCGCCGCCGGCAACGGCTGCCGCCACCGCCGGCGTGCTGGATGAGTTTATCGCGCGGCGCACGGCAGAGGGCGGAGCGGCGCCGGTGTCTTAAGGCCGGCTCTCGCTGATCGCCCTGGTTGTGGCGCGATCCGGAGCCTACAGCGCCTCCCGCGCATTCAAGGTTGCGGCCGGTGCACTGCGGCACCGGTGTGCTGTTTGAGGGGAGGACGACATCGGCGGTCCTGCTGCCACCATCAATCGCTGTCGCGCGCGACCAGCTCCAGCGGCCAGACCTCGCGGATGATCCGTGGACCCTCGGGGCCGGCGAAGGCCGGGATCGAGGCCAGCAGCATTTCCGCGAGGCGTTGTCCCATTGGCTCCAGCGCCGGGCGGAAGGCGGTCAGCGCCGGGGAAAAATAGCGGCAGAGCGGCGTGTCGACGATGACGGTCACCGCGATGTCGTGGCCCGGCCGGATGCCCATCTCGGCCAGCGCCTTGCAGCCGCCCAGCGCCATTGCATCATTGTTGAAGATGATGGCGGTCGGCGGGGCCTTGGAGCGCATCACCTGAGGCGTCACCTCGTAGCCGCCGGCCTCGTTGATGAAGCCGGAGGCGATCAGCTCGGGGTCGATCTCGATGCCGTGCCGCTTCAGGGCCTTGCGGTAGCCGGCCAGGAACAAATAGCCGAAGTTGAGGTCGAGCGACGGACGGACGGCGGCGATGCGGCGGTGGCCGCGCGCCACCAGGCGGTCGACGGCGTCGGCGCCGGCCTTCTCGAAATCGAGGTCGAGGGAAGGATAGGACTTGGCCCCGGAGCGACTGCGGCCGAGCGTGGCGAAGGGAAAGCCGGCTTGCGTGAGATAGTCGATGCGCTCGTCCTCGCGCCGCGTCCAGGCCAGCAGCACCGCGTCGGCGCGGCGCGTTTCGACGACACGGCGCAGGCGCTCCTGCTGGTAGTCGCCCGGCGCCCCCATGACCACGGTCAGGTCGAGCCCGCTTTCGGCAAGCCTGGCCTGCAGCCCGATCAGGAATGGAATGAAGAACGGCTCGCCATATTGCTGGTCACCGGGATGCGGCTGCAGCATGAAGGCGATCGAATGGGTGGCGCCTTGCCTCAGGCTGCGGCCGGACTGGTTCGGCGAATAGTTGAGCGTCCTGGCCGCCTCGAGCACGCGCTTGCGTGTGTCGGCATTTACATCGGCGCGGCCGTTCAGCGCTCGCGACACCGTGCCGATCGATATGTTCAAGTGACGGGCAAGGTCGTGAATGCTGGACGCCAAGAGACTGTTCTCCCCCTTGCTTGGCTAGCACCGGTAGCCGCTCAGGCCAAGGCGGTAAGACGAATTTCGCCAAGGGCCAATTGACATTCTACGCCTCCGGGTGTGTTCTCGTAAACGTTTACGGAAAAACGTTTACGGTCCTGCCGTAGATGCCGTGACGATCGGTCTGGAGGGACCGAGCGGAGGAGGAGCGCTGGATGATCGATGTCGTCCTGGTCGGCTGCGGAGCGATGAGCAAGGCCTGGCTCGATGCCATCAGGCAGATCCACGGGCTCACCCTTGTCGGCCTCGTGGATCTCGATGCCGACAGGGCACGGGCGAGGGCGCGCGAATACGATCTCACCAATGCCTTCATCGGCAGCAATCTCGACGCCGTGCTCGACGAGACCAAACCGCAAGCGGTATTCGATGTCGTGGTCCCCGCCGCACGGCGCGACATTGCGCTGTCCGCCTTTGCTCACAATTGCCATCTGCTGACGGAAAAGCCGCTCGCCGACAGTCGGGAAAATGCGCGCGCCATCGTCGAGGCCGCTCGCCGCGCCGGGCGCATCCATGCGGTCGTGCAGAACCGCCGCTATGTCGCCAATGTCAGGCGCATCCGCAGGTTCCTGGATTCCGGCGCCATTGGTACGCCGACCAGCATCCACGCCGACTTCTTCGTCGCGCCGCATTTCGGCGGCTTTCGCGAGGAGATGGCGCATGTGCTGCTGCTCGACATGGCGATCCACACCTTCGACGCCGCCCGCTACATGGTCGCCGGCGAGCCGGCCAATGTCTATTGCCAGGAATGGGAGCCGGCCAATTCCTGGTACCGGCAGGGATCGTCGGCCAACGCCGTCTTCGATCTCGGCCGCGGCAAGGTCTTCACCTATGCCGGCAGCTGGTGCGCCGCCGGCTTCCGCACCAGTTGGGAAAGTACATGGCGCATCGTCGCCGAGCGCGGCAGCCTCATCTGGGACGGTCATGACGACCTGAGGGCAGAAGCAGTGATGCCGGGCCGCGACGGAATGTTCGACAAAACCCAGCCGATCGCGGTGCCGCCGCTCGATGCGTCCGATCGCGTCGGCGGCCATCTCGGCATTCTCCAGGATTTCGTGGACGCCATCGAGACCGGCACCGAGCCGGAAACGCGCGGCGCCGACAACATCAAGAGCCTGGCCATGGTTTTCGGCGCCATCGAAAGCGCCGAGACCGGCCGCCGCGTGACAATCGCAGAGGACGCACAATGACGCCGAACCCGCTTCTCGACATCCGGATCGGCACCATGGTGCGGGCCAATCTCGACGACCCGGCGGCTTACGTCAAACAGATCCTGCCGCTCGGCTTCGAGAGCATCCAACCCTTCTTCTGGCAGACGCTTGGCGGCAAGGACCTGCCGCTTCTCGCCGGCCAGATCCGCGAGGCGATCGGCGATGCCGACGTCACCGTGTCCTCGCTCGGCGTGTTCGGCAATCCGCTGGAAGACGGCGAGGTCGACCGCGGCGTGCTCAAGGCCTGGGAGACGGTGATCGACAACGCGCATCTGTTCGGCACCTCGATGGTCAGCGGCTTCACCGGCCGCCTGCGCGGCAAACCTCTGCCGGACAGCCTGCCGCGCTTCAAGGAGGTCTGGGGACCGCTGGCCAAGCGCGCCGCCGACAAGGGCGTCCGCATCGCCTTCGAGAACTGCGCCATGGACGGCAACTGGGCCGCCGGCGACTGGAATATCGCCCACAATCCGGACGCCTGGGAGATGATGTTCAACGAAGTGCCGGACGACAATCTGGGCCTCGAATGGGAGCCCTGCCACCAGCTCGTCTATCTGATCGATCCGATGCCGCAGATCCGCAAATGGGCGCCGCGCATCTTCCATGTGCACGGCAAGGACGCGACGGTGCGTTGGGACGTGATCCGCGAGCATGGCGTGTTCGGCCGGCTGCCCTTCGTGCAGATGCGCACGCCTGGTTTCGGCGACAGCGACTGGACCCGGGTGATCAGCGAATTGCGACTGGCCGGCTACAAGGGGGCCATCGATATCGAAGGCTGGCACGACCCGGTCTATCGCGGCGACCTCGAGATCACCGGCCAGGTGCGGGCGCTGGAATATCTCAAGCAATGCCGGGGAGGGGCCAGCTACCTGCCGAACCCGATGTGAGGATCGGCCGGCGGGAGGAGCCGGCCGGGATGTCTGTAGCGCGCATTGCCGAAGCGAATGTCGAAACCCCTCGCTTGCGAGGACAAAAAGGGAGGATAAGTGCATGAGCATGACGATGAGAAGGACAGTTCTGCGCTCGACCGTCGTGGCCGCCGCCACGGTGCTTGCCGCTGCGATCTCCACCTTGCCCGCGCAGGCGCTCGACGCCAAATGGTGCAAGGATGTCCACATCCGCTTCTTCGTCGGCGGCGCCGAGGGCGACGCTTTCGGCACCATCGTCTATAATGGCGCCAAGCAGGCAGAGACCGATCTCGGGCCGAAGGTCGACTACATCTTCTCCCAGTGGGACATCGAAAAGATGGTGCAGCAACTGCGCGAGGCCGTCGCGGTCAAGCCCAACGGCATCGCCATGATGGGCCATCCGGGCGACGCGTCGATCATGCCGCTCGCCGAACAGGCGCACAAGGACGACATCAAGATGATGTATCAGAACGTGCCGGTGCCGAAGGTGATGGCGGCATTTGGCGGCGGCTATGTCGGCGCCCAGCAGGAACAGCAGGGCCGCGCGCTCGGCGCCGAGGCGTTCAAGCTCGGCAAGCTGAAGGCCGGCGACAAGGCGATCATGATCGGTCCGTTCGAAAACGAAAGTCGCGGCGCGCGCGAGCGCGGCACGGTGGCGGCGCTCAAGGAGGCCGGCGTCGAGGTCATCCAGCTGTCCTCACCGCCGAGCGGCGAATGGGCGTCCGATCCCAATCTGGCCATTCCGGTGATCACCGCGGCGCTGCTCAACAATCCCGACGTCAAGGCGGTCGGCTATCCCGGCGGGCAGATGCTCGGCAATGTCTCGACCTACATGCAGGCGGCGGGACGCAAGGCGGGCGAGATCTTCAATTTCGGCTTTGACACCAGTCCGCAGATCGTCGAGGGCTTCAAGGGCGGCTGGGTGCAATTGACCGCCGACCAGCAACCGTTCCTGCAGGGCTATCTGCCGATCCTCAGCCTCTGCCAGCAGGTGGTGCTGGGGCTGGCGCCGATGAATGTCGACACCGGCGCCGGCTTCGTCACGCCCGAAAATTACGAGATCGTCGCCGAGCTCGCCAAGCAGGCGCTGCGCTGACCTCCCAAGCCGCCGGCCGGGATCTCAGGCCCCGGCCGGTGGGACCGCTGGCGACGAAGCCGGCAAGCGACAATCAAAGCGAGGATCCGATGGCAGAACGCCTCATCGAACTGCGCGACATCAGCAAATCCTATGGCCAGGTCTATGCACTGGGCGGGGTCAATCTCAGCGTCGACCGCGGCGAGGTCGTCGGCCTGCTCGGCGACAATGGCGCCGGCAAGTCGACGCTGATCAAGATCCTCTCCGGCGTGGTCAAGCCGACCAGTGGCGAAATCCTCGTGCGCGGCAAGCCGGTGACCGGGTGGAGCGCCGCGCGTTCCCGCGAGGCCGGCATCGAGACGGTGTTCCAGGACCGGGCGCTGGCCGTGCAGCAGACCATCGTTCGCAACATCTTCATGGGCCGCGAGCTGACCGGATTCCTGGGCTTTCTCAGGGTCAACAAGGAGATCGAGGAGGCAAGCCGGCTGATGCGCGAGATCGGCTTCACCTCGAAAGTGTTCACGCCGCAGTCGATCGTCGGCCAGCTTTCGGGTGGCGAGCGCCAGGGCGTGGCGATCGCCCGCGCCATCTACAAGCAGGCGGAGTTGATCGTCCTCGACGAGCCGACGACGGCGTTGTCGCTGACCGAAACCGCCAAGGTGTTCCATTTCGTGCGCCAGGTGCGGGCGAGCGGCCGCTCGATCCTGTTCATCGGCCACAACATCCATCATGTCTTCGACATCGCCGACCGCTTCGTCGTGCTCGACCGCGGCAAGGTCGCACTGACGACCGACCGCAGCGAGGTCAAGTCGGCCGAAGATCTCATCAACTTCATGGAAGAGGTCGCGCATCCCGGCGGATTGGCCGGGCTGCACGATGCCGGCGACGCGGAGCAGAGAGCACGATGAGCAAGACCATGGAGCCCGATCTGCACGAGCCGTCCGCCGGCATTCCCCGCCCCAGTGCCCAGAAAGAGTGGAAACACCCATCCGATCACTGGATGCGCGGCTTCATCCTCGACAACCGTGCCGCGCTCGGCACGCTCGCCGTGTTCATCGTCATGATGACGGTGTTCCTGATCGCCAACCCGACCGTCTTCACCACCTGGTATCTCTACCGCTCGGTGCTGACGACGCTGCCGGTGGCGCTGTTCGTGGTGGTGCCGCTGGTGTTCGTCGTCACCTGCGGTGAGATCGACCTGTCGTTTCCGGCAACGATGGGTTTTGCCTCATGGGTCTTCGCGCTGGTCGTGCAGGCCGGCTACGATCCGTTTCTCGGCATCGCCGCGGCGCTCGTCACCGGCATGCTGCTCGGCTTCCTGGTAGGCTCGCTGGTCGTCTATGGCGGACTGTCATCGCTGATCGCCACGCTCGGCATGAATTTCCTGCTGCGCGGCCTGATCCAGATCATCAACGAAGGCAAGTCGATGGCGCTGACCAGCCTCAGCGACAGCTGGGCCTACACGATCTTCTCAAGCCAGCTCCTGGGCATTCCGGTGCAGATCTTCTGGGCCATCGGCTTCGTCGTACTGTCGGCGATGCTCTATAACAGGCATCGCTTCGGCGCGCAGGTGAGGGTGGTGGGCGACAATCCCGACAGCGCCCAGCAAATGGGCATCGACGTCAAGCGCGTGCGGGTGAAAGTGTTCGTCTTCGTCGGCATCGGTGCGGCGCTCGCCGGCACCTTCTCGGTGATGATCAACTTCACCTGGTGGCCGACCGCCGGCGATGGCTATCTCTTGCCGGTGCTGGCCTCGGTGTTCGTCGGCGGCACGCCGACCTGGGGCGGCATCGGCACCGTGGTCGGCGGCGCCATCGGCGCCGTCACCGTGTCGTTCATCCAGACCGGCGTCGTCGCGGCGGGCCTCAGCGGTTTCTACGTCCAGTTCTTCAACGGCCTGATCATCATCCTGTCGCTGCTCGGGCATAAGTGGAACCAGGCAAGGTATCGGTGAGGGCTGTTTCGTTGGCGAACCGCATGCCTTGCGCGGACGCCCATCATTTCGTCATCCACGGGCGAAGCAAGGAGCGTAGCGACGCGGCGCAGACCCGAGGATCCATGCCGCGACTTAAAAGTACCGCTGCGGTTGTGGAATTCTGCTCCGCTGCATTTCTGGGCGAAGGTCGCGGCATGGATCCTCGGGTCTCCGCGACGTCGCTTCGCTCCTGCTCCGCCCGTGGATGACGAAGGTGGGGCTTCCGCCAGAGAATGGTCGCTTGTAGGGCAAGCGGGCGCTCACACCGCCGCGACGAACCCGTCCAGCACGCGCTTCTGGCCGGCCTTGTCGAAGTCGATGGTCAGCTTGTTGCCTTCGATCGCGGAAATGTTGCCGTTGCCGAATTTCTGGTGGAAGACGCGGTCGCCGACGTTGAAGGCGGATGGCGTGTCGGAGACGGATTTGGCGACCAGTTCGCCGTCGATGGTGCGGCCTTTGACCGAGGTGCGGCCGGCGCCGTAGCCGGAGTCGGTTTCGCCATAGCCGATGCGCTCGACCTGGTGGCCGGAGCGCGAGCCCCAGTTGCGGTCGGTCGCCTCGGTGCGGTTGGCCTGGGCGCGCTGCCAGCCCGGCGTCGCATAGGTGTTGGAGAAGGCGCCGGATTTTTCGGTGTCGGCGCCGACATTGTCGAAGCGCGAGGCGCCATAGGGGTTCTGCCGTCCTGCCCCCTGGCCGCCACGGCCGGAGGCAAAAGAACCGCCGCCGTAGGAATTGCCGTAGCCGCCGTAGCTGTTGCCGCTTTCGGCGACCTCGACATGGGCTTCCGGCAGTTCGTCGAGAAAGCGCGACGGGATGGTCGACTGCCACAGGCCGTGGATGCGGCGGTTGGAGACGAACCACAGATGCAGGTTCTTCTTGGCGCGGGTCAGGCCGACATAGGCGAGCCGGCGCTCTTCCTCCAGTCCGGAGCGGCCGCCTTCGTCCAGCGCGCGCTGATGCGGGAACAGGCCTTCTTCCCAGCCGGGCAGGAAGACGGTCTCGAATTCGAGGCCCTTGGCCGAATGCAGCGTCATGATCGAGACGGCGTCGAGCCCGGCGTTCTGCTCGGCGTCCATGACGAGTGCGACGTGCTCGAGGAAGGAGCGCAGCGACTCATACTCCTCCATCGAGCGGATCAGTTCCTTCAGATTCTCCAGCCGGCCAGGCGCTTCGACCGAGCGGTCGTTCTTCCACATGTCGGTGTAGCCGCTCTCTTCGAGAATGGTCTCGGCGAGTTCGGTGTGCGGCGTGGTTTCCAGCGCCTTCTGCCAGCGTTCGAAATTGGCCGCGACTTCGCGCAAGGCGGCGCGGGGCTTCGGCTTCAACTCGTCGCTTTCGGCGAGCTTGGCGGCGGCTTCCAGCATCGGGATGCGCAGCGCGCGCGCCGTGTCGTGGATCTGGCGGATGGTGGCTTCACCAAGGCCGCGCTTGGGCACATTGACGATGCGCTCGAAAGCGAGGTCGTCGGCGCCTTGCGCCACCACGCGGAAGAAGGCCAGCGCATCGCGGATCTCCATGCGCTCGTAGAAACGCGGGCCGCCGATGACGCGGTAGTTGAGGCCGAGTGTGACGAAACGATCCTCGAACTCGCGCATCTGGAACGAGGCGCGGACCAGGATCGCCATGTCGTTGAGATTGTGCTTTTGCCGCTGGTAGGTCTCGATGGTCTCGCCCACGGCGCGCGCTTCCTCCTCGGAATCCCAGGCGGCGTGGACATGCACCTTGCCGTCTTCGGGATCGTTGCGGTCCGTGAACAGCGTCTTGCCGAAGCGGCCCTCATTGTGGGCGATGAGGTGGGAGGCCGCGCCAAGGATATGCGCGGTGGAGCGGTAATTGCGCTCCAGCCGAATGATGGTGGCGCCGGGGAAATCCTTGTCGAAGCGCAGGATGTTGTCGATCTCGGCGCCGCGCCAGCCATAGATGGATTGGTCGTCGTCGCCGACGCAGCAGATGTTGACTTTGTTTTCGCTCGCGGCCGCGCGCTCGCTTCGCTCGCTGGCCTCCGCGGGGGCGGCCTGGCCGGCCGACGCCCGGTCGGGCTTGCGGCCTTCGGCCGATCGCAGGTCCGTCGATGTCGACGCGCGCCCGGCACCGGGCCGCTGCGCCAGGAGCCGCAGCCACATGTACTGGGCGGTGTTGGTGTCCTGGTACTCGTCGACGAGGATGTATTTGAAGCGCTTGTGGTACTCCTTCAGCACGTCCGGATTGGCGCGGAAGATGCGGATCGGGTGGCACAGAAGGTCGCCGAAATCGCAGGCGTTCAGCGTCTTCAGCCGCTCCTGATAGGCCTTGTAGAGTTCGCGACCCTTGCCGTTGGCGAAGGCGCGGGCGTCGCCCTCGGCGATGTCGGCGGGACCTTGCCCCTTGTTCTTCCAGCCGTCGATCATCTGGGCGAACTGCTTGGCCGGCCAGCGCTTGTCGTCCAGACCTTCGGCCTGGATCAGCTGCTTGATCAGCCGTACGACGTCGTCGGTGTCGAGGATGGTGAAGTCGGAGCGCAAACCGGCGAGTTCGGCATGGCGGCGAAGCAGCTTCACGCCAATCGAGTGGAAGGTGCCGAGCCATGGCATACCCTCGACATCGCCTTCGCCGATCAGCACGCCGATGCGGATCTTCATCTCGCGCGCGGCCTTGTTGGTGAAGGTTACCGCGAGGATCTGCGACGGGAACGCCTTGCCGGTGGCGAGGATGTGGGCGATGCGGGTGGTGAGCACGCGGGTCTTGCCGGTGCCGGCGCCGGCTAGCACCAGAACCGGGCCTTCGGTGGTTTCCACCGCCAGCCGCTGCTCGGGGTTCAGCCCCTTCAGATAGTCGCGCGCGTTGTTATGGCCGCTGCGGGCAGCCATGGCGCGCGCGGCGATGCCCGACGGGGCCGTGGGCCGCGCATTGGGTTCGTCGAAAAAGGGCATGTCTTCGGAAAAGCCGGACATCGCCCCGAATGTAGTGATTCGGTGGGGAAAGACCAGAACTGTCTACGTTTTGTTCCGCTAAAGTGCCCGATTGCTGCCCCGCGCTCCCACTGCGGTCGATGTTATCCCAATTGCGATGGACCATTGCGGCTTGCGCTTGAGGCCCGTGCTTGACAGGCGGGACCGTCAGGAGAAAGTTGTGCTTCGGGCAGCGACGCAATGCCGGGTTGCCATGGCCGCGCCGCGAAGCGCAACAGTCGAAGGAGTATCATCTTGGCTGTCACCATCACCTCCCTCATTCTTTTCCTCATCGGCCTGGCACTCGGCGGCGGCGGCATCCGCCTGGCGATGCTGGGCGGCAGCTGGTACTATGTCATTGCCGGCCTTGCCTTCCTGATCGCCGCCTGGCTGCTCTACCGGCGCAGGTCCACCGCACTGTGGCTCTACGCGGTGATCGTGCTCGGCACGCTGGCCTGGGCGGTCTGGGAAACCGGCTTCGATTGGTGGGAACTCGGGCCGCGCGGCGGCATCATCGTGCTTCTCGCCTTGTGGCTGCTGACGCCGTGGGCGAGGCGGGGTCTTGCCGGCCCTGACGGGCGCGCACCGCTGATCCTTGCCGTGCTGGCCTCGCTGGCCGTCGCCGGTTATTCGATGACATCGGACCCGAAGGACATTGCCGGTGAACTCGGCACCGACAAGGTGGTCGCCAACGCCAATCTCGGCAATGATGTGCCGGCCGGCGAGTGGCACTATTACGGCCGCACGCAGTTCGGCCAGCGCTATTCGCCGCTCGACCAGATCACGCCTGACAATGTCGCCAAGCTGCAGCCGGCGTGGACCTACCAGACCGGCGACGTGAAGGGTCCGGACGATGTCGGCGAGACCACCTATCAGGTGACGCCGCTGAAGATCGGCGACACGCTCTACATCTGCACGCCGCACAATTTCGCCATCGCCATCGATGCCGCGAGCGGCAAGGAGAAATGGCGCTTCGATCCCAAGGTCAAGCTCGACAAGGACCGCCAGCACCAGACCTGCCGCGGCGTGGCCTATTATGCCGATGCCGCCGGCGCCGCCGGGCAGCCCTGTGCGACCCGCGTCTACCTGCCGACCTCGGACGCGCGGCTGATCGCGCTCGACGCCGCCAACGGGCAGGTCTGCCCGGCTTTCGCCGAGGGCGGCACGCTGAACCTTCTGACCAACATGCCCTATCCGAAGTCGGGCTATTACTACTCGACCTCGGCCCCGCTGATATCAGGCGGCAAGATCATTGTCGGCGGCGCGGTCAACGACAATTATTCGACGCAGGAGCCGTCCGGTGTCATCCGCGCCTACGACGCTGCCACCGGCGCGCTGGTGTGGAACTGGGATTCCGGCAATCCGGACCAGACGACGCCGCTGCCGGCCGGCCAGACCTATACCGCCAACTCGCCCAACATGTGGTCGACGCCGAGCGCCGACGAGAAGCTCGGCCTGCTCTACGTGCCGCTCGGCAACCAGACGCCGGACCAGCTCGGCGCCGGGCGCAGTGCCAATGTCGAGAAGTTCTCGTCGTCGATCACCGCGCTCGACCTCAACACCGGTCAGGTGCGATGGGTGCGGCAGACCGTGCACCACGATCTCTGGGACATGGACGTACCGGCACAGCCGAGCCTGATCGACATCACCAAACCCGACGGCACGGTGGTGCCGGCGCTGGTCGGACCGACCAAGCAGGGCGACCTCTATGTGCTCGACCGCCGCACCGGCGAGCCGGTCATTGCGGTCAACGAAGTGCCGGCGCCGGGCGGCGCGATCGAAGGCGACCACACATCGCCGACGCAGCCGGTCTCCGATCTCACCTTCATGCCGAAGCTGCTCACCGGCGCCGACATGTGGGGCCTAACCATGTTCGACCAGTTGGCCTGCCGGATCGAATTCCAGGGCCTGCGCTATGAGGGTCGCTATACGCCGCCTTCCGTCCAGGGGTCGCTGATCTACCCCGGCAACTTCGGCACCTTCAACTGGGGCGGCGTCGCCGTCGATCCGGTCCGGCAGGTGCTGTTCGGCATGCCGACCTACCTGGCGTTCAAATCGCAGTTGATCCCGCGCGATCAGGTGCCGCCGCCGGACGAAGGGCGCGGCAGCGAGCAGGGGCTGAACCGCAACGAGGGCGCGCCCTATGCGGTGGTGATGGGACCGTTCCTGTCGCCGCTCGGCATTCCTTGCCAGGCGCCGCCCTGGGGCTATGTCGCCGGCGCCGATCTCAGGACCGGCAAGATCGCCTACAAGCACCGCAACGGCACCGTCTACGATATGACGCCGCTGCCGCTGCCGCTGAAAGTCGGGGTGCCGGGCATCGGCGGGCCGATGATCACGGCTGGCGGCGTCGCCTTCCTGGGGGCCGCGGTCGACGACTATCTGCGCGCCTATGACCTGACATCGGGCAAGCAGCTGTGGCAGGCCAGGCTGCCGGCCGGCGGGCAATCGACGCCGATGACCTATACGGTCGCCGACGGCCGCCAGTTCGTGGTCATCGTCGCCGGCGGCCACGGTTCGGTCGGCACCAAGCCCGGGGATTATGTTATGGCCTACGCGCTGCCGAAGTAGGCGACAGGGTAACGCGATCTTTCAGAGGTCGCGCCGCCCCTCATCTGTGCCGGTGTCTTTCCCCGTATAGTGACGGGGAGAAGTGCCCGACTGGGCGATGAGGGGCGGCAAATCTTCCGATCGACCCGTTGTCGATCAGCCAATCCCTAGATGACCCTTCAGGCTGGGCACCGAGCCGAGCACCTTGTTGGTCAGGTCGGGGCCGGCGGCGGCTTCGGCCTGCTGGATCAGCGTTGCACCGGCCTTCTGGATTTGCGCCATATCGAGCCCGGATGCTTTGAGCGCGGCGATGCCGTTGATCAGCGCGCCGGCCTTCTCGCCGAGAACGCCGCCAAGCGCGCCCTGCAACGACGACAGAAAACCGCCACCGCCGGCCGGAGCGGCGGCCATGACGTCATATTGATGGGCGAGGTCGTCGGCGCCGGGGATCTTGGCGAAGAACGCCGAGGCGCTTGTGCCTTCCGCCTCGTGTTCGAGCACCGAGAAAATGGTGCCGACGACTTTCTCCGTCGTCGCCTGGTCGAGGCCGGCCTTCTGCGAAACGGTGTTGACGATGTCCTGGACGTTCATAGCGTCACCTCAACCCTGGTTTTTCGTGTTGCGGTTCCGCTCAGCGCGGACCCTGATCAACGATCGTCTGCCTGCGTTCAGAACCATCGAGCACAGGGCCAAAGCGACGGCCGCCGCAAGGACGAGCGCGCTGGCGAGGATCGGGGAAGGCATGGTCATGGTCATCGCTTCCTTCTGGGTTTGACGTGTAGGCACGCGGTCAAGATACCGTCGATAGCCACCTTCCCTCACGATTGTGGCAGCGCCAGCAGGATTTATCGCCAATGACCAAAAAGTGATGACACGGCCGTGCATGGCACCGGCTTTACTGCCGGGACGCGGCCAGCGGCCTACGCCCTGAGGCAATCGGCGGCCGCGATGAGTGCTCGACTGGACCATGCCGGCTTGGTCCCTATGTAGCTGGCAATTAAAGCCCGAAGCAGAGGACCCGATCCATGACGAAACCCGACGCCAAGCCCGCCATCACCCAGGCGATGATCGACGCCTATGACGAATATACGCATCTGACGCTCGATCGCCGCCGGTTCATGGAGCAGTTGACCCGGCTTGCCGGATCGGGTGCGGCGGCCGCCGCGATCGCCCCGCTTCTGGCGGCAAATTCGGCGCAAGCGGCTGTTGTCGCCGACAACGATCCGCGGGTGAAGGGCGAGGACATCAGCTATCCCGGCGGCAGCGGCGAAATGAAGGGCTATCTGGTCAAGCCGGTGGACAAGGCGGGCAAGCTCGGCACGGTGATCGTCGTGCATGAGAACAGGGGGCTCAACCCGCATATCCGCGATGTGACGCGACGCGTGGCGCTGGAGGGGTTCGTGGCGCTGGCGCCGGATTTTCTGTCGCCGCTCGGCGGAACGCCAACCGATGAAGACAAGGCGCGCGACATGTTCGCCAAGCTCGATCCGGCGCAGACCATCGCCGACGGTGTTGCGACCGTCGCTTTCCTCAAGAGCGACAAGGACGGCAACGGCAAGGTCGGCGCCATCGGCTTCTGCTGGGGTGGCGGCACGGTCAACATGCTGGCCATCAACGCCCCCGATCTCAGTGCCGGCGTTGCCTATTACGGCATGCAGCCGAAGGCCGCCGATATGTCCAAGATCAAGGCGGCCTTGCTGCTGCACTATGGCGGACTGGACGAGCGCATCAATGCCGGCATCGACGCCTTCAAGAAGGAACTCGACGCGGCGCATGTCGAATACACGGTCTATGTCTATGAAGGCGCCAACCATGCCTTCAACAACGACACGTCGGCAGCGCGCTACGACAAGAAGGCGGCCGACCTGGCCTGGGGCAGAACGATCGCCTTCCTCAAGCAGAAACTGGCATAGGGGCGTCCGTCTAATCCGTGTTCGCCGGCTTGTGGAAGGCGACGCCGGCGGCCACAAGCGCAATGCCGAGGCAATCGGTAAAGCTTGGAATCTGGCGCAGCACGACGACGCCGATCAGCGTCGCGGTGACGGGCAGCAGCGACAGCATCAGCGCGAAGCTGGCGCGTGGCAGCCGCGACATGGCGAGCTGGTCGCAGATGTAGGGGATAACCGACGAGCAGATGCCGACGCCGATGGCGGCGAGCAGCAGCGGCGGCGAGAAAAAGGCCGGCAGCGCATCGGTGAAGCCGATCGGCAGCACGACCACGAAAGCGATCGCCATGGCGGCACCCAGGCCGGCAATGCCGCTGCCTGCGCCTGACGCGGCGACGCGGTGGCCGAGCACGATGTAGCCGACAAACAGCGCGCCGTTGAGGAAGGCCCAGAACAGCCCGATGGGATCATCGGACCATTTGACGTCGATGAGCAGCAAGGTGCCGGTCACCGCGACGGCAAGGGCGGCAAGATTGCGCGGGCTCCTGAGGCCGACCACCGCGACGCCGATGGTGCCGACGAATTCGATCGCCGCCACCAGCGAGATCGGTAGGCGGTCGAGCGCCAGGTAGAACGAACAGTTCATCACCGCCAGACAGGCGCCGAAGGCCAGCAACAGCAGCCTTGTCGAGCGATCGGCGCGGGCGAAGGTTCGCCATGGGCGGGTCAGTGGTGCGAAGATGAGTGCTGCCGTGGCGATGCGCAGCCACGCCATGCCGAGCACGCCGACATGCGGGAAAAGCAGCACGGCGAAAGCCGGCCCGAGATAGTGGAAGACGGCGCTGACGCCGAACCAGACATGCGGCGGCAATTTTTCCGTCAGCCTGCCGAGGGTGGGATTGCCGGGGGCAGGGTCTGCTGTAAGAGCTTGCGTTTGATCATCCATCGGATCAGTATCGCAGGCATATTTGCCGGTTTATATGAGTGATGATGGGCTCGTCTGGGGAGAGTTCTCTCGGAAGCAAGGAATTTCCTATGAAACGCCTTCGAACTGAAAGTGCCGATCTCGATGCCGCCGACATGAAGATCCTGCGTCTGCTGGAAAAGGACGCGCGCACCAGCACGGCGGAGCTGGCACGCTCGGTCGGCCTGTCGGCGCCGAGCGTGGCAGAGCGCATCAAGCGGCTGCAGGAAAGTGGCGTCATCGAGGCCTATTCGGTCAGGATCAACCCGGCGGCACTCGGCCTGCCGCTGTCGGCATGGCTGCGCATCCGGCCGGTGCCGGGGCAACTGGCCGTCGTGGCCGAGATCATCCGCGAACTGCCGGAGATCGTGCAATGCGATCGCGTGACCGGAGAGGATTGTTTCGTCGCGCTGGCGCATGTCGGCTCGGTGGCCGACCTCGAGCGGGTGATCGACCGCATTATTCCCTACGCGATGACCAATACGGCGATCATCCAGTCGTCGCCGGTGGTGGCGCGCTCGGCCCTGGCGGCATTGAGGCGCCAGGCTTGACGTACAGGGAGAGGACCTATGCGTGGCCGCGCTTCATGCGCGCCTGCTTCAGGATGGCACGCCAGCGGATCATGTCGAACGGGATCGGCTCGTTGTTGTTGGCGATGTGGAAGATCTCGTTGTTGACGTTCTTGAGCGAGCGCCAGAAATCATAGTCGGTGATGCGCGGATCGGCAGCCAGCCTGTCCACCTCGACCTTGATGTCGGTTTTCATGCACTTTCCTCGAACCGGCGCCGCGCCGCCCGTGTCGCTACCTCGATGCGGATCGTTTTCGACCGACCCGCTGAGTCGCGCAACGGCTCAAATGGCTTGTTCCCGTTAAAACCTTGGTAAGGTTAACGCGGGCGCGGAGCTGCTTCAAGCGCCGGCGTCGGTGGATGGGAGAGTTCCGCGATTTTAGATTGCCGGTGTGGCTTTGAAGCCGGGACGAGACGTGTCGGCTTCCCCCTATTTGCGTTTGATGCCGATCGAGCGGCCGGCCCGTTCCGGCATCGGCAGTGCCGAATGGGCGGCGCGCATGGCTTCGACCCTGGCCAGCACATCGGTGGGGAAGGGCGCCACCTTCGGCCCGGACATGTCGACATGCAGCGAAAGCGATTCGGAAGTCGCGGCCAGCCAGCCGTCGACATGGCGGATTTCCTGATAGGCCCGCAGCCGCTTGTCGTCGTGGTCGATGAGCTGGAATGAGACCGTGACCTTATGCTCGAGATGCAGCTCCTGCACGTAGCAGACATGGACTTCGGCCGTGTAGATGGTGAGGCGACGATCCCTGGCATAGTTCGGTCCCATGCCCATTGCCTCGAAGGCGTCGTCCGAGCAGCGGTCGAACAGCACGTTGTAATAGGCCATGTTGAGATGGCCGTTGTAGTCGATCCAGTCCTTCTCGATGTCCATGGGTTTTGAGACGAAGGGAGTGGGGATGGGCATCGAAACTTCCTTGTTCTGGTGCTGGACAGAGCGTGGCTCCGGAGACTACGCATCCATAGACGCATAACAAGCGTGGACGCTGGTCCATTCGCGGAGGAATTCATGGCTCTGAGCGACCTCAACCCGGTCGAACGCAACGAGGAGGGCATCGCCGCTGTGCTCGGCATCCTCAAGCAGCAGCTTGGCGAGCGATTCCAGACCGGCCAAGCCATCCGCTCGCAGCACGCGCACACCACCACCTATATTCCGACGCAGGCGCCGGACGGCGTCGCGTTTCCCGAGACGGCCGCCGAGGTGCAGGAGATCGTGCGGGCCTGTGCCGCGCACCGCGTGCCGGTGATCGCCTTCGGCGTCGGCTCCTCGCTGGAGGGTCACACCAACGCACCGGGCGGCGGCATATCGGTCGACACGTCGCGCATGAACCGCATCCTGGCGGTCAATCCGCAGGACCTCGACTGTACGGTCGAACCCGGCGTCACCCGCGAGGACCTTAATCGGCATCTGCGCGACACCGGCCTGTTCTTTCCGATCGATCCGGGCGCCAATGCCTCGCTCGGCGGCATGGCGGCGACGCGGGCGTCCGGCACCAATGCCGTGCGCTACGGCACGATGCGCGAGAACGTGCTGTCGCTGACCGCCGTGATGGCCGACGGCGAGACGGTGACGACCGGCAAGCGCGCGAAAAAGAGCTCGGCCGGCTATGATCTGACGCGGCTGCTGGTCGGCTCGGAAGGCACGCTCGGCATCATCACCTCGCTGACCTTGAAGCTGCAAGGCATCCCGCAGGCGATCTCTGGCGGCGTCTGCCCGTTTCCGAGCGTCGAGGCGGCCTGCAACGCGGTCATCGCGACGATCCAGATGGGCATCCCGGTGGCGCGCATCGAACTGGTCAACGCGCTGCAGATGCGGGCGATGAAGAACTATTCGAAGCTCGACTATCCCGAAAGCCCCTGCCTGTTCGTCGAGTTTCACGGCAGCGATGCCGGCGTTGCCGAACAGGCCGAGACCTTTGGCATGATCGCGGAAGAGAATGGCGGCGGGCCGTTCCTGTGGACCAGCGTCGCCGAGGAGCGCACCAAACTGTGGAAGGCCAGGCATGACGCCTACTGGTCGTCGCTGACGCTACGGCCAGGCGCCAAGGGGCTGTCGACCGATGTCTGCGTGCCGATCTCGCGCTTTGCCGAATGCGTCATGGAGACCGAAGCCGACATTGTCGAGATGGGCCTGATCGCGCCGATCGTCGGTCATGCGGGCGACGGCAATTTTCACGTTCTGGTGCTGATGGATGTGAATGATCCGAAGGAGATCGCACTGTCGGAAAAGTTCGTCGCGCGGCTCAACATGCGGGCGATCGCCATGGACGGCACCTGCACCGGCGAGCACGGCATCGGCCAGGGCAAGATCGGCTTCCTGCGCCATGAACTCGGCCACGGCGTCGACATCATGCGCACGATCAAGCAGGCGCTGGATCCGCTCGATATCATGAACCCGGGCAAGATATTGCCGGGGGACTAGGCGAGTCCTCCAGCGCAAGGCCGCAGGCGGCTCGTCTTGACCATGCCACCATTCGGGCCGAGACTTCGCCGAGCAGCGAGGCCTGAAACCAACAGGCGTGCCAGCGGAGGAAAAGTGTCATGGCGATTTCACGCAAGGACGAGGCGCGTGCGCTGAGCGCCGACGAACAGGAACTGGTGGAGAAGTCGCACCATCCGGCGGTGCAGGAGCTTTCCGACGGCGATCTTGCCGGTCTGGTCAAGCTGTTGCGGGAGCGGCGCGACAAGGCGCAGACCGAAACGCATCGGCGCCGCCGCGAAATGCGGGGCAAGGGAGCGCCGAAAGGCGCTGCGCCCTCAAAGTCCGATGGCGGTTCGCAGGTAAAGCTGGCGGTGCTGGCCATGGCGATGCGGCGGCTCAATGGCGAGGCCGAACGGCGGCGGCAACTGGCGGCTCGCGTTTCGCTGGTTGGGAATGCGCGCAAGGCGCTGGCCATGAAGCAAAATGCGCCGGCGGACGGTCCCGCGCTCAATTCGCGGACGGCTCACAAGGGCATGCGCGCCGTGGCCAACAAGCGGGCGCCGAAGCTGGTCCGGCCGGCGGAACTCGGCCGGCAGCGCAAGGCGGGCAAGGTGGCGCAAGCGAAGCGCGACGCACGCTGATCCTCGCTGATAGAGGCCGCCAGCCTTTACCGGGCGGCGGGAAGCTTCTCCTGCGCGCCCTCGACAAGCGCCTGCAGCATGGGGCGGGTTGGCGCGAAGAACGTTGTGCCGGTCTGCGGCGTCGAGAAATCGAGCAGGCGGTCGTAGGCGCCCGGCGGGTCGCCGATATACATGCGCTGCAGCATTTTTTCGGTGACCCAAAGATATCTGGAATAGCCGATGAAGTAGGTCCCGAACTCGTTCTGTCCGGGCCTGCCGAACGGCATGTTGTCGCGCAAAATGTCGTACTCGTTGCCATCGGCATCCTCGATGGTGGCCAGCGACTTGTGCGATTTGCGCGGCGCGTCGTCATCGTCGATTTCGATGTTGTCGATCTTGGTGCGGCCGATGATCGCTTCCTGCTCGGGCGTCGGAATGCGCGCCCAGGCCTGCATGCCGTGCAGATATTTCTGGACGACGACATAGCTGCCGCCGGCGAAGTCGGCGTCTTCATCGCCGACGAGCGCAGAGGCGGGCAAATCGAGGCCGGTCGGGTTGGCGGTGCCGTCGACGAAGCCGAGCAGGTCGCGCGCATCGAAATAGCGAAAGCCGGAAACCTCGTCGACGACGCTCACGCCGTCGCCGAGATTGTCGAGCAGAATGCGCTCGAACTCGAAGCACATGTCGGGGCGTTCGGAGCGGATGTGGAAGAGAAGATCGCCGGCGGTCGAAGGCGCCGAATGAACGGATCCCTTGATCGGCGCAAACGGTTTCAGTTCCAGCGGCCGCCGATCTGGAGAAAGACGATCCCAGAGATCGCGGCCGATGCCGGCAATGCACGAAAGCCGCCCGGAAAGATCGCGGAACCCGACGGTTTTGACGAGATCGTCGAGCCCACCAAGCACGGAGGCCACCTTGGCGAGCGCGGTCTGCTCGCCGGCGACGGTGACGACAAGAAAGACCGCCGAAAGCGACAGCGGAGCGTCGACGCTTTGCGCGTCGATCGGCACGCGATCCCAGTTCTTCCCAGACATCCGAATTCTCCGCTTTGCGAGGATTTGTTTCAGATCATCCGGGATCGCGCAACACTGGATGAATTGCCTCTTTATCGACACGCGGATGCGGGTAGAGTGCGGCAGAATTTCAATCAACCCATTCGGAGCTGATGCTCGCACGCCTGTTCGTGATCTTTGGTGGCCTGTTCGTGCTGGTGCTATGTGCGGCGCTGGTGGTGCCGTATTTTGTCGACTGGACAGGCTACCGCGCCCAATTCGAGCGCGAGGCGAGCGCCATTCTCGGCCGCAAGGTGACTGTGCAGGGCGACGCCACGGCAAGGTTGTTGCCGTTCCCCTCGGTGACCTTCTCGAATGTCGCTGTCGCCGGCGGCCCCAATGGCCAGCCGGCCATGACCGTCGAGACGTTTTCGATGGATGCGGAACTGGCGCCCTTCCTGCGTGGCGAAGTGCTGATCTTCGACATGCGGCTGGTGCGGCCGAAAGCGACCATCGACATCGCCAACAATGGCACGGTCGACTGGGCGATGCGGCCGTCCTCGCCCTTCGACCTCAACCAGATCTCGATCGAGAAGCTGACGGTGACGGAAGGGCAGATCGAACTGCGCCATGCCGCCGGCGGGCGCAGCCATCTGTTTTCCGAGATCAATTCAACTATCTCGGCCAAATCGCTGGCCGGGCCATGGCGCATGGACGGCACGCTGCGGCTGGACGGGTTGCGCACCGCGGTCACCGCGTCCACCGGCAAGGCTGAAGGCAACGGGCAGATGCGGCTGCGGCTGAAGGCCGATCCGGACGCCTATCCGCTGGTCATCGAAGCCGACGGCAATGCTGGCATTGTCAATGGCGCTGCCGTCTATTCCGGCCAATTCAAAATCTCCGGTGCGGACAAGAACAGCGCCGAGCTGCGCAGCACCGACGGTGAGACGGTGAAGGTTTCCGCCGGCAAGCCCGATCCGGGCTTTCGGCTGAACGGCAAGTTTTCGCTCGACCACCAGAAGTTGGGCGTCGACGAATTCCGCTTCGAGACCGGGCCGCTCGACAACCCCTACACCGCCGATGGCAAGGCTTCTGTCGATCTCGGGCTGAAACCGAGTTTCGCCATCGAGGCCAATGGCGCGCAGGTGCAGTTCGACGAGGCGGTGGGCGCCGAGGCCGGCGCCGGCCTGACGCTGGACCAGCGCATCGCGGCGTTTGAGCAGGCGCTGCTCGACATGCCGAAGCCGACTATCCCCGGCACCGTCGAGGTCAAGCTGCCGGCGGTGGTGGCCGGCGACACCACGGTGCGCGACGTGCATCTTTCCGCCGAGCCGGTCGATGGCGGCTGGTCGGTGAAATCGCTTGCCGCGACCTTGCCCGGCCGCACCACGCTGGAAGCCGATGGCATGCTCGTGCTCAATTTGGAGGGTCATTTCGGCTTCAACGGCTCGCTGCTGCTGGCCGTGGCGCAACCCTCCGGCTTTGCCGCCTGGCTGTCGAAGGATGTCGACGAGGCGATCCGCCGTCTGCCTGCCGCCGGCTTCAAGGCCAAGGTCGACCTCTCGCAGAAGCGCCAGGCCTTCAGCGATCTCGAATTGATCCTGGGTAAGGCGAGGTTTTCCGGCCGCATCGATTCCAGCCAGCCCGACGATGCCAAGCCCTCAGTGCTGATGCGTCTCGAAGGGGGCGACCTCGATGTCGACGGGCTGGCGGCCTTCGCCTCGATCTTCGTCAGCGACAAGGGCGCCAATCGCTTTGCCGACCGCGACCTCGATTTCCAGATCAAGGCAGGGCCGGTCAACGCTGGCGGGTTGACCGCGGATACCGTCGACACGGCGCTCAGGCTGCGCGACGGGCTGCTCGAAATCGACCGGCTGTCGGTGGGCGGGCTGGCCGGCGCCTCGATCAGCGCCACCGGCAGGATCAAGGATTTCCCGGCGAGCCCGACCGGCAAGCTCGATGCGTCGGTGGTTGCCGTCGACCTGAAGCCGCTGGTCGACGTCGCCGCCCAGCACTATCCCGACAGTGCCGTGCTGAAAGGGCTGGCGAGCCGCGCCGCTGCCTATCCCGAGCTGTTCCAGGATGCGCGTGTCGACCTGGTAGCGAGTGCGGCCGACAATGGCGACGGCACCACCGGCCTGGCGGTGAGCGGACAAGGCAAGGCCGGCGGCTCGGCCTTTTCCGCATCGCTGTCGGGGAAGGGGGTGGTGGACAAGCTTCTCGAAGCGCCGGTGGCGCTTACCTTCAACGCCAAGAACCCTGACGCCACCGCGCTGCTGGCCCTTTACGGCCTGCCGGCGCTGCCGCTCGGCATGCTGGGCGAGGCAAGCACCGACATTCAGGCCAAGGGAACGCTGGGTGGCGGCCTGGCGACGAATTTCAGCCTTGCCGGCAACGACTTCAAGGCTGGTTTCGAAGGCACGATCGCCGATACGCCGCAGGGCTTCGCCGCCAAGGGCAAGCTCAGCCTCGATGCCGCCGACATCGAGCCATGGCTGATGACGTCAGGCATCGGTCTGCCCGGCATGGGGGCGGGCATGTCGACGTCGCTCGCCGCGCAGGGCGACTATGGCAACGGTCTGCTGGTGCTGGACGAACTCAGCGGCGCCATCAACGAAGCGGCGGTGTCCGGCGACGTCAATATCGATGTAAAGAACGGCGTGCCGCATCTGGCTGGGGCGCTGGCGCTCGACGAACTCGACCTCGATCCCATGGCGGTGGCGCTGTTCGGCGATTCCGCCTTTCTTGCCGACAAAGACGGGACCGACAAGGATGGGGCAGGCAAGGGTGGCGTGTGGCCGGCGACACCGTTCAGCCAGAAATCCAGCCTGCCTTTCACCGCCGACCTCGACCTGACCACGGCAGCACTTGCCGCCGGGCGGTTCGCCACGGCCTATGACGCCGCTTTTTCGCTCAAGCTCGACCAGGAAGGCATCCGCGTTTCGGATCTCAAGGCGAAATTGCTTGGCGGGGCGCTCAGCGGCCTGTTCGAGCTGAAGAACAATGACGGCACCGGGCTGTTCACTGGCCAGATGAAACTGGCGGGCGCCGATCTGGCGACCGTGCTGCCGGATGCCGGCATCAGCGGCATCGGCGACTTCTCGACAGCGCTGTCAAGCAGCGGCAAATCGGTCGAAGGGATGGTGGCCGCCTTATCAGGCTCCGGCACTGCGGCGTTGAAGGGCGTGAAAGTTGCTGGCGTCAATCCAGATGCGTTCAGTGCGTTCCTCGTCAAGGCGGATGCGATCGGGCGTGACATCGATGCGGCCAAGACTGCCGGCTTCGCGCCTGACATCGCCGCTGATGGCAGTCTAGCCGCCAAAGACACCGACATAGCCTTCACGGTTGCCGGCGGCACGCTGCGGGCGCCGCCGGTCAGCCTGGAAAATCCGGCGGCGACCTTGTCCGCCGACGTCACGGCGGATCTCAACGCGGCCACGGTGTCGGCCAAGGGTGCGATCACCTATCGGCCTGGCGACGAGGCGCTGGTCGGCTCCGAGCCGGTCGTGAATTTCACCGCCGAGGGGCCGTTCGGCGCGGTGAAACGAGAGTTCGACAGTGAGCCGCTGGCGCAGTTCCTGACCCAACGCGCGCTGGAAAAGGAACAGCAGCGCGTCGAGGCGATGCAGGCCGCGCTGCTCGAAAAGCAGCGGCTTCGGCGCGAGGTCCGCTACTACGCGGCGCTGCAGATCGAACGTGAGAACGCCGCCGAGGAATTGCGCAAGCAGGAGGAAGCAGCACGGCTGAAAGCCGAGGCCGACGCCAAGGCAAAGGCCGAAGCGGACGCGCAGGCGAAAGCCGAAGCCGACGCCAAAGCTCAGGCCGACGCGGAGGCGAAAGCCAAGGCCGACGCCGATGCCAAAGCCAAGGCGGATGCGGACGCCAAAGCCGCTGCCGAACAGCAGGCCGCCGACGAGGCGGCCAAGGCACAAGCCGAGCAGGCGCGGCAGAAGGCGGAAGAGGCGATGCGTATCGCTTCGCAGGAAAAGGCAAGGCTCGAGGCTGAACGCAAGGCCGCGCAGCAGGCTCCGAAGGTGGAGCGTGCGCCGCCACCGGAAGCCAATGACAATCCGCCGCCGGCCAAGCCGAAGTCCAATCCGTTCACGATCGACAATCTGCTGAAGTCGCTGCGGTAGGCAGTAGGGGAGGCCTTTCCGCCCCGAGACCGTTTCAAAGAACGAACAGTTCGGCACCGTCGGTGGTGTAGCGGGCGTGGCGAAAATCGCGGATGGCGGCAAGCCTGCCGTCCTGCCAGGCCAGCAGGATGAAATAGGTGGGGCGCCCTGTTGGGTCATTGGGATCGCGGACGAGGACTGCTGGCCTGTCTTCGACGAAGCCGAGCATAAGATGCCAATCCTGCACGCGGGAATAGTTGCTGAAGTAGGTGGCGACCTCCTTGCGGCCATTCAGCCGCGCCCTGGCCACCAGTTCCAGCCGCACCTCATCGGCCAGCATGTCGCGCACCGCATCGAAGTCGCGGGCGTTGAAGCGGTCGATGTAAGCGTCGAGCAGCAGACGTTGCGCGGCGCTCAGTCTCGGAACAGGACGGTCGTCCGGTTCGTCCGCAAGATTGCGCAGTCGGTGGCGGCCACGATGCAGCGCCGCCTTGATGGCGGGGATGCTGGTATCGAGCGTGGCGCTGATTTCCTGCAGCGAATAGCCCAGAACGTCCATCATGATGACGCTGCTTCGCTGCGTGACGGGAAGGCGCATGAAAGTGTGCAGGCTGGCCGCGGCGGCCTGACGATCGGCGGTGGGATTGGCCGGGTCGACGATCATATCCGGGTCCTCATCGGAAAAGGCCTTTTCGCGGGCTCGCCGGCGCAGAAAGTCGAGCGCAGCATTGTGGGCAATGCGAAACAGCCAGCCCTCCGGGTTGGCGATCGGGCCGGCATCCGGCAGCGCCTCGAACGCCTTGGCCAGGGCTTCCTGCAGCACGTCCTCGCCGTCGATGACCGAGCCGGCCATGCGGGCGCAGTAGCGGTGCAGTTTGGGACGCATTTCGCCGAACAGGCGGTCAAAAGGCTCGCGGATCTCGCCAGGAATGTTCATGCACCTCTGTTTGCCGTTACTGGTCCAGCATCCGGTAGTGGCCCACCACGGTCATTTCCTCGCGCTGCGGACGCTCGATCAAGCGATCCCTGATGCCGCTCTGGAAGGCCTCGAATGCCGCCAGCCCGGTGATGATGTCGGCATGGGCCTCGGTTTCCGTCTCGACCAGATGGACAAAGGTCCCGTCGTCGGACCGCCATGTCATGTAGCGAACACCTTCCGGCGACTTTTCCCGCAGCTCCTGGAACACGGCCTTGACCAGCCGTTCATTCTCATCGGTCCGTTCCGGTTTCGTCTTGTAGCGTATCAGGTGGCGTTTCATCGCGTTTTTTCCTCTTCGTGCCCTGCGCTTTGCGGGCCGCTTACGTCCGAGACGTTGTGGCGAAGCCAAAGGATTCGGGAGGCCGGGAAAATAGTTCGGTGCCGTTTTCGTGCAAGGTCTGGAGCCTTACGCATGGTCCCGATCGAGCAGCCGGCGCAGCATCGGTTCGATGCGTGAAAGCTCGTCGAGATGTGCCGCCGACAGCTCGGCCAGGCAATCGTCGGCGCGCTCGGTCAGTTGCAGCAGCACGCGGCGGTGGTCGTCCTTGTCCTGATTTCTGGCGACCAGCCCTGCTTCGCAAAGGCGGTTGACCAGTTCGACGGCGCTGTGGTGGCGGATGCGCAGGCGTTCCGCGAGATCGCCAACCGTCACCGGGCCGCCGCCGGGGAATCCCTTGATCGCCAGCAGCGCCTGATGCTGGCGCGGGGTCAGGCCGGCGTCTTCCGCCTGGACCTGGCTGAATTCGAGGAAGCGGCGGATCAGGTAGCGAAACTCCGATAGCCACTGGTAATCGGCTTGGCTGATGGCGGGGCGTGATTTTTGTGGCTGCGACATATCAGACATGTGTTCGTTTTCCGGCGAAAGCTCAAACGGATTTCGGGCGAAACCGGCTTGAATATTTATATCGTGTTACGATACATATCCACCAACAAGCCCGGCTGGCCGCTTCGACCGTGCCGCATCTCAGACATACGGCGCGCCGCCAGGAAGCAAACTGCCATGAAGACCCCTCACTCGAACCCGGAGCATCTGCGCGATTTCACCACGGATGCCAGGGTGCTGTTCGTCGCCGCCATTGCCGTGGTGGTGGCGACAGCTGGACTGGTTGCCGGCATCGCGCTTTTGAAGCTGATCCGGCTGGCCACCAACATCGCCTATTTTGGCCAGTTCACGCTCGCCGATCTGAAGCTCGAGGACACGCCGCTGGGCTATGCCTCCGTCATCGTCCCTGTGATCGGTGCGCTGATCATCGGCCTGATGGCGCGCTTCGGCAGCGAGAAGATCCGCGGTCACGGCATTCCCGAAGCCATAGAGGCCATCCTGCTCGGGCGTTCCAGACTCGACGCCAAGGTGGCGATCCTGAAGCCGCTGTCGTCGGCGATCTCGATCGGCTCCGGCGGACCGTTCGGCGCCGAGGGCCCGATCATCATGACCGGCGGCGCGATCGGTTCGCTGATCGCGCAGATGCTGCCGGTCAGCGACAACGAACGCAAGACGCTGCTGGTGGCCGGTGCTGCGGCGGGCATGACCACGGTGTTCGGAACCCCGATCGCCGCCATCATGCTTGCGGTCGAACTGCTGCTTTTCGAATGGACTCCGCGCAGCTTCATCCCGGTGGCGGTCGCGGCTGTTATCGCCGAGGTGGAGCGCACCATGCTGCATCTGCCCGGACCGATCTTTCCGTTTCAGGGCGGCATGGAGGTGTCCTTTGTCGGCCTTGCCGGCTGGGTGGCGATCGGCGTTTGTGCAGGACTTTTGTCGGGGCTGCTGACGCAGATGGTCTATGCCTGCGAGGACGGTTTTCAGAAGCTGCCGATCCACTGGATGTGGTGGCCGATGCTTGGCGGACTGGTGGTCGGCATCGGCGGGCTGATCGAGCCGCACGCGCTCGGCGTCGGCTATGACAACATCACTGACATGCTGGACGGCCGCACCGTCGCGACGGCAGCACTCCTCCTGCTGGTGGTGAAGGCGATCATCTGGTCGGTAGCGCTCGGCTCGGGAACGTCGGGAGGTGTGCTGGCGCCGCTGTTGATCATGGGCGGGGCCATGGGCGCTGTGCTCGCCGGCGTTCTGCCTGCCGCGGATCCGGGTTTCTGGGCGCTGCTGGCGATGGCCGCCACCATGGGCGGCACGATGCGTGCGCCGCTGACCGCCACGTTCTTCGCCGTCGAACTGACCGGCAACACGCATATGCTGGTGCCGCTGATTGCTGCCTGCGCTGCGGCGCACGCCGTCACCGTGCTTCTGATGAAGCGATCGATCCTGACCGAAAAGATCGCCAGAAGGGGACATCATCTGGTTCGCGAATACCGCGTCGACCCTTTCGCCCTGACCAGGGTGCGCGAGGTGATGACGTCACAAGTCGAAAGCGTGCCGGCGACGATGACGCTGCATGGCGCGGCAGCGTTCCTGACAGCGCCGGAAACACGGCATCCGAGTTTCCCGGTGGTCGATGAGCGCGGCCATGTGCTGGGCCTCATCGATCCGCCGGCGATATTGCGCTGGAGACGCGCCGGCACGCACCGCACCACCACGCTTGGCGAACTGCTGGCCGGCAGCAAGGTGACGCTGGCCTATCCGGACGAATATCTCGAAGGCCTCTCCGACAAACTGCTGCTGGCCAACGTCTCTCATCTGCCCGTCGTCACTCGCGAAGGCTCGTTGCTGGTCGGCTATGTCGGCTGGAAGGATTTGATGCGCGTGCGGTCCAGGAAACAAGCCGAGGAGCGCGAGCGTTCGACCTTGCTTGGCTTCGGCACCAGACACACGAAAAAGAACGACGCCGTCGAAAGCCTTTAGATTCTCTCTGCGTGCTTCGCCCACTCCAGCACATAGAGCCTCAGCGCCGAGGACAGGTTGGTGTCGCGGGGCCGCGTCTCGTCGACTTCGGCGACAAGCGCAGCGAGCGTCAGCTCCCTGGTCGCCGCGATCGCGACGAGGTCCTCATAGAAGGGCTTTTCAAGCGAGTAGCTGGTGCGGTGACCACGAATGGTCACCGAGCGCTTTTCGACCGCGCTCACTGGTGACAGCTCACTGGTCGTCTTCGGCGCCGGATGGCTCGCGGCGGTGCCCAGCGACGAAATTTTCGGCCTTGTCGGCGACTATGCGGTCGCGTTGCTTCTCTGCCTTGGAGCGACCGTACAGTGCCCGGTTCTGTTCGGCGACGCGCACTTTCTCGTCCCGCGCCTTCTGCTTGCGAGCCTGGCGGAGATTGACGATGTCAGCCATGGCGTGAACCGCAGGCCTATTTCTTGCGGAAGGCGTCGAGCGAGACCACTTCGGCGCCCTTGGTGCTGGCGTCCGCCGCTGCGGGCTTCTTCTCCGCCTCGGCGGCAGCTGCCTTCTTCTCCGCCTTCGGCTTTTTCTCGGAGACGATGGTCAACGGCTCAGGCGAGGCTGGAGCGGCTGGTTCCTCGGCTGCCGCGCCATCCGTCTTGACGTCGAATTCGAGTTCGAAATTGACCGACGGATCATAGAAGCCGCGTACGGCCGAAAACGGGATTTCGAGCTTTTCCGGCACATCGGAGAAGGACAGGCCAACCTCGAAGCCGGTATCGGTCACCTTCAGGTCCCAATACTGGAACTGAATGACGATGGTCATCTGCTCGGGATAGCGCTCGCGCAGCCGCGAAGACACGCGTACGCCCGGCGCGCCGGTCAGGAAGGTGATGAAGAAGTGGTGGTTGCCGGGGAGGCCGGTGCGCGCGACCTCGGCCAGGACCTTGCGCATGACGCCGCGCAACGCCTCCTGGGCCAGAATGTCGTAGCGGATGTGGTCGTCGGCCATGTGGCGGTCGGGTTCCGTTGAATCGTCCGCATAGCTGTAATCAAGCTTGAGGGCGGCGTAAACCGCATATAGATCACCCTCGCGCGGAAGCGAAGACTATTGCCAGCGATTTGATCGCTCAGGCGCTGGCGAGCGCGCTTTGCTTTTCGGACGATGCCGCGGACCGGCGCTTGCCGAAGGCGCGCAGGAAGGTGCGCACGCCATTGGTCGCGGATTGCAGCACCTCGTCCTCGCGCGGCGAGCCGCCAAGCATGAAGGTGGTCTGCAGTTCGGCATTGACGAGGCCAAGGAACTGGCGCGCCGCCACGTCCGGGTCCTCGATCGTGAGGTAGCCGCCATAGGCGAGGCGGGCGAAGCGGGCGGCGATTGCCGGCCATGTCCTGCCCGGTCCCTGTTCGCGCCATTCAGCAAACAGTTCGGGATAGCGCTCGCCTTCGGTCTGGATCAGCTTGCGCAGGAATTTTCCGTCGCGGTTGCAGATGCAGTTCTGGTTCAGGCGCACGGCAAAGCCGATCAGATCGGCTTCGAGATCCCCCGGCTGGTCGGGGAAGGTGGCAATGGTGGCGAAGATGCCGGCATTGCAGCGTTCGGTGAGGTCACGGACCACGGCGACGAACAGCTTCTCCTTGTCGCCATGATGGTTGTAGATCGTCTGGCGCGAAACGCCGGCTTCAGCCGCGATCAGATCGATGTTGGCGCCGGCGAAACCTTCGCGGCAAAACACGGTGGCTGCGGAGTCGACGATCGACAGGCGCTTGGCCTCATGGCCGCGTGGCGGGAAAATGTCAGGAGAAACGTGCAGCTTCATAAAAAACTATATAAAGGTGATTGACGATTTAGACAAGAGTGTCTAAATTTGTGGACACAAGATAAAGAGATTTCGCGTGAGAGAGACGAATGGAATTCGCTCTTGAGGTGTCGGAATCTCACGGGATGGAACGTCCTAGGTTAGACGTCGCGTGGCGGCGGCAACCAGATTTGAAAGAAGCCTTTATCATGAGTCCCAAATTCCTCCGCATCGCGGTCGTGCTCGGCTTGTTGTCCGCCATCGGCCCGTTCGCCATCGACATGTATCTGCCCGCGCTGCCGTCGATCGGCGCGGATCTGCATGCCAGCACCGCTGCGGTGCAGATGAGCCTGTTGATCTTCTTCCTGTCGATGGGGTTTGGCCAGATCGTCGTCGGGCCGATTTCCGACATGGTCGGCCGCAAGCTGCCGCTTTATGGCGGTCTTGCGCTGTTCATGGTTGGCGGCATCGGTTCGGCAATGGCGCCGACCATCGAATGGCTGATCGCTTTCCGTTTCCTGCAAGGGCTTGGCGCCAGCGCCGGCATGGCCGTTCCGCGCGCCATCGTGCGCGACCTGCACACCGGTAATGAGGCCGCCAAGCTGATGTCCTTGCTGATGCTGGTGTTCTCGGTGTCGCCGATCCTGGCGCCGCTGACCGGCAGCGTGATCATCGAGAATTTCGGCTGGCGCGCCGTGTTCTGGACGGTGACGGGCGCGGCTCTGCTGGCCACCATCCTTCTGGCGACTTCGCTCAAGGAGACGCGGCCGGTGGAAGATCGCGCCGGGTCCTCCTTCGGCACCGCGCTGTCGGCCTACCGCTTCCTGATGGGTGATCGCAACTTCCTCGGTCTGACGGCGATCGCCGGCTTCGGCATTGCCAGCTTCTTCGTCTATCTGTCGAGTTCGTCGTTCATCCTGATCGACCATTACGGGCTGTCGCCTTCGGTCTACAGCGTGTTCTTCTCGATCAACGCGGTGGCCTTCATCGGCATGTCGCAGATGACGGGGCTGCTGGCCGAGCGCTTCGGCCTGAGGCGCGTGGTGCGCGTCGCGGTGACCGGCTATGCGACGACGATGGTGGTGCTGTTCGCGGTAATGGCGACAGGCATCGACCGGCTCGACGTGATGGCGGCGCTGCTGTTCGTCGGCTACGGCTTCCTCGGCCTGGTCATTCCGACCACCTCGGTGCTGGCCATGGAAGAACATGGCGAGATTGCCGGCACCGCTTCAGCGCTGATGGGCACGCTGCATTTCGCCATCGGTGCGCTCGCCATGGGTGTCGCAGGCGTGTTCTTCGACGGTACGCCGCTGCCGATGGTGGCCGGCATCACGCTGTGTGCGGTGATTTCCTTCACGCTGGCCAAGGTCACGCTCGGCCGCTCGCGCGAGGTTGCCGAGGCACCGGCGGAATAAGCAAACAAATGAAAAAGGCCGGGTTCTGAACTGACCCCCGAAAGTTGGACACAACCTTCGGGGGTTTTGCATGTCCAAATACAGCGAGAGTTTCAAGCGCTCGGTTGTCGATAGCTATTTAGGCGGGGATGAGAGCTGCGCGAGTGCGGCGTCGATGCATGGCGTTGATGCGGCCACTGTTCGCAAGTGGGTTGCGTTGTACCAGGCGCATGGTGGGTACGCTCGGCCTCCTCAAGCGTCTGCTTTCTCTCCTCATCCTGCGCGAAGATCTCCGGCCAAAGCGGGGCGACAAAGATGCGCTGATGATAGCGGAAGCGCTTGGCTGCGGCGCGGGCGTGTTCGGGTAGCGGCAGGCCGCTCAGCCTGAGGTAAGCGCGTCCGGAACGCCGCGATCGAAAAAAACAGGACGCCCGGTCTGTTTTCGCGCAATTTGATACGAGCGCATCTCCCATGCCAGCATCAACTCGGCGAACAGGGCGCGATCACGCCAGGGCAAAGCGGATCCGCCAATGGCGGACTGGTCGCGGATAATGCCGCGCCCGGCTTCCACCGAGGTGGCAAAGCCTGCGTGGCGCAGGGCTTCGATCAGGGTGGTCTTGCCGGATCCGGGACCACCGGTCAGCACGAAGAATCGATCGGAATCGTTTTGCATGTTTTGTCCATAGAGACGGGCACGCGGCGGTGCGCCTTCGCGGCTCATAGCCGTTGGACGGACCGGCCAGCGGGAGCTGCCGTTGTGCGTAGCGCATGTTGAGGAGGGGAGAAGTGGAGGTTTCTGTTGCCAGGTACCTCCGAACCCCGCCTAGAAGTGCGAACCTCTAGGGCTTGATTTGAAGCTGTCGCACCGCTTACGCGGCGAGACGTGCTTCCGCATAGTTGTCATTTGCAACTACAGGTTTAGCCCGATGACGGTGGTACCATGCCGGGCAAAAGTACGATCTTTACACCTTCGTCGATCCTATTTCGCCCCCAGCAAAAACCGCTCTGTCATCAGCAGCGGCTTTTGGTGGAGGCGCCGGGTACCGCCCCCGGGTCCGAACGGCTTATTTCATCGCCCATTTATCGCCATAGTCGGTCAAGCCGACAAACCGAATATAGGGGGCCATCGCAAGAAATGGAAGGCCGCAATGGCACTTTGTCCCCCTGACAAAACCGCAAGTCCAAAGGGTTGACTTGGGCGCGGTCTCAACCGAAGCTTTGCCCCGGTGAGGAGTTACCGACCTAGCGCACATGTTGCAGCAGCGCGCCACAGCCCTCATCGATCGGATCCGTGGCGCCGACGAGGGGAATTTTGATGGCCGACTATCTTGCAGACGTGAAGAAATACGATGCCGGCGCCAGTGCTGATGCGGTTGAAAAGATCGTCAAGCACCTGGGCATCGCGCTCAGGAACCGCGATTCCTCGCTGGTATCCTGCACCGACCCGAAGGAACTCGGGCGTGTCAGGGACAACTGGGTCGCCAAGAAGCTCGGCATCAGCGATGCAGCGAAGGCCGATGCATCCATCGAGAAGACTTGCAAGGCAATGGCTGCCGACAACACCAAGAGCCGGGTGACTTTCTACTACCTCGTCGCGAAGGACCTGGGCAAGCTCGGCTCCCTCTGACGACCGCGCTTCAATTCGCAGGGCTGGCGCGGTCCATGCGCCAGCCCTGATGTTGTTGGGGACTGGCGGGCTTCGGGCAGGGCTTGCGCTGCTTTGTGGTGTTCGATTGTCTGTCCGTAAGCTATGATGGCTGGACAACCGAATCGAGCCGGAACCGATGCGCCAGTATCTCGACCTCCTGCAGCACGTGCTGGACAACGGCGCCGATCGCGGCGACCGCACCGGCACCGGAACCCGCTCCGTCTTCGGCTACCAGATGCGTTTCGACCTGGCGCGCGGCTTTCCCGTCACCACGACCAAGAAGTTGCATCTCAAGTCGATCATCCATGAGCTTCTGTGGTTCCTGGCCGGCGATACCAACATCAAATACCTCACCGACCATGGCGTTTCGATCTGGGACGAATGGGCCGACGAGAATGGCGATCTCGGCCCGGTCTACGGCAAGCAGTGGCGTTCCTGGCCGGATGGCCATGGCGGCTCGATCGATCAGATCGCGAATCTCCTCAAGGAGATACGCAAAAACCCTCAATCGCGGCGGCTGATCGTTTCGGCATGGAATCCAGCCGAGGTGGAAGCGATGGCGCTGCCACCCTGCCACTGCCTGTTCCAGTTCTACGTTTCGGAAGGGCGGCTCTCCTGTCAGCTTTACCAGCGGTCGGCCGATATCTTTCTCGGCGTGCCGTTCAACATCGCGTCCTATGCCCTGCTGACCCTGATGGTGGCGCAGGTCACCGGGCTGAAACCCGGCGATTTCGTCCACACGCTTGGCGATGCGCATCTCTACTCGAACCATTTCGAGCAGGCGCGCGAACAGCTGCGGCGCACGCCGAGGGCGCTGCCGACGATGTGGATCAACCCCGAGGTGAAGGACCTGTTCGCCTTCCGCTTCGAGGATTTCCGGCTGGAAAACTACGTCGCCGATGCATCGATCAAGGCGCCGATAGCGGTATGACGCTAGAGCGGACCGCGCTTCAAGCCATAGCCAATGCGAAGCTGCAAGACGCAGAACTTTTGTTTCAGAACGAACGCTATTCGAATGCTTACTATCTTTTCGGGTACGCTGCGGAAATTGCCATCAAGTCACGAATTTCGCGGCTTTTTCAGCCGGATACCATTCCTGATAAGAAATTCGTCCAAGACATTTACAGCCATGACCTCAACCGGCTTGTGGCGTTGGCTGGCTTGTCTGTGGATCTTACCGAAAGCCGGACGGCGTCGCCTGTATTCGATGGCCATTGGTCGGCGGTCTCAGATTGGAATGAAGCTTCGCGTTACGATATGATAGATGTGTTCGAGGCGACGGCCATGCGAAACGCGATGGTCGACGAAGAGCAAGGAATATTCAGATGGCTTCAGGATCGTTGGTAAGGATCGACATCGACGCCGGCATCAACCTAATTCGTGCTCTTGATGAAAAGGGATTCGGAGTTGCAGCTGCACTATGGTTGTACAACAGTGACGTCGACAATTGGCGCATGATTATCGCCTATCGCGGCCCACGAAAGGATCTCGAAAAAAAATATCTCGATGCGGCAACCATTGCTGCTGACTGGCGCAAGGCACGTCCACAAGAGCCTATTTTAGATCTTAGCAAGGTGAAGATCACATCAGCGGACGACCGGCTCATCGCCGGCTTGGGTATCGCCATGCGGGTTGATGGTCTAGGTGAGGTGCGATTTTCTCACAACACCATCAATGGCATCTATGTCGAAGATGCCTTGATCCATAGGCTTGCGGCCTAAGCCCAATAAATTAGGACAGGCCCTAGTCGATGCCTACCATCACGTCCGAGGCCTTGACCACGGCATAGGCCTGCTTGCCCTTTTCGAGCTTGAGATCGGCGACGGCCTCGTTGGTGAGCGAGGCGGTGACGATGGCCGCCGCCAACGCCGATCATGACATGCGAGGTGGTGGCTCCTTGACGATCTCGGCGATCGTTCCCCGGAGGGGATGTTGCGGGCACTGATCTTTCCAGGGTTTCTTTGCCGGTCTTTCCAGGACAATTGGTGTCGTACGGACGCTTTCAGGGGGCGCCGGGCCTTCCCTTGTTATATTCATGCGGATATATCGGTCGGAGACTTAGGGCTGACTAGCTTTCAAACCGAGGAGAGTTCCCATGCTGCGCAAAGGTTTTGGATCGAGGGCGATCGCCATTGGCGGCTTCGCTGCGGCGCTGATGGCAGTCGTGCCGGCAGCACATGCGGAAGACAAGGTGGTGGTGTTTGCCGCGGCCAGCCTCAAGGACGCGCTCGACGCCGTGAACAAGGCCTGCGAGGCCGATGTCGGCGAGACGGCGACTGTCTCTTATGCCGCGAGCTCGGCGCTGGCCAAACAGATCGAGGGCGGGGCGCCTGCCGACGTCTTCATCTCGGCCGACCTCGACTGGATGAAATATCTCTCCGACAAGAAGCTGACCAAGCCGGACACCGAAGTGAAGCTGCTCGGCAATCAGATCGTGCTGGTGGCGCCGAAGGACTCGGCGGTCGAAACCAGGATCGAGAAGGGCTTCGACCTCGCCAAGCTGATCGGCGACGGCAAGCTCGCCATGGGCGATTTCAAGGCGGTGCCGGCCGGCAGATACGGCAAGGCCGCACTTGAAACGCTCGGCGTCTGGTCTTCGGTCGAAGGCAAGGTGGCGCAGGCCGAAAACGTGCGCGCGGCGCTGAAGCTGGTTTCGACGGGCGAAGCCGCCCTTGGCATCGTCTATGCCACCGACGCGCATGCCGAAAAGGGCGTCAAGGTGGTCGGCACCTTCCCGGAGGATTCGCACCCGCCGATCATCTATCCGGTTGCCCAGACCACCGATTCGAAGGACAAGGATACGCCGGCTTTCCTGAAATGCCTGCAGTCGGCCAAGGCGGCCGCGCTGTTCAAGGATCAGGGATTTACCGTGCTCGCGCCGAGCAACTGAGTTCCAAGGGGCACTATGAACTGGCTGCTGGACCTCACTCCCGACGAATGGAATGCGGTTCGGCTGTCCATCAAGGTGGCAACGGTGGCGATGCTCGCCAGCCTGCCGCCAGGCATCTTGATTGCGCTGCTGCTTGCCCGGGGACAGTTCTGGGGCAAGACCGTTCTCAACGGGCTGGTGCATCTGCCGCTGATCCTGCCGCCCGTGGTGACCGGCTATCTGCTGCTGCTCACCTTCGGCCGGCGCGGCCCGGCCGGCGCTTTCCTGGCAGAGCATTTCGGCATTGTCTTCTCCTTCCGCTGGACGGGTGCGGCGCTGGCCTGCGGCGTCATGGGCTTTCCACTGATGGTGCGGGCGATCCGGTTGTCGATCGAGGCGGTGGACCGCAAGATGGAAGCGGCGGCGGGAACGCTCGGCGCCAATCCGCTGTGGGTGTTTGCCACCATCACGCTGCCGTTGATTCTGCCCGGGCTGATCGCCGGCGCCATCCTGGCCTTCGCCAAGGCGATGGGCGAGTTCGGCGCCACCATCACCTTCGTCTCCAACATTCCCAATGAGACGCAGACATTGCCGTCGGCGATCTACACCTTCACGCAGGTGCCGGGTGGCGATGAAGGGGCGCTCCGCCTGACGCTGATCTCCATCGTCATCTCCATGGCTGCGCTGGTGGCTTCGGAGGTGCTGGCGCGGCGTGTCGGCCGGCGACTGGACATCGAATGAGCGTTCTCGTCGACATCAGTCATCGGCTCGGCGGTTTCGCCATCGACGCCCGCTTCGAAAGCGCTGGGCGGCTGACGGCGCTGTTCGGAGCGTCTGGGTCGGGCAAGACGACGCTGATCGACATGATTGCCGGGCTGATCCGGCCCGACAAGGGACGCATCGAGGTCGACGGCCGTGTGCTGGTCGATACCGGTGCCGGCATTTTCGTGCCGAAGCACAAGCGCCGCATCGGCATGGTGTTCCAGGATGCGCGGCTGTTCCCGCATATGAGCGTGGCCAGCAATCTGCGCTACGGCCGCTGGTTCACGCCGCCGGCGGAGCGCTACGCCGGTATCGATGCCGTCGTCGACCTGCTCGGCATCGGGCCGCTCATGAACAGGCGGCCGGCAAAGCTCTCGGGCGGCGAGAAACAGCGCGTGGCGATCGGCCGGGCATTGCTTGCCAGCCCCAGACTGCTGCTCATGGACGAACCGCTGGCCTCGCTCGACGAAGCGCGCAAGGCCGAAATCCTGCCCTATGTCGAAAGGCTGCGCGACGAGACGAAAATCCCGATCGTCTATGTCAGTCATTCAGTCGCCGAAGTGGCGAGGCTGGCCAGCGACGTGGTGATGCTGGCGCAGGGCAATGTCGTTGCCAGCGGGCCGACCGAGGCGGTGATGCAAAGGCTCGACCTGTTGCCGGCGGAGGAGCGCGGCGAGGGCGGCGCCGTGCTGGACACCAGGGTGCTGCGTCACGACGAGACTTTCGGCATGACCGTGCTCGGCTCGGCCGCGGGCGAGCTCCGGGTGCCACAGCTGGCGATGAAGACAGGTACGCCGGTGCGCATCCGTATTCGCGCCCGCGATGTGATGATCGCCACCGAAAAGCCGAGGGGTCTCAGCGCGCTCAACATCCTGCCGGGGACCATTACCGCGATGAGCCCCGGCGAAGGGCCCGCGGTTGAGGTCGGTATCGACTGCAGTGGTGCAACCGTGCTTGCCCGCATCACCGAACAGTCGCGGCAGGCGCTGAAGCTCCATCTTGGCGGCAAGGTTTTCGCGGTGATCAAGACGGTGAGCTTCGATCGGGCGAACACCGGCGCCGGCCTGCCCGCAGAGGCGGATGGGTGATCCCGCTATGTCTTTTTGGAATAGCGGTTTCGCCAGGGAGCTTCTAGTATGAGGTTGGACCGCGGAGAGTAATGATGCCGTCGCTGAGCTTGCGGATAAATCTCGACCCCGACGGGCGCATCGGGCCGGGCAAGATCGAACTCCTGGAACAGATCGCCGCCTTCGGCTCCATTTCGGCCGCCGCGCGCGGCATGGAGATGTCCTACAAGCACGCCTGGGACCTGGTCGAGGACATGAACCGGGTATTCGGCAAGCCGCTGGTGGCGGCACAGACCGGCGGCCGCAAGGGCGGCGGCGCGCAACTGACGGCTGTGGGGCTGGCGGTGGTCAGCCGTTTTCGCGCCATCGAGCGTGCGGCGGCTGCGGCGGCGGCGACGCATATGGAGGCGCTGCAGGCGGAGATTGATGCGGGATAGGGTAGGCAGTAGGCAGTAGGCAGTACGGCCTATTCCTCTTCCCTGGGCTTTCGCAGCAGGTACGTATCCATGATCCAGCCTTTCATTCGGCGGGCGTAGTCGCGAACCTTTTCGATCTCCGCACCGACATCGCCGAGACGGCCCGAAATGAGGAGCTCGTCTGGTGTGCCGAGATAGGCGCCCCAGTGGATGATCAGATCCTTGTCGTCCAGCGTGTTGAAGGCGCATTTGCCGTCGAGCAGGACGACCGCGCTGCCGGCATTGTCCGGCATGCCTTCCTCGGTCAGGCGGCGGCCTGTGGTGATGAGAACGGAATCGCCGATGCGGTTCAGCGCCATCTTGTGGCTGGCGGCAAGCGCCTGGACAGCGGTGATGCCGGGGATCACCTCAAGCTCGAACGCCACATTTCCTCGCAGGCGCACGCGCTCGAGGATGCGTAACGCGCTGTCATAGAGCGAAGGATCGCCCCAGATCAGGAAGGCGCCGCAGCCGTCGCCTGCAATCTCGTCGCGGATCAGGCCTTCGTAAATGGCGGCGATGGCTTCATGCCAGTCATCGACGGTCGAGCGATAGGGGGGGGCCGGCCCATCTTCTACTGGCCCATCTTCCATTGGCAGATCGCGCACCGGCACGTCGAATTCAACGCGGCGCGACTTCGGGTTGGTGACGAAGCGGTCGCATATCCGGCGGCGCAGTTCGGCCAGCTCATTTTTTTTCGCGCCCTTATCGGGAATGAACAGCACATCCGCCTGGTTCAGGCCTGATATGGCCTGAACGGTCATGTGGTCGGGATTGCCGGCGCCGATGCCGATGACGAGAAGCTTGCGCATGGGCGAACTCCTGCCCGATCGGAACCTGTTAGTCCAGACCGCGCTGGCGCGTGTCCAGATCGCGCTGGCGCGTGTCCAGACCCCTGCTGGGTGTCCAGACCGCTTGCTCCAGACCCTTTTTGGTGCGCTAGCGGATGCGGAAGGGCTTTGAAACGCCACATTGAAACGGCTAGGGTCCTGCAAGCATTCTAGCCGAGGGGGCTTCCATGTTGCGATATGTTCTGACCGCCGTGCTGGCCCTGTCGGCTGCGCCCGTATTTGCCAATGATTCGGTTGCCGAACTTGGCACTGGCGGCCTGATCCTGTCGCGCAGCGATGCCGTGGCGATGCAAAGCGAGGACCTTTTCATCTCGCCTGAAAAGGTCACGGTCGACTATGTCTTCCACAACAACACCGATCGCGATGTCGAGGCCATCGTCGCCTTCCCGATGCCCGAAATATCGGGCAATCCCGAAGAAATCCCGGCGATTCCCGAAAACCAGAGCGACAATTTCCTCGGCTTCGAGGTGACGATCGACGGTGCCGCCGTCAAGCCGCAGCTCGAGCAGAAGGTGTTGGCGCTAGGCATCGACATCAGCGCAGAGCTGAAGGCGCAAAACGTGCCGTTCTATCCATTCGGCGATGCGGCGAAGGCGGCGCTGGCCAAGTTGCCGCAAGCGGTTGTCGATGACTGGGTCAACCGCGGCATCATCATCGAGGACACCGGCAGCGACGGCACCGAGACGACCAAGGTCTACACGCCGTTCTGGCAATTGCGTTCGACCTACTGGTGGCGCTCGACCTTTCCAGCCAACAAGGACGTTCATGTTTCCCACCATTACAAGCCGAGCGTCGGCGGCACGTCTTCAGTCAGCTTCTTCTACGACGGCAAATTCCAGGGTCAGTATGCGGCCTACAAGGCCCGCTATTGCATGGACGACACATTCGAAAATGCGGTGCGCAAGGCGGCCAAGGACGACCCTGACGGCTACCCCAAATATGTCGAGAACCGCATCGCCTATATCCTGACCACCGGCGGCAACTGGGCCACCGGCACGATCGGCAAGTTCAAGCTGACGATCGACAAGGGCAACCCGAAAGCCCTGGTCTCGTTCTGCGGCGACAATGTCAAAAAGACCGGACCGACGACCTTCGAGATGACGGCGGGTGATTTCTACCCTGAGCGCGACATCGACATCCTGATCCTCGAGCCAACGGACGACAATTGATGCATGTCGCAATCTACGTTGCCATCGCCGAGAACGGCGTGATCGGGCGGGACGGCGGGCTCCCGTGGCGGCTCTCCACCGATCTCAAGCGCTTCAAGGCCGATACGATGGGCAAGCCCATCATCATGGGCCGCAAGACCTATGAGGGCATTGGCCGGCCGCTGCCGGGCAGGTTGAACATCATCGTCACCCGCGACAAGACCTGGCGCGCCGAGGGCGTAGAGATGGCACATTCGCTCGAAGCCGCGATCCAACTGGCGACGGAGCGCGGGCGCCGCATGGTCGGTGTGGACGAGGTGTGCGTCATCGGCGGCGGCGAAATCTATGCCCAGGCCATGCTTCTGGCCGATCGGCTGCATGTCACCCATGTGCTGGCAGCGGTCGAAGGCGACGCGCATTTCCCGCCGATCGATCCTGATTCCTGGCGTATTGTCAGCTCGCACGACGTCCCGGCCGGGGAAAAGGACAGCCACCCGACGCGCTATTCGGTTTACGAGCGGCGTCGAGAGAGACATTGACTGAAAAAAGGGGCATTGAAGGGGCATTGAAGGAAGACAAAGGGTCGCGACCGGACAAATCGGACGAAGTCGGCAGCGCATCGCGTTGAAAGCGCCTCGTGGCGTCCCTATAGAAGAACAATACTGGATTTTGCGCCGTAATACCGGCGCTTGAGGGAATTCCAAGCGAAAGGACATTCATGCCCTGGAACGACAAAAGCGGCGGTGGCGGCGGCCCATGGGGTGGCGGCGGCAACAATCAGGGACCCTGGGGGCAGGGTCCAAAGGGACCCAGCGGGCCACAGGGCTCGCCTCCAGATCTCGAAGACATCATCCGCCGCGGCCAGGACCGGCTGCGGCGCGCTCTTCCGGGTGGCGGCGGCGCGAGCCCGGCTATCTTCGCCCTGATCGCGGCTGCACTTGTGGTGCTGTGGGCGTTCAAGGCGGTTTATACCGTGCAGCCCGACGAGGTCGCGGTCGAATTGCGCTTCGGCAAGCCGAAGACCGAACTGTCGCAGCCTGGCCTGCATTTCCATTGGTGGCCGCTCGAAACCGTCGAGACGGCCAAGATTTCCGAGCAGCTCGTCGATATCGGCGGCGGCGGCGCGACAAGTGGCAACACGTCCGGGCTGATGCTTACCGGCGACCAGAACATCGTCAACGTCCAGTTCTCGGTCGCCTATCAGGTCTCCGACCCGAGCGCGTATCTGTTCGATGTGTCCGATCCCGACGGCATGCTGCGGCAGGTTGCCGAAAGCGCCATGCGTGAAGCCGTCGGCCGCCGGCCGGCGCAGGACATCTTCCGCGACGACCGCCAGGGCATTGCCGCCTCGGTGCGTGAAATCATCCAGACGACGCTGGACGGCTACAAGGCCGGTCTCAACGTCAACGCCGTCTCGATCGAGGATGCGGCACCGCCACGTGAAGTGGCCGATGCGTTCGACGAAGTGCAGCGCGCCGAGCAGGACGAGGACAAGTTCGTCGAGCAGGCCAACCAGTACTCCAACCAGAAGCTCGGGCAGGCGCGCGGCGAGGCCGCACAGATCCGCGAAGACGCGGCCGCCTACAAGAACCGGGTCGTGCAGGAAGCCGAGGGTGAGGCGCAGCGCTTCATCTCGGTCTATGACGAATATGCCAAGGCGCCCGATGTAACGCGCAAGCGCCTCTACCTGGAAACCATGGAGAAGGTTCTGAAGGATTCGAGCAAGGTCATCGTCGAGCAGGGCAACGGGCAAGGGGTCGTTCCCTATCTGCCGCTGCCGGCATTGCAGCCGAAAGCGCCGGCACCCGCTGCGCCCAGTGGCGTTACGGGAGGTAACCAGTGATGGCCAACCGTCTTCCCATCATCGTCGTCGCAGCAGCGGTTATCCTGTTCCTGCTCTATTCGTCGGTCTTCGTGGTCAATGCGCGTCAGCAGGCGCTGGTGCTCAGGTTCGGCGAGATCGTCGACGTCAAGAGCGAACCCGGCATCTACTTCAAGGCGCCGTTCTCGTTCTTCGACGCCGATACGGTGCAGCTGATCGAGAACCGGGTGCTGCGCTTCGACCTCGACAACATCCGCGTCCAGGTCTCGGGCGGCAAGTTCTATGAGGTCGATGCCTTCATCGCCTACCGCATCTCGGATCCGCGGGTCTTCCGCTCCGCCGTGTCCGGTCAGATCGAATTGGCCGAGGCCCGGCTCAGGACGCGTCTCGACGCTGCCTTGCGCCGTGTCTATGGTCTGCGTGATTTCGAGGCAGCACTCTCCGAAGAGCGCGGCGTGATGATGCGCGAAGTCCGCGACCAGCTCAGGCCCGATGCCACATCGCTCGGCCTGCAGATCGAGGATGTCCGCATTCGCCGCACCGATCTCACGGCCGAAGTCTCGCAGCAGACCTTCGACCGCATGAAGGCGGAACGCCTGGCGGAAGCTGCCCGGCTAAGGGCACGCGGCAACGAAGCGGCGCAACGCATCACGGCCCGCGCCGATCGCGAAGTGGTCGAGATTGTCGCCGAAGCGCAAAAAGAGTCGGAAATCCTGCGCGGCGAGGGCGAAGCCCAGCGCAGCGCCACCTTCGCGGGAGCCTATCAGCGCGATCCGGCCTTCTTCGACTTCTACCGGTCGATGAATGCCTATGGCACGGCGCTGGACAACACCGGAACGACGATGGTGCTGTCGCCGAACTCGGAGTTCTTCCGTTTCTTCCGCAACCCCGACGGCAGCGAGGGGCCGGCAAAGCCGGCTTCGCCTGCGCCAAACGCTCCGGCGACGGCACCCGCCGCGCCGGCACAGCCCAGCACCGGCCAGTAGCGGCCGGTGCAGGATTTTCTTGCCGCCATGGGCCTGGTCCTTGTCATAGAGGGTCTGGTCTATGGCGGTTTTCCCGGCCTGGCCAGGAAACTTGCCACCGAAGTGCTGTCGCTGCCCGAGAACGCGCTGCGGATCGCCGGGCTGGCGGCGATCGTGATCGGCGTCGGCATCGTCTGGCTGGTACGAGGCGCATGACGGCTGCGATGATTTATCCTCTGCCGATAGTCATAGCCGCAAACGTGCCGTATTTTTTGCCAACATGGCGTGACGCGGCGTTTTCGTCGAAGCGCTTTTCTTTTCAAGGATACCGGGAGGCTTCTCGATGACATCCAATACAATTCTGTGCGCGGCTCGGCGGACATTCATCGCCGGCGCGGCGGCACTTCTTGTCAGCGCCGTCGCTGTCCCCTCCTTCGTGACGCCGACATTTGCCGCCGATGGGCCCGCTTCGGTCGCCGATCTGGCGCAAGGCCTGCTCGGCGCGGTGGTCAACATATCGACTTCGCAGACGGTCAAGGGTACCGAAGGCCCGGGCGCCGTGCCGATGCCGCAATTGCCCGAGGGGTCGCCCTTCCAGGATTTCTTCGACGATTTCTTCAAGAACCGCGGCGGTGACAAGGACAACGGCTCGCAGAAGGTGCAGTCGCTGGGCTCCGGCTTCGTCATCGATGCCGAGCAAGGCATCGTCGTCACCAACAACCATGTCATTGCCGATGCCGACGACATCGAGGTCAATTTCTCCGATGGTGTCACCTTGAAGGCGACGCTGGTCGGCACCGACACCAAGACCGATGTCGCCGTGCTCAAGGTCGATCCGAAAGGCCACAAGCTGACGGCGGTGAAGTTCGGCGATTCCACCAAGATGCGCGTCGGCGACTGGGTGATGGCGATCGGCAATCCGTTCGGCCTCGGCGGCACGGTGACGGTCGGCATCGTCTCTGCCCGCAACCGCGACATCAATTCCGGCCCCTATGATGACTTCATCCAGACCGATGCCGCGATCAACCGTGGCAATTCCGGCGGACCGCTGTTCAACAGCGCCGGCGAAGTCATCGGCATCAACACGGCGATCATTTCGCCTTCCGGCGGTTCGATCGGCATCGGCTTCTCCATCCCCTCGCAGCTCGCGTCCGGCGTCGTCGACCAGTTGCGCCAGTTCGGCGAGACGCGGCGCGGCTGGCTGGGCGTGCGCATCCAGCCGGTGACCGACGACATCGCCGAAAGCCTCGGCATGGCGACCGCCAAGGGCGCGCTGGTCGCCGGCGTGATCAAGGGCGGCCCGGTCGACAATGGCACCATCCAGGCGGGCGATGTCGTCATCAAGTTCGACGGCAAGGACATCCATGAGATGCGCGATCTGCCGCGCGTCGTCGCCGAAAGCCCGGTTGGCAAGGCGGTCGATGTGCTCATCGTGCGCAAGGGTGTCGAGCAGACCGTGAAAGTAACGCTCGGCCGGCTCGAGGACGGCGAAAAACTCGCCAGCGGCGAGGAGGGCAGCAACACCGATCAGGACAAGGGTGACAAGGCTCCAGCCGTTTCCACTGCTTCGGTGCTCGGCATGACGGTCGGCGAACTGAACGACGAGACACGCAAGAAGTTCAGCATCGCGGCCGATGTTTCGGGCGTCGTCATCACCGACGTCACCAAGGACTCGGCAGCCGCCGAACGCGGCATCCAGCCCGGCGAGGTGATCACCGAGATCGCACAGGAATCGGTTGCCACCCCCAAGGATGTCATGGACCGCATCGGCGCCTTGAAGGAACAGGGGCGCAAGAATGCGCTGCTGATGCTGGCCTCGAAGACCGGCGAGCTCAGGTTCGTGACGATCCGAATGGACTGAGATCCGGAAGATCCGGCGAAATCCTCATCTTGAATGGAAAGGGCGGCTAGCAAGCCGCCCTTTCTCCTTGTTCCCAATCGGCGCGGGAGAGCCGGTAGAACACATGGCGCTTGAGCGCGGGGTGGCTGTCGGGAATGCCGGGATGATCGAAGTCGGCCGGTGGATCGGCTCTCATGCCGAGGCGCTCCATGACGGCGGTGGAGCGGCGGTTGTCCGCGACGGCGAAGGAGACGATTTCGTCAAGGCCGAGTGTTTCGAAGCCGTAGGCAAGCCATGCCTGAGCCGCCTCGGTGACGTAACCTCTGCCCCAGAATTCAGGCGCCAATCGCCAGCCGATCTCGATCATGCTGGCTGGCAGGAAGTCCATGTGATCGGTTCCGGTTATACCGACAAAACCGATACATTCGCCCGATGCGGCGATTTCTGCGGCCGCAAAGCCAATGCCGTCGCGATCGATGGCGGCGCGGAACTGATCCATCTTGGCATCCGCCTCGGCGCGGCCACGGCGGAACGGAAAGAACTCCATCACCCGGTCGTCGGAGTTTATGCGGTGGAACAGGTCGCGGTCGCGATCCTCCCAGTTTCGCAGGATCAGGCGCTCGGTGCGCATTGGTTTCATTGCACAAACTCCTCCTGCCTGTAGCCTTGCACATAAAGCAGCGCGGTCAGGTCGCCATGATCGATGCGGACCTTGGCCTGTGCCGCCACCGTCGGCTTGGCGTGGAGCGCGACGCCGGTACCGGCAAGGCGGATCATGTCGAGATCATTGGCGCCGTCGCCGACGGCGATGGCGTCGGCGGGCGTCAGGCCGAGGCGCGCTGAAATTTCGATCAGCGCGTCGGCCTTGGCGGCGCGGCCGAGGATCGGTTCGCCGACCAGCCCGATGAAGCGGCCGTCCTGCTCGAGCAGGCGATTGGCCCGGTTCTCCTGGAAGCCGAGCATGGCGGCGATGCGCGTCGTGAAGACCTCGAACCCGCCAGACACGAGTGCCGTCCAGGCGCCGTTGGCGCGCATGGTTCGGACCAGAACACGGCCGCCCGAGGCCAGCGTCAGGCGATTGGCGACGATGCGATCGACCACGGCGGCGTCGAGGCCCTTGAGCAACGCCACCCGTTCACGCAAAGCCGGTTCGAAGGCGATCTCACCATTCATGGATCGCGCGGTGATGGCCGCAACATGATCCTTGACGCCGATCTCATCGGCCAGCTCGTCGATACATTCCTGGTCGATCATGGTCGAATCCATGTCGGCGATCAGGATTTTCTTGCGGCGGGTTTCCGCCTGCTGGACGATGACGTCGACGGCCTCGCTGGCAAGTGCCGTGCGCAAGACGGCACTCGTGACGGCGTCGTCGGCTGCCTCAGGCAGGACGAGATCGCAGGCAATACCTTCGGCCAGCCAGACAACAGCGCTTGCGCCGACCGACCGTGAGGCCATATTCGCAAGCGACAGCGACAAAGCGCGCTCAGTGGGACGGGAAACAAGCGTGGCGATGAGCGGCATGAAACATTCCGGCGGGCAGGCGGGCGAGGGCCGCGTGAAGAACGCGATCCTGATAGCCGGGCCGACCGCCAGCGGCAAGTCGGCGCTTGCGCTCGATCTGGCGGAGCGCAGGGGCGGCGTGATCGTCAACACCGATTCCATGCAGGGCTATTCGGTGCTCGACGTGCTGACCGCCCGGCCGGAGGCGGCCGACCTCGCCCGCGCACCGCATTTCCTCTACGGCCATGTCCACCCGGCGACACCCTATTCCACCGGCGCCTGGCTGCGCGACGTGAGGAAGTTGATCGACGACGGCACATTCTCCGAACGGCCAGTGAATTTCGTCGGCGGCACCGGGCTCTACTTTCGCGCACTGGCCGAGGGCATTTCGGAAATGCCCGACATTCCGCAGCGGGTCCGCGACCGCTGGCGCTATGAGTTGAAGGAGCAGGGCGCCGTCAAGCTGCACAGCCTGCTGCTGCGCGAGGATTCGGCGGCCGCCATGATGCTCAAGCCAACCGATAGCCAGCGCATCGTGCGGGCATTGGAGGTTCTCGATGCGTCTGGCCGTTCGATCCTGGAATGGCAGGCGGAACGCGGCCAGCCGCTCATCGACCGGGAAAGCGCACGTTTCCTGGTGATCGAGCCGGATCGGGCGGCGTTGGTCGCTCGCATCGACAAACGCTTCGACCAGATGCTGGACAAGGGCGCGCTGGACGAGGTCAAGCGGCTTGCAGCACTTGGTCTCGATCCCGAATTGCCGGCGATGAAAGCGATCGGCGTTCGCGAACTGCAGGCAGCGATGGCCGGAGAGATTGGCTTTCCCGAGGCAATCGAACGCGCGAAGATCGCGACCAGGCAATATTCCAAGCGGCAAACCACCTGGTTCAGGCATCAATTGGGGCCGGAATGGCTGAGGTTGCGCCCCGGTGATGATCTGGAAACCACGATCTCAGCGCTTGCTTCCGATGCAACCTGAAAAGTTTACCTGCAAGGAAAGGTTCCCGTTGTGGTTGTCCAAATTAACCCTCCGTAAGCCCGCCCATGCCATAAGATCAGTGGGCACTTTTCCAACGGGGAGCAGATGCGTTTCCACAAGGCGGAATCAGCATTTTTCGTCTTTATATTCGTGATCCTGGCCGCCGGCCTGGTGACGCTGCATGCTTACGGACTTCTGCAGTCCTTCGCCGACGAGTTGCATACGGCTTCGGGTCTGGACAAGGTCATCTATCTCAACAAGCTCTTGTTCGCGACCGGCGTGCTCCTGGCCACCGCGCTGTTCTTCGGCATTTTCTTCATCTATCCGCTGATCCGCAAACAGGCGACGGAGGAAGGCAAGCTGCGCGCCATGACGGTCTCGCTCAGCGCGCGCTCGGAAACACTCGAGCATGCGGCGTTGACCGACGGCCTGACCGGCATGCAGAACCGGCGCTATTTCGATGATGCGCTGAAGGAGTATCTTGAGGAGTTCCGGCGCATCGAAAAGCCCGTCGGTCTGATGATCCTCGATCTCGACCATTTCAAGCAGGTCAACGACACCCACGGCCATGACGTCGGCGACGAAGTGCTCAAGGCCGTCGCGAACTGTCTCAAGGACATGACGCGCTACCACGATGTGGTAGCGCGATTGGGCGGCGAGGAGTTCGCCGTGGTCACGCCCAATATGGACGCCGAGCTTCTGGGCAAGTTTGCCGAGCGCATCCGCAAGGCGATCGCCAACATGTCGGTGCTGTCAGGCAATGTCCGCCTCAAGATCACCACCAGCGTCGGGCTCGCCGTCTGGGACCGCAAGGAAACAGCGGAAGAGTTCTATCGCCGCGCCGACCGCCAGCTTTACGAAGCGAAGAGGCAAGGCCGCAACCGCGTCTGCGCCTGAAAATCCCATCACTGAATTCGTGAGGCTGGCCGTCTGGCGCCGTTTTCTGCGCTTCCGATGCTCACGGACTCAAATGTCCGCTCCGCTTCGGTTCTCGAAAACAGCACCACCCGACTCAGCCTGACGAATTCCCTGACGGGATTTACCCAGGCTTTTCCAAACGGATCTCGGAAGCCCTGACTTGGGTGCACAGACCCATCCGCCGATGTGCGTGACGCCCAAACTCAATCGTGTTGCGGGCGCAGGCCGAAGGTTGCGGGCTTGAGGCCGTAGCGCATGTCGAAATCGTCGTCCGATGGCGCGCGTGCGGCGGGTGGCTTGCGGTAGTCGGGATCGCCGGCCTGGCGGCCTGAATCGACGACCTCGGCGAAGGCCATCGCCTGCTGCGTTGATTTCGGCACGTTGCGCAGTCGTTCCACGATCGCCACCAGATCGACATCGTCGCCGGCTTTCGACGAGGCGGCCTCTTCGCGCTTGGCGGTGCCAGGAAGCAGGTGGCTCGGCAGTTTTTCGAACTTCAGCCGCATGGTCGTCGCCACGCCTTCGCCAAAGGCGATGGCTTCGCGCTGGCCCATGGAGGACAGGAAGGCAAGCGTCGAGGCGGAAGAATCGGCAATCGCCGAGCGGATGATCGCCTGGTCCTGCTCATTGGCAAGCCGCATGGCGAAAAAAGTCGAGCATTGCGACAGGATGGTCGGGTCGAGCTCGCCAGGGCGCTGGGTGACGACGCCGAGATAGCAGCCATATTTGCGGCCTTCCTTGGCGATGCGCGACAGCGCGTGCCTTGTCGGCGCGAAGCCGAGGCGCGGGTCGGCCGGCATATAGCGGTGCGCTTCTTCGCACAAAAACAGAAGCTGCAGCTTGCCCTCGCTCCACAGAGCGAGGTCGAAGGCCAGGCGCGCCAGCACCGAGCAGACCGAATTGACCACTTCCGACGGCATGCCGGCCATTTCGAAGCAGGTTACCGGGCGGCCATGATGCGGCACGCGGAAGATGTTGCCGATCGTCTCGTGGATGGTGTCCTCGATCAGGCGCGAGTTGAACATGAAGCGATAACGTGGATCGGCCGCCGCCGATTCGATGCGCGTCTTCAGCGATTTGAGCGTCGGGCGATCGGTCTTGCTTTCGAGCATGCCCATGCGCTCATCGATCTGCTTGAGCAGGTCGGCGATGCGGTAAGGCACCGGCGTATCGGCGGTCAGCGCATCGCTGCCGCGCCTGATATAGGAGCCCGAATTCGGGTTGCGGTAGAGATTCTTGGCGGCCGGAATGAGGTCGCGCAAGGCGTCGATTTCTTCCGGCTCGGTCTCGCGGCCCCGGAACAGCACCTCGGCGAATTCCTCCAGCGTGAACATCCAGAACGGAAGATCCAGGGTTTTGGAATCGACCCTGACGCAGTATTCGGGCAGCGATGCAGCGAACTCGTTGTGCGGGTCGAGGATCAGGATGCGCAGATCCGGCCGTGCCGCGATCGACTTGCGTAGCAGCAGCGAGACGGCGGTGGATTTGCCGACGCCGGTGGTGCCGACAATGGCGAAGTGACGCGCCAGCGTATCGTCGATGGCGATGTTGGCGGCGATCGTCTCGTCCTGCGCGAGCGTGCCGATCGTGATCGAATGACGCCCCGCGAGGTCATAGACCGCCTGCAGGTCGCGGGTGCGGATGCGATGCGCAACGGCGCCGATATGCGGATAGGTGGTGATGCCGCGGTCGAAGACCGGTTTGGCGCCGGGCTCTGCTCCGTCACGGACTTCGCCGATCAGCTCGATGCTGACCTCGATGGCGTTCTGGCCCTCATTGCTCCACGCGCGGTCCGACTTGCCGATTGCGTAGACCAGGCCGACGGTTCGCGTCGATCCGAGATTGATGGAAATCATCTTGCCGACCGTCCACAGGCCGGTCACCGCGCCGTCGGCGTCGTTCGCGTAGGCGCTGATGGTGGCGCGCGCGCCATCGCATTGCACGACATTGCCGAGGATGCGCTTGTCGTTCTGCTCTGCGTCGCGGCGCTCCTGCGATGTCGGTTCTCCAACGGAGGCTTCGCGTTCGACATACATGGACAGGCCAATCCCCATTTCCCCTGGAGCATCGATGCTACCCGAATGGGGTTAAGGCCCGATGAGGTCGGATGGTGTAGAGAGCATTAAGGGGCTCGTGGAAATTGTAGCAAGGCGGCTCTTCTCCGGCGTCTATTTTTCGCTATAATAGACATATGGATGATATAGCGAACGACATTTCCTCGACGATCGGCCGCAGGATACACGCCGAAAGGATCGTGCGCGACTGGTCCCTGGCCGAACTCGCGGAGCGTTCCGGCGTCTCGAAGGCGATGCTCAGCACGATCGAGCGGGGCAAGACCAGCCCGACGGCGGCGCTTCTGGTGCGCATCGCGTCGGCCTTCGGCATGACGCTGTCGACCTTGATCGCGCGCGCGGAATTGCAGGGCGGCGGGCTGTTGCGCGAAGCCGACCAGCCGGTGTGGCGCGATCCCGACACCGGCTATGTCAGGCGGCATCTTTCGCCGGCTGGCGATATGCCGCTGGAACTGATCAAGGTGCATCTGCCGGCGGGCGCCAAGGTCAGTTTTCCGGCCGCTTCATACGCCTTCATCAAGCAGCAGATATGGCTGATCTCCGGGCGGCTCGAATTCATCGAAGGTGAGACAGTGCACAAGCTTGTATCAGGCGACTGCCTGGCGCTTGGGGCGCCGTCGGACTGCACCTTCCATGCCCTGGAGCCCGGCGCCGACTATCTCGTCGCGCTGGTCAGGGGCTGACACAATGGCAAGAAGACCAAAGCGCTCCCATAATGGGGGGCCGCCTCTCGATGAGTACAACGGCCCGCCATGGGGCAAGGGCGATCCCTACATCTTTCTTGCCTGGCAGGCAGCGTACGCCAAGGCGTGGAAGGCGCCGAGCCACGAGGTGATGCTGCTGCGCATGGACAGAGCCGAGCGGCTTGGCCTGACCTATGAGGAGTACACGCTCGAGATCCTCGAGCGCGGGCGGCATCTCGGGCACGAAGACGCCGACCGCATCAGCGCCATCAAGGCGGCGCGTAAGCGACGCCGCGCGCGCCATCTGGAGTGACAGCAATGCGCCCGCTTCTATCGCAATCACAGGATATCCTGCACATGAACTCGATCGAGATCGCAACCCTGAACCCGGCTGCCGAGACGCAGGACATGCTGGCCGAATTGCTGGTCGCAACGGTGGCGGCCGGCGGTTCGGTCAGCTTCATGCATCCGTTGGCGCCGCAGGCGGCAAGGGCGTTCTGGGAAAAATCGCTGGCCGCGGCGGCAAGGGGCGAAAGATCGGTGCTTGGCGCCTGGGATGGCAAAAACCTGGTCGGCACCGTGACCTTGCTGCTCGATTGTCCGCCCAACCAGCCGCACCGGGCCGAGATCGCCAAGCTGATGACATCAGTCGATTACCGGGGCAGGGGTGTGGGAACGCGCCTGATGCGGGCCGCCGAGAGCCTTGCCATCGAGAGGGGCCGCACGCTGCTGGTTCTGGACACGGCGACCGAGGAGGGCGCCTCAGGCCTCTATGAGCGGCTGGGCTTCACGCTGGCCGGTGAGATACCGGACTATGCCCTGAAGCCGCATGGCGGGCTGACCGGCACGCTGATTTACTGGAAGCGGATCGGGCCAATCTCGTAACCGGTCATGCCGGCGCGGAGAGGCGTGACAGCAGCCACTGGCGAAAATCCTGTTCGGCACCGGTCAGGCGTGCTGTCGACGCCTTGGTCAGGAAATGCCCCGATGTGCTGGAAAGTTCATAGTCGGAAAGCCTGACCAGCGTCTTGCTGTCGAGCGCCGCATCGACCAGCGGCCGCGAGCCCAAAAGCACGCCGGCGCCGGCGCTCGCCGCCTCCATGGCGGTGACGAAACTGTCGAAGCGGTGCGATCGTCTGGGATGGCCAGCCAGTCCAGCGGCGGCGAACCATTCCGCCCACATTTCGCGCGCGCCGGCGACCAGAAGCAGCGGCAGGGAGGTCCAGTCGGGGTTGCCGGCGAGCACTGGCGCCGCCACCGGCACGAGCCGCTCTGCGGTCAGCCTGTCGGCTTCACGGCCGGGAAAGGATCTGTTGCCAAAACGGATGTCGAGCACCGAGCCCGGCAGGTCGTAGTCAGCAGGGCGATGGATCGTCACCAGATCGAGCTGGATGCGCGGCAGCGCCTTCGCCAGATCGGGCAGCGCCGGGGCGAGCATCAGCAAGGCAAAGGAGATTGGCGCGCGGATCGAGACGGTCTGGATGGCGCGCGGCTCGAACAGTTCCGCGGTGCTGTTGCCGATGGTGGCGAAGGCCGACTGGATGTGGGGCAGGTAAGCCGCACCCTCTGGCGACAGCGCGACGCCGCGCGCCAGCCGCGAAAACAGGCGCGTCTTCAGCCATTCCTCGAGAAGCCGGATGTGCTGGCTGACGGCGGCCTGGGTAAGGCCGAGCTCGGCTGCCGCCGCGGTGAAATTCGACAGCCGCGCCGCCGCCTCGAAACTGCGCAGCCAGTCCAGAGGCGGCACCGGTGTATTTGTACGAGCCATTAGTATTCTGCGGTCATTGGCTAAAAAATGATAATTTGAGTTATGTCTGTCGCGCGATCAACATGCAATCGAAACCCTGCGGATCAGGCTGCGGGGGACGCAATGGACAGGAACGGATCTCCATGCTCACCCAGGCGCGGATCGGCGACGAAGGCAGAACAATCGACCTTGGCTGGCAGGACGGGTCGCGCAGCCGTTTTCACGCCATGTGGCTGCGCGACAATGCGCTGGACGACAAGACGCGCAGCGCCGGCAATGGTCAACGGCTCATCACCATTCTCGACATTCCCGCCGACACCAGGATCGGCGCCGCGTCGATCAAAGGCGGCGCCCTGGAAGTCAGCTTCGTGCCCGAGCAGAAGACGGTCAGCTTTCCCGCGGCATGGCTGAGCGCCAATGCCTATGATCGTGACGCAGGCCGCCAGCCCGGCTGGACAGGCGAGGCCACCGTGCGATGGACCAAGGCCTCGATGCAGAATTCGGTGCCGCGCGCCGGCTATGTTGCGGCCAGCCGCGATCGCGCTGTGCTGGGGCAATGGCTGTCGGCGGTGAAAACCTGTGGCTTCGCGGTGATGGACGATCTGCCGACCGAATCCGGGGCACTGTGCAAAGTGTCCGATCTTTTCGGCTACATCAGGGAAACCAATTACGGGCGCTGGTTCGAAGTGCGCGCCGAGGTCAATCCGAACAATCTCGCCTACACGAATCTCGGCCTCCAGGCGCACACCGACAATCCCTATCGCGACCCTGTGCCGACGCTGCAGATCCTGTCCTGCATCGAGAATACGGTTGAGGGCGGCGAGTCCAGTGTCGTCGATGGGTTTGCAGTCGCGGCTGCGCTGCAGGCTGAGAACCCGGAAGGCTTCCGGCTGCTGAGCTCATGCCCGGCGCGCTTCGAGTATGCCGGCTCTTCCGGCGTGCGGCTGCAGGCGAAGCGGCCGATGATCGAGCTCGGGCCCGATGGCGAGCTGATTTGCATCCGCTTCAACAACCGCTCGCTGGCGCCGACGGTCGACGTGCCGTTCAGCGATATGGAAGCGTACTACGCCGCCTATCGCCGGTTTGCGGAACTGATCGAGGATCCATCCTTCGAGGTGACGTTCAAGCTCGAAGCGGGGCAAGCGTTCATCGTCGACAACACCCGCGTCATGCATGCCCGCAAGGCGTTTTCCGGTACCGGTAAGCGCTGGCTGCAGGGTTGCTACGCAGACAAGGACGGTCTGCTGTCGACGCTCGCGGCAATCGAGCACGGGTTCAAGGAGGCCGCGGAATGAGCGGCCAGGATTTGAACGCGGACACCATCGTCGAGTTCATCGCCGACATCTTCGAGCGCCGGGGCGCCGAATCCTATCTCGGCGAACCCGTCACCATGTCGGAGCACATGCTGCAGGGTGCCTGGTTCGCTGAAAAGGACGGCGCGCCGGACGAACTGGTGGCGGCGGCGCTGCTGCACGACATCGGCCATTACACCAGCGAGTTCGGCACCTATTCGCCCGAGGATGTCGAGGACAAGCATCATGACGAGGCCGGCGGCGAGGTGCTGGCGCCGTTCTTTCCACCTGTCATCGTCGAATGCGTCAGGCTGCATGTCGCCGCCAAGCGCTATCTCTGCGCCACCGACCCGACCTATTTCGGCAGGCTTTCGCAGGCCTCGGTGCACACGCTGTCGCTGCAGGGCGGGCCGATGAATGCCGAGGAGGTCGCCGAGTTCCGCAAGAACCCCTTCCATGAGGAAGCGGTCCGGGTCCGCATCTGGGACGAGAGCGGCAAGATCGCCAACATGAAGACACGGACATTTCGCGATTACGTGCCGCTGCTGCAGCGGGTGGTGACGCAGTTCGCGGCGGGCAAGCCGGCGTAAATTCCCCAGGGAAGGAGGCAGGGTGCAAGCCGTGCCTCCTTTCTTCCGGCTTCACCGGAATGGCGCTCGCCTACCCCTTGTGGTGCACCTGCTGCAGGCCGTAGACCGGCGTCGCGATGCCTTCATGCCGCGCCTTCAATTGCAGCGACAGGAACTGCGAATAGTGGCGTGACTGGTGCAGATTGCCGCCGTGGAACCATAGCGCCTCCTGTTGCGTCGGCTTCCACATGTTGCGCAACTCGCCTTCCCACGGGCCGGGGTCCTTGGTGGTGTTCGAGCCGAGGCCCCAGCATTTGCCAACGTTGTCGGCGGTTTCACGGGATATCAGATCGGCGGCCCAGCCGTTCATCGAGCCGTAGCCGGTGGCGTAGACGATGAGGTCCGCAGGCAATTCCGACCCGTCGCTGAGCAGAACCGAGTGCTGCTTGATCTCTTCGACGTCGACGCCGCTCTTCAGCTTGATCGAACCATTGATGATCAGCTGCGAGGCGCCAACATCGATGTAATAGCCGGAGCCGCGCCTGAGGTACTTCATGAACAGGCCGGATTCGTCGTCGCCCCAGTCGAGCATGAAACCGGCCTTCTCCAGCCCCTTGTAGAATGTCGCGTCGCGTTTCTTCATTTCGGCATAGGCCGGGATCTGGAACTCGTGCAGGATTTTGTAGGGCAGCGAAGCGAAGATGAGATCGGCCTTGGCGGTGGTGATGCCATTCTGCAGCGCCTGCTCCGAATAGAGCGAACCCAGTCCGATTTCCATCAACGTGTCGGACCTGGAGATATGGGTACTCGAGCGCTGCACCATGGTGACGTCCGCGCCGGCTTCCCAAAGTGCCGCTGCGATGTCATGGGCGGAATTGTTGGATCCGATGACAACGGCCTTTTTGCCGGCATAGGCGTCGGGACCCGGATGCTTCGACGAGTGGTGCTGGTCGCCCTTGAAGGTCTCCATGCCCTTGAATTTCGGCAGATTGGCCTTGCCGGACTGTCCGGTTGCCAGCACCAACTGCTTGGGCTTCAGCGTGATGTCCTTGCCGTCGCGGTGGACGACAACGGTCCATTCCTTTTTCTTGTCGTCATAGGAAGCGCTTTTGGCCTCGGTCGAGGACCAGTAATTCAGCTCCATCACCTTGGTATACATTTCCAGCCAGTCGCCGATCTTGTCCTTGGGCGAGAAAACCGGCCAGTTCTTCGGGAAATCGATATAGGGCAGATGGTCGTACCAGACCGGGTCATGCAGGCAGAGCGACTTGTAGCGCTTGCGCCAGCTGTCGCCGGCCCGCTCGTTCTTCTCGATGATGATGGTCGGCACGCCAAGCTGCCGCAGCCGCGCGCCGAGCGCGATACCGCCCTGGCCACCACCGATGATCACCGTATAGGGCTGCGTCTTGAAGCCGAGCTCGGCGGTTTCCCTCTCGCGTTCTTCTTTCCATGTCGGACGGTTCTTGCCCGAGCCGTGCCTGGCGCCCATCGGCCGCGCAAAGCCTGCCGGCTCCTCGTGGCCTTTCAGTTCGGCCATGGTGGTCAGCAGCGTCCAGATCTTGCCGTCCTTCAGCCTGACATGGCCGAAGCCGCGTGCCACCTCCGTCTCGAAGCTGATCCAGCCTTCGATCAACCCGTCGCTCTCCGTCGCGTCCTCGCCCTTGGCGATGGCGAAGTGTGACGGCCTGGTCTTCGACAATTGGCTTTTCAGCATGTCGCGGACCTGGTCGCGGCCTTCCATGGTCTTGATGTTCCAGGTGAAGGTGACGAGGTCGCGCCAGTAGCAATCCTCTTGAAAGCAATCGACCGCTTTCTCGATGTCATTGGCGGCAAGCGCGGCGCCGAATCGATCGAGCAGGTCGGACAGTTTCTTGCTAGGGGCCGTGTTCTTGCTAGAGGGCTTGTCGAGCATCAGGTTTCCTCCCGTGAAATCCAGATCGTCATGGTGGTGGCTCCGCCGGGCTCGCCGCCGGACGATCAAGTATCGTCAGAGATGGCGGCCCTCGTCACGCCCCACCATAGTTTCCAGCGATTTCAATGGTCTATCCTATAAGTGAGATCGCCGGACAGTTTCGGAATCGCTCGGGCGCCGGAAACGAACGTTCCATTTGTGAATGCCGCGCCGGTCGCGCAAAATTGATGGTCAAATGCCGCAATGCGGTCACCGAGGCCGATGACAACCGATCGGTGAGAAGCCGGGAAGCGGTGGCGGGCAACAGGACGGTTCCCGGGATTTTCTGGATGCGGAACTCTGGAGCCCGTTATGATCATCGTACCTTTTATCCAAGCGTCTTCATGTCGCTCCCTTGGCCGGCGTGGACGCGCAGCGGCAATGGCCGCGGTCATGGCCTTGAGCGCGACCCTGACCGGCCCGCTGGTGCTGCCCGGAACGCAGGCGCATGCGGCGGAAATTGCCGTTACCGTCCGCGAAAGGCTTTCGAACTATGGCGGATGGCGAACCTCCAGCCGCTTCGGCGATGTCTGGGTTCCCTCGGTCCGTACCGAATGGCGACCCTACACCGAAGGCAGGTGGGTCTGGACCGACGATGGCTGGTACTGGCAGTCCACCGAGCCATTTGGCGATGTCGTCTATCACTATGGCCGCTGGGCCTATGATCCCGATTTTGGCTGGGTGTGGATCGCCGGCGATCAATGGGCGCCAGCCTGGGTGGTCTGGCGCCAGGGCGGCAATGATGTCGGCTGGGCGCCGGCACCACCCGACGTAGATGTCGCCTTCGCCGATTCCTGGTGGTGTTTCGTGCCGGTGGCGGCGATCGGCGCGGTCGATCTGGTCAGAGTGGTACGGCCTGCCACTGAGAACGTCGGCATCGTGCGCAACACGACGATCATCAACCAGACGGTCCTGGTCAACAAGGCGCCGCACGTGCGGCTTGGCAATCAGGTGGTTGCAATCAATGCCGGACCCCGGCTGCAGCAACTCCCGAAGCCCGTCATCGAGTCGATCAAGGCGGCAAAATTGGTTCCTCCGCGCAAAGGCGTGTTTGCCAGTGCACGGCTCGATGCTTCCAGGGGCGCCGAGATCAAGAGACTTGCCGGCAATACAAAGGGGAACGGGCAAATCGTGGCGGGCTCCAAGACTGCGATCGGCGGCAAGGCCATTTCCCCCGGCGCGGTGGCTGCCAGCAATCCGGCCGTCGTGAAGCCTGGCGACGCCGTGAGCAAGCGGATGGTCGCCGGCAACGGCGCGAAGGCCGATGCGCTCAAGCTGCATGTCGACAGGACCGCGGGCGACGGACGCATCGTTGTCAAATCGTCGCCCAAACCGGTTTCGCCCAAGCCGGTTTCGGGGCAGCGTCTTGCACTCGGTGGCGGGCAACAAAAGCCGCATCAGCAAGCGTTGGCAATGCACATGCCCCAGCACCATGGCCCGGCAAGGGTGGCACCCCACCATCCGCCAGAGAAGATGGAGGCCAGGAAGGCGTCCAAATGCGATCCACGCGTTTCCCGCTGCAAGGCGCCGGGCTGACACCGCAGTCGCGCCTGTACGCTGTGCGCGCCGGCGCGATTTTTCCCGTTGACAGGCTGCCTTGCCCGCCCTTAGTGTCCGCCACCATGAAAACGGCACTCATTCTCGTAGGAAAGCGCGTGGGCAAGGCGGTGTAACCGCCGGGCAAAAACCCCCCATGCGCAAGACACAGGCTCCCTCGGGGGCCTTTTTTATTGCCTGAAACACGACTAAACGACCAGCAAACGCCCAATGGCGACAGTACGGGACCAGACCGATGAGCAACGGACAGAACGAGCGGCGCGAGATGACAGGTGCCGAAATGGTGGTGCAGGCGCTGAAGGACAATGGCGTCAAGCATGTCTTCGGCTATCCCGGCGGCGCTGTCCTTCCGATCTATGACGAGATCTTCCAGCAGGACGATGTCGAGCACATACTGGTGCGCCACGAGCAGGGCGCCGGCCATGCAGCCGAAGGCTATGCGCGCTCGACCGGCAAGGCCGGCGTCATGCTGGTGACCTCCGGTCCCGGCGCCACCAATGCCGTGACGCCGCTGCAGGACGCGCTGATGGATTCGATCCCGCTGGTCTGCCTGACGGGGCAGGTGCCGACCTCGCTGATCGGCTCCGACGCTTTTCAGGAATGCGATACGGTTGGCATTACCCGCCCCTGCACCAAGCACAACTGGCTGGTGAAGGACGTGAACGAGCTCGCTGCGACCATCCACGAGGCTTTCCATGTCGCGACCACCGGCCGCCCCGGTCCGGTCGTCGTCGATATCCCGAAGGACGTGCAGTTCGCCAGGGGATTCTACGTCCCGCCGCAGATCGCGCCGCGCACCAGCTACCAGCCAAAGGTCCAGGGCGACCTGGAAAAGATCAAGGCGGCGGTCGAGCTGATGGCCGGTGCCAAGAAGCCGATCATCTACAGCGGCGGCGGCGTCATCAATTCCGGCCCGGAAGCGAGCCATCTGCTGCGCGAACTGGTCGATCTCACCGGTTTCCCGATCACCTCGACGCTGATGGGCCTCGGCGCCTATCCAGCATCGGGCAAGAACTGGATGGGCATGCTCGGCATGCACGGCACCTATGAAGCCAACATGGCCATGCATGACTGCGACGTGATGATCTGCATCGGCGCGCGTTTCGATGACCGCATCACCGGGCGGCTGACCGCCTTCTCGCCGAACTCGAAGAAGATCCACATCGACATCGATCCGTCGTCGATCAACAAGAACGTCCACACCGAGGTCCCGATCATCGGCGATGTCGGCCGGGTGCTGGAGGATATGGTGCGTTTGTGGCGTGCGAGCGCCAAGGCCGACAAGAAGGCGCTCTACCCCTGGTGGGAGCAGATCGCCAAATGGCGTGCGCGCGACTCGCTCGCCTACAAGATGAACAACGACGTGATCATGCCGCAATACGCCATCGAGCGGCTCTACGAACTGACCAAGGGTCTGGACACCTACATCACCACCGAGGTCGGCCAGCACCAGATGTGGGCGGCGCAGCACTATCATTTCGAGAAGCCGAACCGCTGGATGACGTCGGGAGGGCTGGGCACGATGGGTTACGGCCTGCCGGCGGCACTCGGCGTGCAGATCGCGCATCCAGGCGCGCTGGTAATCGACATTGCCGGCGACGCCTCCGTGCAGATGACGATGCAGGAGATGAGCGCGGCCGTGCAGCACGACGCGCCGATCAAGATCTTTATCTTGAACAACCAGTATATGGGCATGGTGCGGCAGTGGCAGCAGTTGCTGCACGGCAACCGGCTGTCGCATTCCTACACCGAGGCGATGCCGGACTTCGTCAAGCTGGCCGAGGCCTATGGCGGCCACGGCATTCGCTGCGAGAAGCCGGACGAGCTGGACGACGCGATCAAGGAGATGATCTCGGTCAGGAAGCCGGTGCTGTTCGACTGCCGCGTGGCGACGCTCGCCAACTGCTTCCCGATGATTCCGTCGGGCAAGGCGCACAATGAGATGCTGTTGCCCGACGAGGCGACCGACGAGGCGGTGGCCAATGCCATCGACGCCAAGGGCAGGGAACTGGTGTAGCCGGCAGAACCAAGGCAGGGCTGTCGCGAGAAAGCCCCGCGCAAACAGAGAATTAGCTCAAGAGCTTGAAAAACGAGATTCATGTCATGAACGCACAGCTACAACCGACCGGCTCCGCCTATTTCATCGCCAAGGAGACGGAAAAGCCGGAAAACCACACGCTTTCCGTGCTGGTCGACAACGAGCCGGGCGTGCTTGCCAGGGTCATCGGCCTGTTTTCCGGGCGTGGCTACAACATCGAGAGCCTGACCGTCTCCGAGACCGAGCATGAAAAACACCTGTCGCGCATCACCATCGTGACGCGCGGCACGCCGCATGTGCTGGAGCAGATCAAGCACCAGCTCGAGCGCATCGTGCCGGTTCACCGCGTCGTCGACCTGACCGTGCGTTCGCATGAATCCGGCCAGGAGCGGCCGCTGGAGCGCGAACTGGCGCTGGTCAAAGTCGCGGGCACCGGCGAGGCCCGCGTCGAGGCGTTGCGGCTGGCCGATGCGTTCCGCGCCAGCGTCATCGACGCCAACACCGAGCATTTCATCTTCGAGATCACCGGCAAAGGCTCCAAGATCGACCAGTTCATCGCCATCATGAAACCGCTCGGCCTGGTCGAAATCTGCCGCACCGGCGTGGCAGCGTTGAACCGCGGCCCGCAGGCGATGTAGGACTTCGGCGGGGCTGGCGTCGAACGCGTCAGCCAGTTTCCATGGTGAGGCCGTCCGTACCTTTGCGGGGTCGCCGAGAAGAGACAAGATGCTGACTTGTCAGGGAAGATATCCATGTCGCTCGACGCATTCCTTGCCCTGCTTGTCTACGCCTTCGTGACGTCGATCACGCCGGGGCCAAACAATCTCATGCTTCTGGCATCGGGCGTGAATTTCGGCCTCGTCAGAACCGTTCCGCACATGCTGGGCATCAGCATGGGTTTCCTCGTGCTGCTGCTTGCCGTCGGTCTTGGCCTCGGCGCTGTGTTGACGGCGTTTCCGGCGCTGCATACCGCGCTCAAGATCGCCGGCGGCGCCTATCTTTTGTACCTCGCCTGGAAGATCGCCATGTCGCGCACGCTGACCGGCAAGGGCGAGACGAAAGCGCGGCCCATGCGCTTCATCGAGGCAGCCGCATTCCAGTGGGTCAATCCCAAGGCGTGGGTGATGGCGATCACCGCCATGGCCGTCTATGCCAATGCCGAGCACCCGTTCCTGTCGGTGGTGTTGATCGCCGTGGCTTTCACCATCGTCAATTTGCCGAGCGTCTCGGTGTGGGCTGGGTTCGGCACCGCACTGCGCGGTTTCCTGTCGGACCCGGTGCGGCTGAAATGGTTCAACATCGCCATGGGCGTGCTGCTGGCGGCGACGCTTTGGCCGATGCTGAGGTAGGCCCGGGGCGCATCATCTGATCTTTAAGGGACAGGATCCGGAGTCTCGGGCGTACCGCCCAGATCGGGATTGAGCCCGTGTTGCACATCCGTTGTGCAGTGCACATTAAATCTTCGTAATGCCGCCTTTTGGCCCTTTTCCGACAAAGGCGTGTCCTATCTATTCGGCGAAATCGCGGCAACGGGCCGCGTTGGAATAGAACCATCGGACCACGACGTGTCGGGTGGAGAGGGCCTTTGACCATGCGTGGAAAAGTCGTTCTTTCGTTGCTGGCCGTCGCCTGCCTGGGTGCGGCCGGGTGGCTTTATCTCTCGCCTGATGCGCTGGGCAGGGTCCAGCAGGTTATCGGCGCAAAGCAGGTTGCCGCGCCGGACAAACAGGCCACGGCTTCGGACAAGAAGGCCGACAATGCCGGGCGCTCGGCCTCGATCCTCTCGGCCGTCGCCTCGACAGCCGATTTCCCGATCCGGCGCTACGCGATCGGCTTCGTCTCCTCTCCAGCCGTCGTCAACATCAATGCGCGCGTGTCCAGCCAGATCGTCTCCATCGATGTCAAGGACGGGCAGATGGTCAGGGTCGGCGACGTTCTGTTTTCGCTCGATGACCGGGCGCTGAAGGCGCAGCTTGCCAAGGATCAGGCGGCGCTCGCCAAGGATCAGGCGATGCTCGCCAGCTCGCAGTCGGATCTTCAGCGCGCGAAGGATCTGGTCGCCAAGCAGGCCGGCACGCAGCAGACCTACGACCAGGCCGTCGCCGCGCAGAAGGCTGCCGCAGCGACTGTCGATGCCGACAAGGCGACAATCGACGCCGACAATGTCCAGCTTGGCTTCGCCACGATCACGGCGCCGATTTCCGGCAGGCTGGGCGCTGTCAGCGTCGCCGTCGGCGATCTCGTCACCGTCAGCAATGGCAACAGCAGCACGGCCACTCCGCTGGTGACCATCACCCAGATGGACCCGCTGCAGGTCAACTTCAATCTTCCCGAGAGCAATCTGGCCCTGCTGCACAAGGCGCTCGCCAACCCGCAGCAGGGCGCGGTGACGCTGACCAAGGATGGCGACCCGACGCCGATCGGCAAGGGTACGCTCGATTTCGTCGACTCCAGCGTCGACACCGCGTCGGGCACGATTGCCACGCGGGCAAGCATTCCCAATGCCGATCTTTCGCTATGGCCCGGCCAGTATGTGAATGTCGTGCTCGACGCCGGCATCATGCCGCAGATGACATCGGTTCCCACGGTCGCGGTGCAGCCAAGCCAGAAGGGGCCGTTCGTCTATGTGGTCAAGCCGGACAACACGGTCGAGATGCGCCCGGTGCAGGTGGCGCTGACCGAAGGCGACAACAGCGCCATCAGCCAGGGGCTGAAAAGCGGTGAGAAGGTTGTCACCGAAGGTCAGACAAGGCTGAAGGACGGCGCCGCCGTGCATGAAGGCAAGGCCACGGCGAGTGCAGCCGCGCCCAAGGTGGCCGAGGCGACCAACGCCGGCGAGGCGGCCCAATGATCTCCGAATTCTGCATACGCCGACCCGTCGCCACCCTTCTGATGTCGTTCGCCCTCGTGCTGGGCGGGCTGTTCGCCTACAAGTTCCTCCCGGTGGCCGCACTGCCCAGCGCCGAATTCCCGGTGGTCAATGTCTCGGCTTCGCTGCCCGGCGCCTCGCCGGAAACCATGGCGACATCGGTGGCGACGCCGCTGATCAAGCAGTTTGCCACCATCGCCGGCATCGATTCGATCTCGACCACGAACTCGCTTGGCCAGACCTCGATCGCCATCCAGTTCGTGCTCAACCGCGACATCGATGCGGCGGCGGCCGATGTGCAGGCGGCGATCGCGCGCACGCAGAAATCATTGCCGCCGCAGATGACGGCGCCGCCGAGCTATCGCAAGGTCAATCCGGCCGACGCGCCGATCCTTTTGATGTCGCTGGTCAGCGACACGGTTCCGCTGACCGATCTCGATGCTTTCGCGGAAAATGTCATCTCGCCGTCGCTGTCGACCATCGACGGCGTGGCGCAGGTCTCGATCTTCGGCCAACAGAAATACGCGGTGCGCATCCAGATCGACCCGACCGCGCTTGCCGCGCGCGGCATCTCGATCGATCAGCTGCAGGCGGCGGTCGCCTCGGCCAACAGCAACACGCCGCTGGGCGTGCTGCAGAACGACAAGCAGCAGCTCACCATCACCGCCAACACGCAGCTGACCGACGCCGCCGGTTTCTCCAACATCATCATCGCCACCAAGGACGGCCATCCGGTACGGCTGGGCGAGGTGACCCGCGTGGTCGATTCGGTGCAGACCACCACCACCGCAAGTTGGTACGATGGCACCCGCGCGATAATCATGGCGGTGCAACGCCAGCCCGACGCCAACACTGTCGACGTCGTCGACAAGGTCAAGGCGATGCTGCCGTCCTTCAAGGACCAGATGCCGGCCGCCGCCGACATCAAGCTGCTTAACGACCGCTCCAGTTCGATCCGGCAGGCGGTCAGCGACGTGCAGTTCACGCTGTTGCTCACCATTGCCCTGGTGATCATGGTGATCTTCGTGTTCCTGCGCCGGGTAACGGCGACGATCATTCCGGCCGTGGCTGTGCCGATCTCGCTGATTGCCACGCTCGGCGCGATGTTCCTGTTCGGCTTTTCCATCGACAACATATCGCTGATGGGCCTGACGCTGGCGGTCGGCCTCGTCGTCGACGACGCCATCGTGATGCTTGAAAACATCTTCCGCCATATGGAGGAGGACGGGCTGTCGGCCTTCGACGCCTCGCTGAAGGGCGCGCGCGAAATCGGCTTCACCATCATCTCGATCTCGATCTCGCTGGTGGCGGTGTTCATCCCCGTGCTGCTGATGGGTGGCGTCATCGGGCGCATCTTCAACGAGTTCGCCGTCGTGGTGACGGTCGCCATCCTGGCGTCGATGTTCGTGTCGCTGACGCTGACGCCGATGCTGTGCTCGCGGCTGCTGTCGGTGACCAAAGCCGACCGTGACAAGCATGGCCCCGGTCATAAGCAGGACCTCGTCACCCGCGGCTACGACAGGGTCTTGAGCTTCTGCCTGCGCCACACCTTCCTGGTGTTCCTCGTCTTCGTCGGCACCGCGGCAGCGTCGGTGTGGCTGATCCAGACTTCGCCGAAGGGTTTCTTCCCGCAGGAGGACATCGGCCAGATATCGGTGACCACCATCGCACGTCAGGACATCTCTTTCGATGCCATGTCCAGGCTGCAAGGACAGGTCGCCAGTGTCTTCTCGCATTCGCCCTATGTCGACCATGTGGCGTGGTCGGCGGGCAGCGGCAACAATGCGCTCAATCAGGGGCAGCTTTTCGTCCAGCTCAAGGGCAAGGACCAGCGCCCCGATATCGAGAAGGTGCTTTCGGATCTGCGCAAGCAACTGGCCGGCGTGGCGGGCATCGAGACCTACATGCAGCCGGTGCAGAATTTGAGGCTGGGCTCGCGGTCGTCGGCAAGCGCCTACCAGCTCGTGGTTCAGGGCCTTGATACCGGCCTGACCGATATTTGGGCGCAGAAACTGAACGACGCGATGGCTGCCGACCATGCGAACTTCACCGACGTCACCAGCGACCTGCAGAACAATGCGTTGCAGGCGACGCTGGTGGTGGATCGCGACAAGGCCGCCCAGCTCGGTATCGACACCGACACGTTGCGCTCCGCCCTCTATGGCGGGTTCGGCACCGACCAGGTTTCGACAATCTTCGGTTCGGCCGACAGCTACGAAGTTATCACCGAGCTCGATCCCAAGATCGAGTGGTCGCCCGAGCGGATGCTGGCCATCCAGATGAGAACGGCGAGCGGCAGTCTTGTTCCGCTCGGCGCCTTCGCCCGGGTCGATCGCACGGCCGGCGCCCTGACTGTCAACCAGCTCGGCCAGCTTCCAGCCGTGACCATCTCCTACAATCTGCCGCAGGGCGTGGCGCTGGGCGACAGCGTGACGCGCATCAATGCGCTGAAGGAGCAGATCGGCATGCCGACGGTGATCTCGACCACCTTCGCCGGCACGGCCAAGACCTTCCAGGATTCTCTTGCCAACCAGGGTTTTCTGGTCGGCGGCGCAATCCTGACCATCTACATCGTGCTCGGCATACTCTACGAGAGCTTCATCCACCCGCTGACGATCCTCACCGGCCTGCCGTCGGCCGTGCTAGGAGCGGTCGTTGCGCTGCGCTTCGCCGGCATGGATCTGTCTGTCATCGCGGTGATCGGCATCCTGATGCTGATCGGCATCGTCAAGAAGAACGGCATCATGATGGTCGACGTCGCGCTCGAACTGCGACGAGAAGGCATGTCGGCGACCGAGTCGATCCACAAGGCGTGCCTGATGCGGTTCAGGCCGATCATGATGACGACGCTGGCGGCACTGATGGGCACCATCCCGATCGCGCTCGGCACCGGCGCCAGCGCCGAGCTGCGCCAGCCGCTGGGCGTTGCCGTTGTCGGCGGCCTGCTTGCCTCGCAGGCGCTGACGCTGTTCGTGACGCCGGTGATCTATGTCTACATGGAGAATTTCTCGGGCTGGCTGGTCGGGCTTTGGTCAAGTCGCAAGGGCGAGCCGAGCCCGGTCGAAGATGTCGACCAGCTCTCGCTGTTCAAACCAAGGGAAGACATGCTGCCCGAACCGCAGCGGGCGGCGGCCGAATGATGTGACAGGGCCAGCGCCATGTGCCGTTGGCCCAAGCCGTTGCGCTTGCGGCGGCATCGCTGGAAACGTAGTTTGCGGCCATGTCACACGATCATGGCCACGACAACGAACTCGATCCGTTTACCGCCCGCGTCCGCGCGCTGGAAACCATCCTCACCCAAAAGGGGCTGATCGATCCGGCGGCGATCGACGTCATCGTCGATACCTACGAGACGAAAATCGGACCGCGCAACGGCGCCAGGGTGGTGGCGAAGGCCTGGAGCGATCCCGCCTATGCCGAATGGCTGAAACGCGATGCGACGGCGGCGATCGAATCGCTGAGCTACACCGGCCGTCAGGGCGAGCACATGCAGGCGGTGTTCAACACCGAGGAGACGCACAATCTCGTCGTCTGCACGCTGTGCTCCTGCTATCCGTGGTCGGTGCTCGGCCTGCCGCCGGTCTGGTACAAGGCGCCGCCCTATCGTTCGCGTGCCGTCATCGATCCGCGCGGCGTGCTGGAGGAGTTCGGGCTGACGCTGCCGGCGGACAAGAAAATCCGCGTCTGGGATTCCACTGCCGAGCTGCGCTATCTCGTCGTGCCGATGCGGCCCGAAAATACCGAAGGCTGGAGCGAGGAGCGGCTGGCGGAACTGGTCAGCCGTGATGCGATGATCGGGACCGGCTTGGCCCAAAGACCTGAAATAGAGGGGCAGCCGGCATGAACGGGCCGCAGGATCTCGGCGGACAAATGGGGTTCGGTCCCGTCGCGCCCGAACAGGACGAGCCGTATTTTCATGCCGCATGGGAGAGGCGGGCGCTCGGCGTGACGCTGACTGCCGGCGCCATGGGAGCCTGGAACATCGACGAGAGCCGGCATGCGCGGGAATCACTGCATCCGGCCGACTATTATGCCTCCAGCTACTACGAGATCTGGATCAAGGCGCTGGAGGTGCTGCTCAAGCGCCATGGGTTTGTCAGCGAGCGCGATTTGGCTGAGGGCCGAGCGATTGATCCGGCTGCGACACCGAAAAGGGTGCTGAAGGCGGAAAACGTGCCTGCCGTGCTGGCCAAGGGCGGGCCTTGCGACCGGCCGGTGGCACAGCCGGCGCGGTTCAAGGCCGGCGATCCTGTGCGGACCAAGAACTTCAACCCGACCGGCCACACGCGGCTGCCGCGCTACGCACGCGGCAAGCAGGGTAGAATCGAGGCCGTGCGCGATGGCTTCGTGTTCCCCGACAGCAACGCGCATGGACACGGCGAAAATCCGCAATGGGTCTACACCGTGGTTTTCGAAGGGCCGGAAATCTGGGGCGAGGGCGCCGACCCGATGCTTGTTGTGTCGATCGACGCCTGGGAGAGCTATCTTGAGCCGGCGTGATGGCTTCGTTGGCGATTTGCCTCCGGGCGTCGATGCCCCTGTTTTCGCCGAACCATGGCAGGCCGAGGCGTTCGCCATGACGGTGGCGTTGCACGACAAGCGCCTGTTTTCGTGGAGCGAGTGGGCGCAGGCACTGTCGGAAGAAGTGAAGAGACCGGGCGCCGCAGCGGACGGCCATGATTATTACGAACATTGGCTGGCGGCGCTGGAAAGCCTGCTTGCCACCAAAGGGCTGGCCGCGAAGTCGGATGTCGACGCTATGGCTGAAGCCTGGGAGCGCGCCGCGCATGCCACGCCGCACGGCAAGCCGATCCTGCTAGAAAACGATCCCCAGCCGATTCGATAAGGTGTGGGATGAGCTTGTATGTTCCCTTTACGTTCTTGTCTGTGCCTGATAGCCTGACCCGTCGGCGGCATTGAAGCGTCCCGGCGCATCGATGATGGTGGCAACCGATCTTGTCTTTCCCCTGCGAATCCGGTCTGTCGCACTGATGGAATTCTCTCCCCAACAGGACGACGCGCTGCAGGCGGTCGCCCAATGGCTGAAGACCGGCCAGCCGCAGCTGTTCCGGCTGTTCGGCTATGCCGGCACCGGCAAGACGACCTTGGCGCGGTATTTCGCCGAACATGTCGACGGCCAGGTGCAGTTCGCCGCCTTTACCGGCAAGGCGGCGCAGGTGCTGCGCTCCAAGGGTGCAGTCAATGCGCGCACCATCCATTCGCTGATCTATCGGCCGAAGGGCGAGGAATCGGTATCGGACGAGGTCACCGGCAAGACGTCGATGTCGCCGACCTTCTCGCTCAACCGCCAGAGCCCGATTACGCGGGCGAAACTGGTCGTCATCGACGAATGCTCGATGGTCGACGAGCAACTCGGCCGCGACCTGATGAGTTTCGGCACGCCGATCCTGGTGCTGGGCGACCCCGGCCAGCTGCCGCCGATCTCGGGCGGCGGCTTCTTCACCGACCACGAGCCGGATTTTTTGCTGACCGAAATCCACCGGCAGGCGCGCGACAACCCGATCCTGCGGCTGGCGCTCGATGTGCGCGAGGGCCGTGAATTCATGCGTGGCGACTATGGCACGGCGCAGGTGATCGGCAAGGAAGACGTCACCCAGGAGCTGGTGCTGAAGGCGGACCAGGTGCTGGTCGGCACCAACCGCACGCGTCGCCGCTACAATCAGCGGCTGCGCGAGCTCAAGGGCTTCAACGCCGATTATCCGCAAGCCGGCGACAAGCTGGTCTGCCTGCGCAACGATCCGGCCAAGGGCCTGCTCAATGGCTCGCTGTGGAAGGTGATGACCTCGTCGCGCGAGACGGTGAAGCCCGGCATCAACCTTCTGGTGTCGCCGGAAGAGGACGATCCGGATCGTGGCGTCGCCAAGATCAAGCTGCTCAAGGCGGCGTTCGAGGATCCCGATGCCGATATCCCCTGGCAGCAGAAGAAGCGCTTCGACGATTTCGACTATGGCTACGCGCTGACCGTGCACAAGGCGCAGGGCTCGCAGTGGAACGAGATTGTGCTGTTCGATGAAAGCTGGGCCTTCAAGGAAACCCGCCAGCGCTGGCTCTACACCGCCATCACGCGGGCGGCCGAACGGCTGACGATCGTCAGGTAGGGGCTCCGGATGCTGTTGCCCCGATAGGCTGTGCGGCAAGCCATTGCCAGGCGGCAGCCTCGTCCTCCGCCCTGAAATGCCTGATTTCGATGGGCGGTGAGGACGGCAGAAAGCGTTGTGCGTCCGCTATCCAGTCCGGTTCGCCGATGGTTGCGCAACGGCCGACATGTTCCAATGCATGAATGGCACCCTGCTTCAGGGTCTCGTCCGCGATGTCGGCCCAGTCGACGCCATCGTGGTCGACGAGGCGCACCAGCACATCGATGCGCGGGTGCAGGGCATAGGCTGCCTCCAGCAGCCCGAAAAGATTTTCACCGTCGGCCGCGGAAACGTGCCCGACGACATCGATGGCGAAAAGGTCGTCGCGGCTGGTCTCGATACGGCGGATTGCCGGAACCTCATCGAGAAAATTCATCGGTGCGTCCTTTCCCGGGTTCGCTCATCAGGCTTGGAACACGCGAAACCCCCAGTCTGTTCCCACCAAAGGCATTACTGTTCCCGTCAAAGGCATTATAGGTGGGCGCGTTGAATGATTTCCGAGGCCACCCGCATGCCTGCAAAGCTCTCCGTCAACCTCAATGCCATCGCCATGCTGCGCAACCGGCGCGACCTGCCGTGGCCAAGCGTGACCGGCCTCGGCCGCATTGCGCTGGCGGCCGGAGCGCATGGGCTGACGGTGCATCCACGCCCCGACGAGCGGCACACAAGACACTCCGATCTGCCTGAGATTCGGTCGCTGATCGACGACGAGTTTCCGCGCGCGGAATTCAACATCGAGGGCTATCCGACCGAGGATTTCCTGGTGCTTGTGGAAAAGCACCAGCCCGAACAGGTGACTTTGGTGCCGGACGATCCGGCCCAGGCGACATCGGACCATGGCTGGAACTTCGCCACCCGGGCCGCGTTCCTCACACCGATCGTCAAGCGTCTGAAAAAGGGGGGCTTTCGCGTGTCGCTGTTTTCCGATCCGGACCCCGATTGGGTGGCGGCCGCCCGCGATGTCGGCGCCGACCGTATCGAACTCTATACGGGTCCATATGGTAGCTATCACACAGATTCCGCCAAAGCGGCCAAGGAGCTGGAAAGACTGGGAAAAACCGCCGACGCCGCGCTTGCTGCCGGGCTTCAGGTCAATGCCGGGCACGATCTGGTGGTCAGCAATCTGCCCGCACTTGCCAAGCGCATTCCGGCATTGGCCGAAGTGTCGATCGGACATGGGTTGACAGCCGACGCGTTGGAGTATGGCATGGCCGGCACGGTGGGTCGGTTCCTCAAGGCCTGCGGATGGTAGCGATGGCAGCCTCGCGTGGCAGGCATGGCAGCCATTACGCGACGGCACTTGATATTGCATTGCAGCAAGCGTAGAGCACCGCGCGCTTATCGGAGTGTCGTCCATGGCCCTTACCAATACTGGTAGTGAGGCAGAACCCGTCGAACAATCGAGCCATTCGGAAGTCGAGCAGCACAGCACCAAGGTTCTGATGCTGGGCGCGCTCGGTGTCGTCTATGGGGATATCGGCACCAGCCCGATCTACGCCTTTCGCGAGGCGCTGGTGGCGTCGTCGGGCGGACAAGTCGCCCAGCGCGGCGATATTCTGGGCGTTTTGTCGCTGATCATCTGGTCGCTGACGATCATCGTCACCATCAAATACATCATGTTCGTGCTGCGGGCGAACAACCGCGGCGAGGGCGGCGTGCTGTCGCTGATGGCGCTGGCGCGCGGCAGTTTCCCCAAGCGCTCGGCGCTGATGCTCGGCATCGGCATTGTCGGGGCATCGCTTTTCTTCGGTGATGCCGTCATCACGCCGGCGATATCGGTGCTGTCGGCGGTTGAGGGCATGAATGTCGTCACGCCGACCTTCCAGCCCTATGTCGTGCCGCTGACATTGGTCATCCTTGCCATGGTGTTTGCGGTGCAACGTTTCGGCACGGGGGGTGTGGGGCTGGTCTTCGGTCCCGTGACGGCGGTGTGGTTCCTGGCGATCGGCCTTTCCGGCCTCAACCACATCATCGCCGATCCGGAAATCCTGTGGGCGATCAGCCCGCACTACATCGTCGCGTTTCTGATCAATTCGCCCGACGTCGCTTTCGTGACCATCGGCGCCATCTTCCTCGCCGTCACCGGTGCGGAAGCACTCTATGCCGATCTCGGGCATTTCGGCCGCAAGCCGATCGTGCTCGCCTGGCTGTGGGTCGTGTTCCCGTGCCTGCTGCTGAACTATGCCGGGCAGGGTGCCTTCGTGCTGGCCAAGAACGGCGTCGTCGGCCATCCTTTCTTTGAGATGAACGAAGGCTGGACGCTGATCCCGATGGTCGTGCTGGCGACCGCCGCGACGGTCATCGCCAGCCAGGCGGTGATCTCGGGCGCCTTCTCGCTGACCAGGCAGGCGGTGCAGCTCAACATGCTGCCGCGCCTTGAAATCCTGCACACCTCGGAGAAACAGTCCGGCCAGATCTACATGCCGCGCGTCAACCTGCTGCTGGCGCTGGTGGTGATGATGCTGGTCGTCGGCTTCGGCGAATCCAGCAGGCTGGCGTCGGCATACGGCATCTCGGTGACCGGCAACATGCTGGTGACCACAGTGCTCTTGTTTGTGGTCATGACGCGGATTTGGAAATGGCGGCTGTGGGTGGCGGTCGCCATGACGGCGCTGTTCGGCTTCATCGACGTCGGCTTTTTTGCCTCCAACATCGTCAAAGTGTTCGAGGGCGGCTGGGCCTCGCTGGCCGTGGCCTTCACCATCGTGCTGGCCATGTGGACCTGGGTGCGCGGCAGCCGCTATCTGTTCGACAAGACCCGCCGCAACGAAATCCCGCTCGATTTCCTCG